>CAZBQQ010000029.1:0-37545 GCA_964493965.1 uncultured Solibacteraceae bacterium
TGGAGGTTCTACCAGGCCCTCTCCCGGATCGGCGAGGAACTCGGCGAGATCAAAGCGATCCTGAGGGGGCGGAGCAATCCACCTACCGCACCTTGACGGTGATCGATTCCGTCGCTTCACCGCCCTTGTCGCCTTCGGCCACGAGCTTCAGGGTCGTGGTGCGGTGGGGCGCGAACGAGATGCACTTGGCGGGCAGGGGGATCAGGTGGTCTTCGATGGGCGGCTCGATCCGAACTGAGCGCGCGTTCTCGACTCCGTAGCAGACCAGGACGCTCTCGCCCCTAGCGGCTTCCTGCTTGGAGGCATAGAACTGAGTGATCTTCAGCTCCGTGCCGGCGGGCACGAGCTTCTTGTATCGCGCGGTCTCGCTCTCCGCGGCCTGGCGCTGGTATTCCTGATCGGCGTTGTGCCGCTGCAGCAGGACCCAGCCAAGATACGCAAGGGCAATCAGAAAGCCGGCGCCGCCGTAGCGCAGCACCTTCTTCATGCGCGTTCCTCGATCTTCATACGCGTTCCTCGATGGCGGCTGCATTCGCCGCCAGCAGGACCAGGGCGATCCACAGCAGGTTCGCGAGCAGCAGGTGGACGATCTGCATCCAGACCGGCGCCGCCAGTGCGACGTTCAGCGCGCCAGCCGCGAGCTGGGCCAGCGACAGCAGGGCAACCGCCGCCGCCATTCGCTTCATGGCCTTCGAGGGCCGGGCGCGCACGGCCGACGATGCCGCGTAGAGCAGGAAGAAGCCAACCGGCACGGCCACCAGTGGATGCGAGAGACGCAGCCTCTGCAGGAGATGCGCGGCGGGTGCGAACTCTTGCGCGAGGCCGGCCGCGAACGAAGCGGCGGGAAACAGCGCGTCTCCCAGCGCGGCCAGCGCGCCCGTCATGCTGAGGGCGACGGTCAGCGGCAGGGCGGCCTGCACCGTTCCCGGCACAGCGGCGCGAGACAGAGTCTGGCTGCGCGTCGCGATCCAGGCCGTCATGGTCAATGCCGCGAGCAACAACTCCGTGTTGGCAAGATGCGCGGCGAGGTAGAAGGCGCGGCCGATGGAGGCATTGTGAGCCACGTAATCGAAGAGCACCAGGCCCGCGCCGAGCAGCGCTTCGATCGCGAGGAGCACGGCGGCCAGCCCCGCCCACCAGCGCGCGCGGTGGCCTCGCGGAAACACGCGGCGGCTCCACAGCCACATCCCGCCGACGGCCAGGATGGACAGCCCGCTCATCAGACGGTGGGTGTATTCGATGATGGTGGCGGTGGTGTGCAGGTCGGGAACAACAGAGCCATTGCAGTCCGGCCAATGGCCGCCGCAACCGGCGCCGGAGCCGGTCGCGCGCACGAGGGCGCCCCAGAGGACCACGAGTACGTTGTAGGCGAGAACTGCCCAGGCGGCGCGCTGGAAGGGGGTGACGGCGAGTTGAGCGGGTGCGATGGGGTGTTGTTGTTCGGTGAGATTCATTTTAGTCGGTCCTCGAGCGTCGGCTCGAGAGCCGACGCGGCAGGCTGAAGCCTGCGCCACAAAAGCATGCTAGCCGCCTGCCTTCAGGGTTCGGCCCACGCCGGCGTTGTGCCGGGCGACTTCCGCCACGGCGCTCCAGTCCAGCTCGCCGTGGCCGTGGGCGAGGGCCTGCAAATAGTGGTCGCGCAGAACGCTCGCGAACGGCAGCGGCGCATGAACCGCTGCGGCCGCTTCGAGCGCCAGTTCGGCGTCCTTGAGGCCGAGCTTGAGCGCGAAGCCCGCCGGCTCGTACTTTCGATCCGCGATCATCCCACCGTAGTTGGCATAGACCGGCGAGCGGAAAGCTCCGTTGTTGACCACGTCGAGGAAGCTATGCGGGTCCAGACCCGATTTCTCCAGCATCGCGTAGGCTTCGCCGAATGATTCGAGCACCGTAGCGAGCATGAAGTTCACGGCGATCTTGGTCAGGTTCGCCTTCCACGGCTCCTCACCGACGACGGTGATCCCTCTTCCCAGGGCCTCCATCAGGGGGCGGCAGCGCTCGATGGAACCCGGCTCTCCGGCGGCGATGATCCACAGCGCCTTGTCGCGGGCGGCTTCGGCCCGGCCGATCACAGGGGCTGCTACGTAGCCCTGGCTGCGAACGCGGTGCTCGCGCTCCAGGTCCTTCGAACATTCGACGCCGATGGTGCTCGCCGACATGTGTATGGCCTCGGGCGCGAGCGCGTCGATAGCGGAGGTCTGCTCGGGCCCGGCGCCCAGCAGAACGCTGCGCGCCGCGCGATCGTCCGCGAGCATGGTGATCAGCACCTCGGCGTCCGCGGCGGCGTCGGCCGGGGTGTCCGCCACTCGCGCGCCCTCGCTTCCGAGGGCGTCGGCCCGTTGGCGCGTGCGGTTGTAAACCGTGAGCCGATGGCCTGCCCGAATCAGGTTGCGCGCCATCGGCTCGCCCATGGTCCCAAGCCCGATAAAACCGACTCTCATGGCCAGTGCCTCCTCGAACAAGTTGTAACACGGAGGCCCGTCGCCCGTCGCTCGTCGCTCGTCGCAAAGGCCTGAGGGGGCGTCGTTCGCTTCGCGGCCGGCAGTCGCCGTGGTGCAAAGCCGGGAAGCCCCAGCCGGACCATCGACGGGCGACGAGCGACGGGCGAGCAGTTACACTTAAGGCATGGGCTTCCACTTGGTGGTGGATTACCAGCCTCGGGGGGATCAGGGGCAGGCGATCGAGCAACTCAATCGGGGCGTTCTCGAGGGCGAGCAGCACCAGGTGCTGCTGGGCGTCACCGGGTCCGGTAAGACGTTCACCATCGCCAAGGTGATCGAGCGGACTGCGCGGCCAACGCTTGTGCTGGCGCACAACAAGACGCTGGCGGCGCAGCTCTACCAGGAGTTCAAGTCGTACTTCCCGGCGAATGCGGTGGAGTACTTCGTCAGTTACTACGACTACTACCAGCCCGAGGCCTATATTCCTTCCGGCGATGTGTATATCGAGAAGGAAGCCACCATCAACGACGAGCTCGACAAGCTGCGGCTCTCTGCCACGCGGTCGCTGTTCGAACGGCGCGATTGCATCATCGTGGCCAGCGTAAGCTGCATCTACGGCCTGGGGTCGCCGGAGGCCTATTACGGCATGCTGCTCATGCTCGAGAAGGGGCAGAAGATCAAGCGCGAGGACATCGTGCGGCGGCTGGTGGAGATTCTCTACGAGCGCAACGACGCCGATTTTCGCCGCGGCACGTTTCGGGTGCGCGGAGACGTCATTGAGCTCTATCCCACTTACGACGACAACGCGTATCGGATCGAGCTATGGGGCGACCAGATCGAGAGCCTTTCGCAGATCGACCCGCTGGCGGGGCAGGTTCGCCAGACTTACCTGCGGCTGCCGATTTATCCCAAGACCCACTACGTCATGAGCGCGGAGACCCGCGACAACGCGCTGCATTCGATCGAGGAAGAGTTGCACTGGTGGCACGCGGAGCTGGAGAAATCGGGCAAAGCGGTGGAGGCGCAGCGGCTGTGGCAGCGCACCATGTTCGACCTGGAAATGATCAAGCAGATCGGGTATTGCCACGGCATTGAGAACTATTCGCGCCACTTCTCGGGCCGGCTGCCGGGCGAGGCGCCGCCTACTCTGCTCGACTATCTTCCGCACGACTCGCTCATCGTCATCGACGAGAGCCACCAGACGGTCCCGCAGCTCCACGGCATGTACCACGGAGACCGCTCGCGCAAAGAGACGCTGGTCTCATTCGGCTTCCGGCTGCCGAGCGCGCTCGATAACCGGCCGCTCACCTTCGAGGAGTTCGAGAACCGCGTCAACCAGGTGATCTACGTGTCGGCCACGCCCGGGCCGTATGAACTTACTAAGTCGGCGGGCGTGGTGGTGGAGCAGGTGATCCGGCCCACGGGCCTGGTGGATCCGGCCGTGGAGGTGCGGCCAATTCGCGGCCAGGTGGACGACCTGCTGCACGAAATCCGGCGGCGCGTGGAAGCGGGCGAGCGCGTGCTGGTGACCACGCTGACCAAGCGTATGTCCGAGGACCTGGCGGAGTATTACTCCGAGGCCGGCGTGAAGTGCCAATACCTGCACTCCGAGGTCAACACGCTCGACCGCATCAAGATCCTGCGCAACCTGCGGCGGGGCGATATCGACGTGCTCATCGGCGTGAACCTGCTGCGCGAGGGCCTGGATCTTCCCGAGGTTTCGCTGGTGGCGATTCTCGATGCCGATAAGGAGGGCTTCCTGCGGTCGAGCGGCTCGCTCATACAGACCATCGGACGGGCGGCGCGCAATGTGAACGGGCGGGCGGTGCTGTATGCGGACGTGATGACGGCTTCGATGCGCACGGCGATCGGGGAAACGGACCGCCGCCGCGCGATTCAGGTGCAGTACAACGTGGACAACGACATCACTCCGCAGACCATCATCAAACCCATCGATATGAGCCTGGTGGCGATCTCGGAGGCCGACTACGTGACGGTGTCGCTCGAAGCGGAGGAACCGGCGGCGGATCTCTCGCCCGAACAGCTCGACCGGTACCTGACTGAGCTCGAGGAGAAGATGCGCGAGGCGGCGAAGCGGTTCGAGTTCGAAAAGGCGGCCGAGCTGAGGGACCGCATCAAGGCGCTCAAGACGAAGGCAGTCACGTCTCCGGTGTGAGGGGTCCGCTCGCTGACGCTCGCGGTTCGGTGCTCTGCGGGCGACGGAGCAGACTGTAGAGCTTGGACACCGGCAGGCCGACTACGTTGAAGTAGCAGCCTTCGATGCGGTCGATGAACTTCGAGGCCAGGCCCTGGATGGCGTAGGCGCCGGCCTTGTCCATCGGTTCTCCGCTGGCGACGTAGGTATCGATCTCCTCCGCGGAAAGCGGCAGGAAGCGCACGGTGGTGGATTCCGCGTGTTCGACCACGCCTTTGGCGCTGCGGAGGCAGATCCCGGTCATCACGATGTGCTCACGGCCAGCCAGGCTGCGCAGCATGCGCCGGGCGTCGGCCTGGTCAGCGGGTTTGCCGAGGATCTCGCTGCCGACCACCACCACGGTGTCGGCGCCGAGCACCAGGTCGCCCGCGTCGCCCTCGACGGCTTCGGCCTTGGCCCGAGCCACGCGTTTCACGTAAACGGCGGCGCTCTCGCCATCCCGAATCGTTTCATCCACTTCGGCGGCCCGCACCAGGTGGGGAATGCCGGCGCAGGTCAGAATCTCCCGGCGGCGTGGTGATCGCGAGGCGAGAATGAGCATATTGACATCGTAGCCTGGGCGCCGCAGGTGCTAAAATGGCGTCTTCGACTCACATGGATCGGGCTGGGAACGTCATGCGCTCGCTGAACCTTCAGGGCGGGGTTGTGTGCCCCGAGGACGTGGCGCGCGCAGCTTGGCCGCGGGCGGTCGGAAAGCGGATCGCGGCCCACGCGCGGGCGGTCGGATTCCGGGAGGGCTGCCTGGTGGTGGAAGTCGAAGATCCGGTCTGGCTCCAGCATTTGCGGGCGCTCTCCGGCCAGCTCCTGGGGTGCATGCGCCGGGTGGCGGGAAGCGACGTGGTCTCGAGGATCGAGTTTCGCGCCGGCGTACCTCGCCGCGAGCCACAGCGTTCGGGCCAGCTGCGCGCCGCTCCGGACGAAGCCGATGGGATCCGGGACCCCATCCTGCGGCGGCTCTACAAAGCGTCGCGGGCCCGGTCGGCGTAACGGAGAGAACTTGAAGCTCACCGAACAGGAAGTCCGCTATGTGGCCGCTCTCGCGAACCTGAACCTCAGCGACGAGGAAGTGGCGAAGATGTGCGAGGACCTGGGCGAGGTTCTCACCCACGTGGAGAAGCTGAACGCGCTCGATACGGCTGGAGTCGAGCCGATGGCGCAGGTGCTTTCCGAGGCTGGGGAAACGGCCACGCTGGCGGAAGACATCGATCGGCCCGGGATCGGTAACGAAGCCGCACTCGCCAACGCTCCGCTCTCGGGCGCGGGGTTCTTCAAAGTCCCCAAGGTGATCGAACGCTCATGACATCCTCCGAAATCTCAGCCCTCACCGTGACGAGGGTGCGCCAGGGCCTGGCCGATCGCGAGTTCAGCGCCGTCGAGCTGGCCCAGGAAGCTTTGCGCTTCGCCGAGGCGGAGAACCCGAAGACGAACGCGTACCTCCATTTCTCTCCCGAGCGGGCGCTGGCCGCGGCGCGCCGCGTGGACGAGAAGCTCGGGCGCGGCGAGGATGCGGGCGTGCTGGCCGGCGTTCCGGTTGCGGTCAAGGACGTGATCCTGACCGAGGGCGTGCTCACCACCTGCGGGTCGAAGCTGCTGGCGAACTACGTGGCGCCCTATGACGCGACGGCCATCATTGGCCTCGAAGCGGCGGGCGGCGTGATCCTCGGCAAGACCAACTGCGATGAATTCGCCATGGGCTCGTCGACCGAGAATTCGGCCTTCGGACCAGTGCGCAACCCGGTGGCGCCGGACCGCGTGCCGGGCGGATCGAGCGGGGGCTCGGCAGCCGTGACGGCGCAGGGAACGGCCGTCGTTGCGCTTGGTTCCGATACGGGCGGGTCAATCCGGCAGCCGGCTTCGTTTTGCGGCGTGGTGGGCGTGACTCCTACCTACGGCCGCGTCTCGCGGTACGGACTGACGGCGTTCGCCAGCTCGCTGGACCATATCGGGCCGTTCGCGCGCAACGTGCGGGATGCCGCGCTGCTGCTCCAGGTGATCGCGGGCCGCGATCCAAATGACGCGACCTCGGCGTTCACGCCGGTTCCCGATTACACAGCGGCGCTCGACGGCCAGGTGCGGGGCCTGAAGGTCGGCCTTCCGCGCGAATATTTCCAGGGCCTGGCCAGCGAGACCGGCGACCGGATCGCGAAGGGCGTCGAGACGTTGAAGAGGCTGGGCTGCGAGGTGCGGGAGATCAGCCTGCCGCACACCGAATACGCGATCGGCTGCTATTACATCATCTGCACGGCGGAGGCCAGCTCGAACCTGGCGCGGTACGACGGGGTTCGATACACGACGCGTTCGCCGCGCTCCGAGACGCTGAGCGACATGTACCGCAACACGCGCGGCGAGGGGTTCGGCGCGGAGTGCAAGCGACGGATCATGCTGGGGACATACGTCCTGAGCGCCGGCTATTACGACGCGTACTACCTGAAGGCGCAGAAGGTGCGCACCCTCATCGCGCGGGATTTCTCTCAGGCGTTCGCCGACGTGGACGCGATCGTCACGCCGGTGTCTCCGTTCCCGGCGTTCAAGTTGGGCGAGAAGCTGGACGATCCGCTGGAGATGTACCTCTCGGACATCTACACGATCACGGGAGATTTGGCCGGGATTCCGTGTATGAGCGTTCCCTGCGGACGGACCGCCGCGGGCCTGCCGGTGGGGATGCAGATCCTGGCGAACCACTTCAACGAGGCGGGGATGTTCCGCCTGGCCGGGGCGTTCGAGGCGTCAGGGGGCTTTGAAGGATAGCGTCCGCCCACGTCCATCGGTACCATAACCTCTTTATTTCCTTGACCTGAGGGGAATCCGCACCTACACTTGAGCCCAGGGCACTCCTATGAAGGCACCCGTACAGACGGAAGTCCGGATCAGGGGATCGTCAGATCCTTTCTGGTGGGGAGTGGCCGGTCTCCTGAGCCTCGGTTCGGATCGCCTACCCGGCCTCCTCAGCCTTGATGGCAGCGAAGTCTCACGCATGATGGTGGCGGGATGCGCGCTGTTTCTCACTGGCGCGCTAGTGGGAGCCATTCGCCGCAACCGGCCGTGGCGCTGGGGCGTGGCCTGTTTCGCCGCCTTCGCCCTGCGTGACCTGGCGGTTCAACTCAGCACGAATGGAGTGACATGGGTGGGTGCGCCGGGGAATGCCGCCTTCCTGATCGGCCACATGGGAATCTATTTTCTCTACGCTTTGCCGGTGATGCTGGGTGGAGTCCTGGGCGCGCTGATCATGAGTGCCGGCCTGGAGTAGGACCGCGGTTCCCGCGGCACCCTCGCTATTCGGCGGCCGCCGGGCGGTGCGCTACCATGGGCGCAACAATCCACATGAGAAGGTTCATTGTCACCGGTGCGCCGGGTGCGGGGAAGACAGAGATCATCCGTCAGTTGGAGCTCGACGGGTTCAGCGTAGTCGAAGAGGCAGCTACGGACGTTATTGCCGCCGCGCAAGCCCACGGAACGGTTGAACCGTGGGCCCATCCCTCGTTCATCGACGCAATCGCCCACCTGCAAAGGGACCGTCAGATTCGCGCGTCTTGTCAGCCGGACGAGGTTCAGTTTCACGACCGTTGCGTTGTGTGTACCGCCGCTTTGGCAACCTGGCTCGGGCACCCGTATCCGCAGTTTCTTGCCAGTGAACTGGAGCGGATCAAGAAGGAAGCAATCTTCGAACACCGGGTTTTCTTCATTCGCAATCTGGGCTTCATCACGCCGACCGAAGCGCGGCGGATCAGCTTTGAGGAAACGGCGCGCTTTGAGAAAGTTCACGAAGAGATCTACCGGGACCTCGGCTTCGAACTAGTTTCAATCGAGCCAGGAAGTCTGGCGGAGCGGGTCAGCGCAATCAAAGCGGCGATTCGTTAGCACTAACGCGGCGCGGGGGATTTCCGGAAGATTAGAACGTACTGGCTGTTGGGGATGTGATCGTGTTTCGATAACAGGCGGAAGCCGCGGGCCTCGACCTCTTTGATCACTTCCGGCTGGTCGATGCGGATGTGCTCGAGCGCGTCGTTCGACGGCATGGCGTCTCGGCGGCGGTAGTAATCCACGATCACCAGGCGGCCACCTTCCCGGAGAGAGTCCCGCAAGTGCGCCAGCATCGGGGCGGGGTAGTTGAAGTGATGATAGACGTCCAGCAGAAACTCCAGGTCCAGGGAGGCGGCGGGCAGCCTGGGATCGGTCTGGGTTCCCAGGATCAGGGTGACGTTGGGCAAGTGCGCGGATTCCGCGTGATGACGGGCGACGTCCAGAAAATCCGGGAAGATGTCTTCGGCGACCACACGGCCGCGCGGTCCCACGGCCTCGCCCAGAAACGGCAGCATGTAGCCGGGCCCGGTGCCGACGTCGGCTACGGCCATGCCGGCCGAGATCGATAACGACGCGATCAGCTCGCGCGGCTTCTCCTCCTGGTCGCGAGAAGGGTCGGACATGCCCCGCGCCAGCGCGCTGCGCTGCTCGGGCGTCGCATAGTGGGCGTTGGCCTTTTCGGCGACCTGGGCAGGCGCGAGGGCGGTGGAGATCAGGATTAGCGCGGCTAGAGTCATCCAGCGAAAACTGTGGGGCAGGTTGGCAACCTGCGGCGGGTTGGTAACCCGCCTGAAGGCTTCGGTCAACAGGCCGGTCGGGCGCCGGTTCGCAACCGGCGCGCAGGATGCCTTCCTGCCCCACAATGTGTGGTGCGTCACAGCGGGGGCTCGATGGGCAGGGCGAGCGGCGGGTCGAGGAGGAAGTCGAGTTGAGCCATTTCCTGAACCGCCTCGCGGACCGCCTCTTCGGTTGTCGGCTCGAGCGTGATGACGAACGGGAGGTCGTCCTTGCCGGGGTAGGGCAGTTGGAGCACGGCCTCGAGGCTGATATGCTTGTGCGCCAGGATGCCGGCCAGCGCGGCGAGGATGCCGGGTTGGTCCTTCACGCGGAAGCGCAAATAGTAGGGGCGCTTCTGGAGCGTGACCGGGATGGGGTTGTACTCGCCCAGCCGCTGGTGGGCGAAGGGCGACACGCGCTCCGGGCTGCCTCGCCGGATCTCGCGCGCCACTCGCATCAGGTCGCTGACCACGGCGACTCCGGTGGGTCGCGGCCCCGCTCCTTTGCCGTAGTAGAACGTGTCCTCTCCGTACAGGCCCTTCACCCACACCGCGTTGTAGGAGCCGCGCACACCGGCCAGAATCGTCGAACAGGGAATCAACGCCGGACGCACCGAGAGGATGAGGCCCTCGGGCGTCTGCCGGGCGGCGCAAAGCAGGCGGATGGTGTGATCGAGACGCTGCGCGTACTGGAAGTCGATGGGCCGGATGCGGCGGATGCCTTCCGTGAAGATGTCCGACGGCGTGATCTTTTCACCGAACGCCAGGGCGGAAAGGATGGCCAGCTTCGAGCGGGCGTCGAAGCCATCGATATCGTTGACCGGGTTCGCCTCGGCATAGCCCAGGCGCTGGGCCTCCTTCAACACCGCTTCGAGCGTGCCGCCGTGCTTCTCCATCTCCGTCAAGATGTAGTTGCAGGTGCCGTTCAGAATGCCCAGCAGCGCCACCACGCGGTCGCCGGAGATTCCCTCGCGCAGCACGGCGTGAATCGGAATGCCGCCGGCGACGCTGGCTTCCATGGCCAGGTTGGTCCCCGCGGCGATGGCCCGCTCCCAGAGGTCCGCGCCGCACAGCGCCATCAGCTCCTTGTTGGCGGTGACGACGGACTTCTTGTTGGCGATGGCGGTCTGGATGATCTCCGCGGCGACGGTGGTTCCCCCGACCAGTTCCGTCACGATGTGGATCTCGGGATGAGCCACCAGTTCGCGCCAGTTGTCGGTTTTGATGACCGGGCCAAGGGCTTCGGGAATCTGCTTGCTCGCGATGGCCAGGTCGCACACGGCCTTGACGCGGAGATCGAAGCCGAGCTTGAGCGCGATCTGCTCGGCGTTCTCGGCGAGGATGGTCATGGTCCCGGTGCCGATGTTGCCGAGGCCGACAATACCCACGTTAATCGTTTGCATTATTGTCCATGATAACCGCAGCGGCGCGTGTGACGCACTTGGCGGAGGTGGGCTCGCTCACGTTCGCGGTTCGGTGCTGGAGGGACAACAGCTCGACTTGCGCTGGCGAGGCGGCTGGAGTGGAATGAGAGCATGTCCCTGAACCAGAGCAGTCGCCGGTCGTGGATGAAGAACACCGCGGCCCTGATCGGAGGTCTATCGACCTCAGAAGCGAATTCCGCCGGAGCGGCGCCGCCGGAGAAGCAAACCGCGGCGGGGCCCGACTATGTCGTGGTGAGCGACGCGAAGAATGTTGTCGAGACCACGGCCGGCAAGGTACGAGGATTCACTCGCGGCGGCATCCACATATTCAAAGGCGTGCCCTATGGAGCGTCCACCGGAGGGAAGAACCGTTTCATGCCTCCGGTCCGTCCGGAGCCGTGGACGGGTGTTCGCAGCGCCCTCTACTTCGGGGAGGTGTGTCCTTCCTTCCCGCGGATGGGGTGGAAGAGCGACGAGACCGCCTTCATGTTCCAGTGGGACGACGGCCAAGCGGGCGAGGACTGCCTGCGGGTCAACATATGGACGCCGGGGACCAACGATAACCGGAAGCGGCCGGTGATGGTATGGCTGCATGGAGGCGGCTTCTCGGCGGGATCGGGCCAGGAGCTGCGCTCCTACGACGGCGAGAATCTTGCACGGCGGGGCGACGTCGTGGTGGTCAGTCTCAATCATCGCCTCAACACCTTCGGGTTCCTGAATCTGGCGGAGGGCGGCGAGCAGTACGCGAGTTCGGGCAACGTGGGAATGCTGGATCTGGTGGCGGCGCTCGAGTGGGTGCGGGACAACATCGGCAATTTCGGCGGCGATCCGGGGCGCGTGACGATCTTCGGGCAATCCGGCGGCGGCGGCAAGGTGGGCGCTCTCATGGCCATGCCTTCGGCCAAGGGGCTGTTCCATCGCGCCGTGGTGCAAAGCGGGTCCATACTGCGAGTGGCGGACGCGGAGGACAGCGCCAAGCTCGGCTCCGCGGTGCTCGAAGAACTCTCGATTTCAAAAGCGGACGTGGAGAAGCTGCGGGAAGTGCCGGTCGATCGCCTGCTCGCGGCCGCGCTGGCCGCACAGCACAAGGTGTCGCCGCCTTTTACGATGCCTCCCGATTTTCGGCACCTGGGTCGTGCGATGGGTTGGAGCCCTTATGTTGACGGCAAGAGCATCCCGGCACAGCCCTTCGATCCGAGTGCGCCCGAGATTTCCGCGGGCGTGCCGTTGCTGGTGGGCACCGTATTGAACGAGTTCGTGACCGGCATGGATCATCCGGACGCTTTCTCCATGACGGAGCAACAGCTCTTCGCGAAGGTCGAGGAGCGGTATGCGGGCAAGAGCAAGGCGATCGTCGATGTGTTCCGGCAGGGCCATCCGAAGGCGCGGCCGTTCGAGCTGTACTCGGTGATCATGACGTCCTCGGTGCGCAGCAGTGCCGTTCAACAGGCAGGGCTCAAAGCGGCGCAAGGCAAAGCGCCGGCCTGGCTCTACTGGTTCACGTGGCAGACGCCGGTGCTGGACGGCCGGCCGATGGCGTTTCACTGTTCGGAGTTGAGCTTCTGCTTCGACAACACCGATCGCTGCGAAACGATGACGGGCGGAGGACCGCGCGCCCGCGCGCTGGGAGCCAGGATGAGCGATGCCTGGATCGCATTCGCTCGCAATGGAGACCCCAATCATGCGGGCCTTCCCAAGTGGGCTCCGTACGACGCCGCGGGCGGGGCGACCATGATGTTCGACGATGTGTGCGTACTGAAGAACGATCCGGATCGCGCAGAGCGCGCGCTCATGGATTCCATCGGGTAGGCGGCGGGCCGGGTTACAGTAGACGGTATGGACGCTTACACGCCCACCGGGCGAACCCAGGTGCGCCGTCTGCCCAAGCGCGCGGTTTACGATAAGGCCGAGGTCTACTCGATCCTCGACGAGGGCTACGTCTGCCACATCGGATTCGTCGATGGCGGACAGCCCTGCGTGATCCCGATCGGGTACGCGCGCGCCGGCGACCGGCTGTACGTTCACGGATCTCCGGCCAGCCGGATGTTGCGTGCGATGGAAGGCGGCGCGGACGTTTGCGTGACCGTGACGTTGCTGGACGGATTCGTGCTGGCTCGCTCGGCGTTCCATCATTCGATGAACTATCGCTCGGTGGTTGTATTCGGGCGGGCGCGGCTGGTGACCGATCGCGACGAGAAACTGGAGGCGCTGCGCGCGTTCACCGATCACGTGGTGCCGGGGCGCTGGGCGGAAGTCCGGACTCCGAACGACCATGAGCTGAACGCGACGAAGGTGCTGGCCCTGACGCTCGACGAGGCTTCCGCGAAGGTGCGGACGGGACCTCCCATCGATGACGAGGAGGACTACTCCCTGCCGGTGTGGGCGGGAGTGGTGCCCGTCCGGATGGAGGTGGGCGAGCCGGTTGCGGATGCCCGTGTGCTTCCGGACGTAACGGCGATCGACACGCGGCGATTCGGTGGTTTGAAGGGATAGCCGCAGGCAAAAATGCCGACTGCTGCTTAGTTATCCGGATGCGGACGGTCTGAGTGGGGCGGCTCTCCAGAGCTGCGCCGGACGTCCACGTCCGGCTTCCTTCGTTTCAGGAAGTTGGACGGAGGCGGGTCTGGAGACCCGCTGCAGGACTGGAGTCCTGCCCCACAATTCGCACGAAGTTGAGTTACAAAGGCGGAGCGGCCTCAAGGTTTGAGCGGGTCCGATAGGGGCGGAGCGCAAGCCAGATCGGCGAGGGTTTCGACGAGGACGACGGCGCCGCGGTCGAGGTCTGTGACGGGGACGCGCTCGTCCACGTCGTGCCCAGGGTAGGGCTTGCCGGGGAACCACATTCCGAAAGCGATCGCGTTGGGGAGCCGCTTGGCATACGTCCCGCCTCCGGAGATGGCGGGCGGCGCGCTCTTGCCGGTCGCGCGCGCATAGTCGGCCAGCAGCCTCTTCACCACCTTCGCGTTCGGGTCGAAGACCAGGGGCTCATCCTGGAAGTAGCCGCCAAACTCCAGCGCGCTGCCGTGCGAACGATTGAAATCGGCGACGAAGTGTTCCAGGTAGGCTTGGATGTCCTGATGCGTTTTGGGAGGAATGCGTCGCAGGTTGGTGGTGAGCACGAGCGCGCCTCTAGCGTCGGGCTTCACCGTGGCGACATTGACGTTGTAGCGGCCCCACAGGGGATCGGATTGCGTGAGGCCGAGCCCGGCTCCATGCAGGTCGCGGCCGGCGATAGCGGCGAACTCGAGCACATCGCGAGCCCCGCTCGCCGCCAGTTTCGCGCTGAGGACGTTGGCCATCAGCACCAGCGCATTGCGACCGCCTTCGATGTTCACGCCGGAGTGGGCGGCGCGGCCGGTGGTGGTCAGGATCACGTCGGTGTGGTCCACCAACTTCGCCTCGCAACCGTATCCTTTAGGGATCGGGCTGGGGCAAAGCGCGCGAGCGGGATCGAAGCCCGAGAGTTCGGGGCCCAACCAGTGAAGGCGCGCGGTGGCGCGGGGAGGCACAATGCTGGCGGTGATTCCGGAATCCAGTGCGGTGATGGCCCAACGGGCTCCGGTACGGCCGCGGATCTTGAAAGGATCCGGCGCGGTCAGTTGGAGCCCGTCCCATGCCTTCTCTCCGACAACCACGGGGAACTCGCTGTCCAGCACGAGGGTCAACGGCGGCGGCGTGTGCGACTTCAGATAGGTGGCGATGTCCAGGTTGTTGCTTTCCTCGTCGCTGCCTACCATCAGGCGAATCGTCTGGGTGCGGGCGCGGCCGCTGTCGCGTAGCGCGGCCATGGCGAGCAGGGCCTGCACGAGCGGGCCTTTGTCATCGGCCACTCCGCGGCCATAGAGATTGCCTTCGCGGGGCGTGCAGGTGAACGCCGGAACGGTCCACTCGGATTCGCCCGCGGGCTGGACATCTCCGTGGACTACCAGGCCGAGGATCGGCGCGCCCTCGGGTCCGGGGAGTTCGATTTCGGTGACCGGTCCGGCAGCGCGGTAGACGAAGCCGAACTGGCGGGCCTTCTCCTCAAGCCAGTGCGCCTGCTCGACGACGGCCTCGGTGTTGCCGGGCTCGGTTCGGAATTTCACGGCCTCGCAGACCAGCGGCGTCATTCGGGCCGCGTAGCGCTGGTGGTAAATGCGAACGCCGTCGGAGGCGGTCTGGGCGGGAGCAGTGGCGGCGGCCAACAACAACAGGGTGAGGAGAAGGGCGCGGAGCCCGGGAACCAGGGGCATTCTTCCTTGTACCACTTTGGCCCCCCGGCCTCCTCAGTTTTGCCTGTGCCGCCAGCCGGCATGACGCGATGGGCGGCTGGCCGCGAGGGTTCAAGAACAGAGCCGCGCGAGCGCCGTCTTGCCGGGCCCTCGCGCGGTCCAATTCTCAATCCAGCCTTGATCCGAACGCCAGCCTACTTGTCTTTGTGGTCTTTGTCGCGGGAGTCCCTGTGCGCGTCCTTGTTCTGGCTCCCGTGGTTGTCATGGCTCTCCCGTTGCGGGGCGGAGTGCTGCGGTCTGAGTTCGGGTGCGGGGCGATTCACCGGGGTGGCATCGTGGTGTTCGTGCTGGAAAGCCTGGGCCGGAGGCGCCGGCCTGTCGTCATGCCGCTCGGGTGGGCGCACGTCATGCCGCTCGGCTGGGAGCACGTCGTGGCGGCGCTGCTCCGAGTGATCGTCCCGCCACGACTGGACAGGACGGTCCCGGTGCGGGTCGGGATGCGCATCGTGGAAATCCCGGTTGACGACGCCGTGATCGTGGGCCCGAATGTTGTCGAAGTGAACGTCGCGGTGTACACCTTGATAGCGGTTCAGCCTGTCGTAGTCCACTCTTCGGTCCACGACGGTCCGGTTGATCACGACATTGCGGTAGTTCACGTTGACATAGACGTTCGTGGCGTGAACGTAGGGACGTGAGCGCATCATCCAACCGGGCCCTGAATCCCAGCCGTGGTAATAGACGCGGTGATAGCGCCAATCGCAATCGTGATTGAGCCAGGCTCCGATGAAAAACCCGCGGCCGAACGTGATGCCCATGAGGAATCCGGGCCGGCGGTAGTAAACCAGCGCCGGGTCGTAGACCGGCACGTAGATGTATTGGGGATTGGCCGGCCAGATCTCGACATAGCCGCCCTCCTCCCTGACTTCCATCTGCGGCGAACTCCTCAGATTGCCGGCCGATCGAGCTTCCACACGCAGTCGCTGCACGGCTCCCATCACGTCGCTGGATTGGGCCGCGTAGGCCTGGCCGAGAGCGGTAGTCCAATCCATCTTCTCCGCCATGTTGAACAGCACGGTGGGATAGTGGGCAACGGCCTTCACACTGACGTCCCAGGGCTGGTCGTCGAGATAGCGCGGATCGGCATTCGCGCGCGCGAAGCGGGATGCGTCGTCGATCTGGTCCGGAAAAGTCGCGGCCAGAAGAACCTGCGCAAGCAGGGGATCGGGGTACAGAGCAACGGGTGCCACCAGGTTGTCGAGCTGGTCGGGCGAGAAATACGCCTGGTCGGGATTGTCCTGGCCTAATACCGGCGAGATGAATGCCAGTGAGAGAGCCAGCGGAAGAAACAGGGCCTTGTTCATCGGTCCTCCTTGGGTAAGAATACCTCTTACTGCCACTTTTGGGTAGGCACGGCAAATGCCAGTGCCCAAGGGGAACGTCCTGCGTCGTCTTATAAGGACTTCTTCCGGTTGCGACGCGCGCGATCGGCCGCGGTCCGCCACCAGTGTGGCCGAAAACAGCCAGATCTTACGCATGGTCGTCGACGCCGGTCCGCACCGGCCGGCAACAACAGCCTGAGTAGGGAAACGCGGATCACACGAACGCGGCGCATTTCTTTGTACCGTTTCGGCCATCGGTCCTCGTCCCTGGACTAAGGTTTGCGGGCGAGCCTGGTGGGCCGGCTGGCGGATATGAACCTTTCAGGCGTCTGGAATTCCTTGACTCGCTGTGGTACAGTGTAACTTGAGGCGGGTTTAGGGACCTGTCGCTCTCCAGCGCCTCGGTCACCCGCATAATCCCATCTGTCCTAGGCTGTAAGAAAGTTTGTATCTTCTTCCCACGGCTGGCGAGCCCGGATCGCTTTGCGGCCGGCAGGATGGAGTGGCACACCCACTCGATGAAGGACCCCCAAAGGAGATCGTGAATCCTATTTATGGAAGACGATCGCAAGTATAGATCACGGGGCTACATGGACTTCGACCGCGACAATAGCGTCCGAAGACCCGAAGAGAGGCCGAAAGGCCCTCGTCCACCACTTGACATCACCGGACCAAGGCTGCCGCGCCTGGTACAGACGGTCACCGCATCGAGGTGCTACAACTGCGCCACGGCCCTGCCGCCCGGGATGGATTTCAAGGCCAACTGCCCCAAGTGCGGGGTGCCGCTACACTGCTGCAAGCAGTGCGCGCACTTCGAACCTTCAACCCGGTTCCAGTGCCTGAAGCCGGTCCCCGTGCGGATCGCGTCGAAGGACCAGGCGAATCCGTGCGAGCTATTCTCGCCGCGCGTGACGGTGGCCCGCGACACGACGTCGTCGGGGCCTTCGGTAGCGCCCGCGCCCACTGCGCCGCGTGCCTCGAGCGACGCCCGCGCCGCGTTCGATCAACTCTTCAAGAAATAGTTCCCCAAAACCCGGCTATGCGTGTTGCCGAGCTCTATCAGCCCCACCACTTCCGCCTGATCGAAGGAATCCCCGCCGAACCCGGTCCGGGAGAGATCCAGGTGAAGGTCGATGGGGTGGGCATCTGCGGCTCGGATCTCCACTATTTCAGCAGCGGCGCGATCGGCGATCTGCCGTGTACCTATCCCATGGTGCTGGGCCACGAGCCGGCAGGGACGGTCACCAAGACCGGTCCAGGCGTCACAGGATGGTCCGCGGGCGACCGCGCGGCGCTCGAGCCCGCCATCTACTGCTATCACTGCGAATTCTGCCTGACAGGCCACCACAACGTTTGCTCGCACATCCGCTTTATGAGCATGCCGCAGGATCCCGGGTTCTTCCGGGAATGCGTGAACCTGCCGGCCGCGAATCTCCTGCCGCTTCCCGCCGGCATGAGCGTGGAGGAAGGGACGCTGTTCGAGCCGCTGGCGGTGGCGCTGCACTCGCTGAAGATCGGCGCGATGAGGCTGGGCGAGACGGTGGTGGTGTTCGGCGCGGGACCGATCGGCCTGCTGACTGTGGCGATGCTGCGGCTCTCTGGCGCCGGGCGGATCTGGTCTGTGGAGCCCGTGGCGGCACGCCGAGAACTGGCTCTGAAGATGGGCGCCGATGCAGCCATCGACCCGGCCGCGGCGGGTCCGGTCCAGGTGCTGCTGCGCGAGACGGGCAGACGAGGCGTGGATGCGGCGTTCGATTGCGCGGCGCGGGGCGAGTCTCTGGACCAATGCATCCGCGTGACGCGCAACGCGGGACGGGTGGTGATGACGGGGATTCCGTCGGCATCTCGTGTGGCGCTGGACTTCCACACCATGCGGCGCAAGGAACTGGCGATGCTCAATGTGCGCCGCTCCAACCACGACTCCGAGGCGGCCCTCGAACTCCTGCACGAGCGCCGCGCGCTATTCGCTCCGCTGGTGACGCACAGCATGCCGCTCGAGCGAATCGAATCCGCGTTCGAGATGCTGGAGCGTCACGAGGACGGCGCGGGCAAAGTGGTCATCCGGCTGTAAACCCTCCACGGAAAAGCCAAGAGAACTATCTTGGCCACGAATGCACACGAATCAACACGAATGACGGATCGGTTTTCGATTCGTGTAGCTCTACTTCTCTTCCATGAAGTAGTAACAGATGATGTGGCACACCACCATGTGCCCGTCTTCGGAACGGCCGGTGTGGGGCGCGCGGACCTCTATGTTCAACTGCGCCAGCGGGCCCAGTTGGCCGCCTCCGCGTCCGGTTAGCGCCAGGGTGCGGCAGCCGATCGAGTTCGCGTATTCGAACGCGCGGATGACGTTCACCGAGTTGCCGGAGCTGCTGAGCCCCATCAGAATGTCGCCGGGCGCGGCGAAGTTTTTCAACTGCTCGACGAAGACGCAGTCGTAGGAGACGTCGTTGGAGTATGCCGTGATGGTGGGGATCGAATCGTTCAGAGCGATAATGCGGAAGCGGGCGGCGCGGTTGTAGCTGGCTCCCTTGAGCATCTCGGTGGCGAAGTGGGAGGCCGTGGCCGCGCTCCCTCCATTTCCGCAGACGAAGATGCTGCGCCCCTCGGTGCGAGCTTCCTTGAACCAGTCGATGGCCTGCTGGACGCGGTCCAGGTCCAGTGAGGCGATAGCCTCATGGACGCTCGCGACATACTGTTCGGGAAAAGTCATTACGGTAGTGCCGCCTCCGCGGCCAGGACCTCTTCGGGGGAGGCCGTCCCCGTGCCTTCCTTCATCATCGTCACGCTCGACACCAGGTTTCCGAAGCGTGCGGCTTCGATGGGCGAACCCTTTGCGGCGAGGGCGAGCGCGGCGCCGGCCGAAAAGCTGTCGGCAGCGCCGCAGGGATAGACCGGCTTGGCTACCGGAACCGTCACCACCGGAGTCTCGCGGCCGGGCTCCACCACCAGCGCGCCGTCGCTGCCGCGGGTGACGATCATCAGCTTGGTTTCCAGGTGGCTGCGCAGGCGTTCGTAATCCACCGCGTGGAACAGCCGCATGCAAGCCTCGTCCGCCTCCTGGCGGTTGGGTTTCACAATGACGCCGCGGAAGTGCTCCGAGCGGCGGCGGGAGTGCACCCAGATGACCTTGTCGGGGAAGCGGTGGGCCAGGGTCCGCAGGAGCGAGCGCACGCCGGGAGTGATCACCCCGCCATGCTCGGTCTTGGCGTGATCGGCCACAATCACCACGTCGAAGCCGCCGATGGCCGACTCCAGGCGCTGCATCACCTTGCGCTCGACCGCCGGGGGCAGCGGCCGGAAGGGGATGAAATCGACGCGCGGGCGGTCTTCGATCCCGGTCTCCGAGTTGAACAGCTTGTTGTAGGTGAAGGTCGGTAGCTGCGGATCCTTGATCATCAGATGCAACTGTACACCGCGCTCCCGGAGTGCCCGCTCGAGCTCGAATCCATTGCCGTCGTCTCCCAGGACGCCCAGCACGGCGACGCTGTAGGCGTTGAGCGAGGCCAGGTTGTTGGCCACCGTGCCTCCGGCACCCGGGCTGACGTAGCTTCCCATGACTCCCACCGTCGCGATGCCGCTCTCGCGCGAAGGCTCGGAAAGCGAGAGATCGTATGTGCACCAGCGGTCGAGGCAGATATCGCCCACGACGAGGGCGGCAATCTTGCGGATGGCGGCGAGTGTCTCAGCGGTCGTCATCGTCACTATTCTGCCATTCCCCGCGCCCTGACGTGGTGTATGCTGGCAACCATGTCCTCAAGGCTCCTCCTTCTCGGTACCGTGCTCGCGGCCGGCAGTTTCGCGATGGCAGGCGACCTCACGCCGCTCCAGCTCGCCGCGCCCGATGCGCCGATCTTGATCGGGATCAACGTGGACGGCATCCGGGTGGCGTATGAGGGGAGCCGCTACAAAGAACTGCTCACGCCGGAATACCGCGCGCAGTATGAACAGCGCTCGAAGTCGATGAAGGACATGCTGGGGTTCGATCTGAGCCAACTGAAGGAAGTCGTTATCGGCGTGCGTCCGGGGCCGGGCGCCAAGAGCGGCCAGGGGCTGGTGATCGTGCGCGGACCTTTCGACCCGGAGCATCCGCCGGCTCTGCTGGCGCTTCTGCCGACGGAACGGAGCGCGTACCAGGGCGTCCCGCTGATGGTGACCAGGCAGGGCAAGGGCGATCCGCTGGCGATTGCGTTCCTGGGCAGGACGCTGTTGGTGGCGGGCGATCCGGCCAGTGTGCGGGCGGCGATTTCGAGGTGGAAGTCGGGCGAGGCCGCGCAATCCCCGTGGCTGGCCAAGGCCGAGGAGATGAACCGGACATTCCATGTCTGGTGCCTGGCCCGCGACCTGCAGTCGATCGTGCCCCATGATGCGGCACTGCCCAAGGGCGCCGATGCCATAACCGGCGCGCTTCAGTCGCTTGAGGAGATCACGCTGGGTATGACGCTGGCGCCGGACTTCAAGGCGTCCGTGGAATTGCTGGCACACTCGGCAAAGGATGCCGCGGCGCTTCAGGGCGCCGTCTCCATGGGCATGGCGATGGCGATGATGCAGTCCGGCCCGCAACAGGTCAGGGACCTGCTGAACGGTGTTCAGCTCACCACGCAGGAGAGGACCGTCCGGCTGTCGCTTACCATCCCCGAGGAGAAGTTGATCGAGGCGGCCAGGGAACAGATGAAACAGGGGTCGAACTGGTGGCAGGGCACTCCGTTGGCGCACCCCGGCGCAACACGCGTGAAGTTCACGGAAGAGACTGGGGACATAGTGGTTCAAGGTGGCGCGACGCCCCCACGGCCTGCCGCGGCGACAGGCGATACGCAAGTGATTGTGCTGCCGGCGCCGAGGAAGGACCTGGGGGCACCGTCTACACCATGATTCCTGCTCGATCGATGTCCAATAGGCTGCATGTTCTTCTGGCGCTGCTTCTGATCCTGGCGGGAGTGTGCGCGAACGGTTTAATCGCGTGGGCCAACAGGGGGAACTGGGACAGCGACTTCAATCAGTACTACGCGGCCGGAAGGCTGGTTGGGAGCGGTCATCTGTACGACTGGGACGCCATACGGAAAGAAGGCCCGCACGGTACGGTGATTCCGTTCGGCCGGCTGCCTGTTTTTGCGGCCGCCTTCAAGCCTCTGACACTGCTACCCTACGCGACTGCCCGCCTGGTTTGGTTCTGCCTGCGCCTGGCGGTCTGGGCTGCGTTCCCCTTGCTCTGGCCAGTGAAGAGCCGGCTATGGACCTGGGCCGCGATGGCGTGGTCGGGACCGGCGGCCATGTGCCTCGCGTTTGGCCAGGACTCGATGTTCTTCTTGTTCTTCGTCGCCCTCGGTGTCAGCCTGCTGCTCCGGCACCGGAACTTCACGGCCGGCCTCGTTCTCTCGCTGTGCGCCTCGAAGCCCCACTTGGCGCTGGCCCTGCCGGTTCTGCTGCTGGCGCGCCGCAACTGGAGGGCGCTGGCGGGCGGGATGGCGGGCGGCGCTTTGCTCCTGGCCGTCTCGACGGCGGTCGAGGGGCCGCAGTGGCTGAGCCGACTGCTGATACTGTCGCGACTTCCCATCTTCGATCCCGCCGGTGAAAGGATGCCGAACCTACGCGGCCTTCTCTCTCCCCTGCACCTGGGGCTGGGCGCCGAGATCACCCTGGGGATGATCGCACTGGCAGCGACATATTATCTTTGCCGGCGCGTGCCGATCGAAACCGGAGCGGCGCTGGCGCTGGCGGTGGGGCTTTGGGCAGGCCATCATTCCTACTCCTACGACTGCCTGCTGCTCCTTCCCGTCCTGCTGTTGCCGTTTGAATGGCCGCTTCCGGGGCCGTTGCGGGAGTGGGCGGCTCTGCTGCTCACGCCCATTCCGTACTTCCTGCTGCTGGGTGATTCGCCAGGATGGGGGGCGTTGTTGGTGGCAGGATATACGCCCGCGCTTTTGTGCGGGCTGATCTACCGCGAGCACGCCGCGAAGCCGGCGCGGGTCGGTTGAACTGGCTTGCGGTCAGCCGCCTGTCACGAACCGCGCCCCACCTTTTTCCGTATCCTCATGTAAGAATTCTTTCAAAGGCCAGTCTCCATGAATGAGGGAACAAGAGAGGACGGCGAAAAGATGGCTGCTCCGGCGGCTTTTTCCAATCCGGCGATCGAGCTCGAACGGGGCTTCCGGGAACATCACGGCCGGGTGTTCCGGGCAGCGTACCGTGTTACGGGCAACGCCAGCGACGCAGAAGATGTGCTGCAAACGGTGTTTTTGCGGCTGGCGCGAAACGGGTGGCCCGGGGCATCGGTGGGCAACATCGAAAGCTATCTGCACCGGGCCGCGGTCAACGCCGCGTTGGACCTGGTGCGCGGGCGGCGGGACTCCCAGAAGGTGGCGCTCGAAGTGGTAGCGCCGGTTCTGCAGGAGGACCGGCGCCTCGAGCCGGACCGCCGGCAGTCGTCGCAGGAGTTGGGAACGCTTCTCCGCCGCGCAATCGCGCGCCTCTCCCCCAGGTCCGCGGAAATGTTCGCGCTGCGGTATTTCGAGGGGTATGAGAACCCCGAGATCGCCCGCATTTGTGAGACCACGGCAGCCAATGTCGCGGTCACGCTGCACCGCACGCGTACCGAACTGCAAGCCGCAATGCACTCTTACATGGAGACTCGTCATGAATAACGAAGAGAACGGTGAGATCCTGGACCGCGCGATTTCCGAAATCCGCGACGAGACAATCGACCCGGCCGCCGTGAGCCAGGCTGCCGAGCGGGTTTGGGCACGCGTCGCCGCCGAGACTGCCCAGGCCGCGGCCAGCGACCCTGGCGCCCTACGAACTTGCGCCGATTTCCAGGCGTTGATACCGGACTGGCGCGCGGGACGGCTATCGACTGCACGCGCCATGCTGGTGGAGGACCACGTGCACCAGTGCCCGGCCTGCCGCAAGGCGTCGGCGGGAGCGAGGCAGCCCATCGCCCTGGTCCCGAAGCGCGCCATTGCGCCGGTTTGGAAATGGGCGGCAGCCGCCGCCCTGGTGGCCGCGGCTGGACTGGGGGCGTACATGGCGTCCGACAGGCTGCTGGTGCCGTCGGGACCGCGCGCCACGGTGGCCGCGCTCGAGGGCACGCTCTACGAAGTGACCGGCGGACGCAACACGCCGCTCGCGCCGGGCGCGCCGATCAACGAGCTCCAGAGCGTGCGGACGGCCATGGGCTCGGGCGCGGTGATCCGGCTGCGCGACGGTTCGATGGTTGAGATGCGCCAGCGCACGGAGCTTTCGCTCTCGGAGCGGCGCAGCGGGGTCACCATCCGCCTGACGGCCGGCAACGTCATGGTGCAGGCAGCCAAGCAGCACTCGCGGCACCTGTTCGTCGATACCGGCGACTGCATGGTGTCGGTGGTCGGCACGGTGTTCTCGGTGAATCACGGAGTCAAGGGCTCGCGCGTGGCGGTGGTCGAAGGTGAAGTGAAGGTCGCGCAGGGGGACAACGTCAGCGTGCTGCATCCGGGCGACCAGGTCTCGACCAGCGCCGCTCTGACGCCGGTGCCGATCGAGCAGGAGATCGCCTGGAGCCGCAACGTGGATCAATACACCGCGCTGCTTCAGGAATTCGGAGTGCTGCGCAAAAAGCTGGAGGCGATTCCGGGCCCCGGCCTGCGTTTCTCCACGCGACTGCTGGATCTGGCGCCCGCGGGCACGGTGTTCTACGCCGCGATTCCCAACCTCGGCCCGACGCTGGCCCAGGCGAACGGGATCTTCCAGGAGCAGCTTGCCGAGAGCGCGCCGCTGCGCCAGTGGTGGATGGAGAAGATCGGCGCTGCGGGTGGACAAGCGAAATTCGACTCCGTGATGACGCAGGTGCAGGCGCTCGGCTCCTACCTGGGACCCGAGATCGCGGTGACGCTCAGCGCGGATAGCGCCGGCAAGGATTCGCCGCTGGTTATGGCTGAGCTGGTGAAGAGCGGCTTCCGCGAGTTTCTGGCTGGGGAAGTGAAGGACCATCCGGAGATTCGTATCGTTGACGATCCGCGAACTGCGACGGCCGCGCCCAACGGTCTGTACGTCTACATTGCCGGGGGCCTGGTGGCGGTGTCGCCCGACCTGGCGCAATTGCAGCGGGTGGAGGCGGCTGGCGGCCCGAGCCCGTTCGCGCAGAGCGCGTTCCATGAGCGGATCGGGCAGGCTTATACGGACGGTGTCGGGTGGCTCATTGCGGCCGACCTGCACTCGGTGATTGGCCGCGCCAAGACGCAGCATCCGGCGGCGGCTCTGGACCGTTCCGGCCTCTCCGATGCACAGTACCTGATCGTTCAACACAAGGACGTGTCGGGTCAGACGGAGAACCGGGCGGCGGTGACGTTCGCGCAGGAGCGCCGCGGTGTGGCGTCCTGGCTCGCGGCGCCGGCACCCATCCGCGCGCTGGACTTCGTGTCGGCGGATGCCACGGTGGCGGGCGCGGCGGTGGTGAAGAACCCGGCGGCACTGCTCGATGACGTCTTCAGTCTGGCCGGTGGCTCGAACGCGGACTTCCTGGCCCATGTCGCGGAGTTCGAAAGCGCCACCGGGGTCAGCTTGCGCGATGACCTGGCGGGGCCTCTGGGCGGTGAGATTGCTTTCGCGGTGGACGGGCCGATGCTGCCCAATCCGTCCTGGAAGGCGGTGCTGGAGGTTTACGATCCGGCGCGCTTCGAGCAGGCGATCGAGAAGCTGCTGGCGCGCGCGAACCAGATGGCTGCCGGGAGTTCGGGCGCGCCCCTGGCCAGCATCACTAAGGAACAGGCGGGCGGACGCACGTTCTACGTCGTGCATCTGGCGAAGGTGCCGGTCCCTGTGTATTACACCTATGACAGCGGGTTCCTGATCGCTGCTCCGAGCGAGGAACTGGTGCAGCGGGCGCTCGAATACCGCGCCACGGGATACACGCTGACGCGTTCGGAGAGATTTACGGCGCAGCTGCCGCACGACGGGCAGACGGGCTTCTCGGCGATGTTCTACTCCCGGCTGGGCCCGGCCCTCGCGGAGCTCTCCAAAGTGACCTCGCTGACGCCGGAGCAACAGAAGACGATCCAGGGCACGGTGGGTTCCTCCACGCCGACGCTGGTGTTGCTGTACGGGCAGCCGGACCGCATCGAGCTGGCGTCGACCGGCAATCCGTTCGGGATGAACCTGGAGCGGTTGCTGATGCGCCAACATTAGAGTGTTGCCGGCGAACTTCGGTGCGCCGGTTGCCGTACAACAGAGAGACGAATGCAACCAGTCATTGAACTCGACGGCCTGGAAGTCCGATTCGGCAACCGGACGATTCTCGATCACCTTGATGGCTCGCTCTCCGGGCGGGCCATCGGGCTTTTGGGACCGAACGGGGCGGGGAAGTCGACGCTGATCAATACTCTGCTCGGCTTCTACAAGCCCTGGAGCGGCACGGCTCGCGTCGCCGGCTACGACATACGGACCGGAATCCGCAGCGTGCGCAACCTGATCGGCTACATGCCGGAGAACGATTCCTTTATCGCCGGGATGAGCGCGGTGGAGTTTGTGCGGTACATGGCCGAGCTGTCGGGACTGCCTTCTTCCGCGGCGCTCGAGCGGGCGCACGAGGCGCTGTTCTACGTGGGCCTGGGCGAGGCCCGGTATCGGAAGCTGGAAGAGTACTCGCTGGGCATGAAGCAGCTCGCGAAACTCGCTCAATCCATCGCGCACGGACCCAAGCTGCTCTTTCTCGACGAGCCGACCAACGGTTTGGACCCGCCCGCGCGGCAGCGCATGATCCGCCTCATCCGCGACATTCGCGCGAAGGGCGACCTGCACCTGGTGCTGTGTTCGCACCTGCTGCGCGACGTGGAGGAGACCTGCGAGGAGGTGCTGATCCTCAAGCAGGGACGCATCGTTCACTATGCCAACCTCGACGAGGAGCGGCGGCTGAACCGGAAATTCGTGGAGATCGAAACCGACGCCGAAGGGGAATCCTTCGCACAAGGGCTGCGGGAATTGGGCTGCGAGTGCGCGCTGGCGGGCGGGCGCCGCCTCAAGCTGGTTCTGGGCGAGAGCACCGAGGTCCGCGACGTATACCGCGTGGCCTCCGAGCGCGGTGCGAACATCCGCCGCCTGAATTACCGGCGCGATAGCCTGGAAGACATCTTCCTGAAGGCCATGGAGAACGGCGCCACGCCGCCGCCGCTGCCGGTGGCGGGGAACGGAGGGAGCGGCCATGGCAGTCTATAAGCGCGGCTACGAGCCTTACGAGGGACGCCTCACGCCGCAGCGGTGGAGATTCCTGATCATCGCGCGCTACGCATGGCGGCGCTTGTCCGATTCCAAGTGGCTGCTGAGCTACCTGATGCTGTGCTACGTCTCGCCCGTCGTGTGCGCGGCGCTCATCTACCTGCCGCACAATGCCGTGGTGGGCGAACTGTTGGGCAAGTTCAGAATGCTCACAATCGACCCGGAGTTCTTCCGGAAGTTCCTCAGCGGGCAGGGCCAGTTCGCATTCATATTGGCGGGATTCGTGGGGCCTGGTTTGGTCTCGCCGGACCTGACCAACAACGCGCTGCCGCTGTACCTGTGCCGGCCGTTCTCGCGCACCGAGTACGTGCTGGGCAAGATGTCGGTGCTGGCGTTGCTGATCTCGGCTATCACGTGGATTCCGGGCCTGCTGCTGTTCGGGTTTCAAGCCTACCTGGCGGGCTTCGCATGGGCGGCCGAGAATTGGTGGGTCGCAGTGGCGATCTTCGTCGGGTCCTGGATCTGGATTCTCACGCTCTGCCTGCTGGCGCTGGCGATGTCGGCCTGGGTGAAGTGGAAGCTGGTGGCCGGCACGCTGATCTTCGTGGTCTTCTTCGTGGCGGCAGGCTTCGCGGAGGCGATCAGCGCGGCGCTGCACACGGACCTGGGCCACGTGCTGAACCTGTTCGAGGTCATCCGGACCATCTGGTACGGGCTGTTCCGGGAGACCGAGGGCCTGCGTCTTTCCCTCTGGGTGGCATGGTCGGCGCTGGCGGGCTTCTGCGCGGTGTGTTATCTGCTACTGAACAAGAAGCTGCGGGCGTATCACGTGGAGCGGTCATGAACGGCGCGGACAGTATCGTCTTCGAAGGCGTCTCGAAGTTCTACGGGAACGTGCTGGGCGTGAACCGTGTGCAGCTCTCGATTCCGCCGGGCATCACCACGCTGGTGGGTCCGAACGGCTCGGGCAAGACCACGCTGATGAACCTGATGACCGGGTTGGTTCAGCCGTCGCGCGGAAGCATTCGCGTTCTCGGCATCCCACCGTCGGATCCCGAGCGGCTCTTCGCGGTAGCCGGCTACTGCACGCAGTTCGACGCCTTTCCGCGCGGGCTCACGGGCTACGAATTCATCTACCTGCATCTCCGGCTGCACGCGATGGGGCATGCGCGGGCGGCGGAGTTGACCGCGCGGGCGCTCGACCGCGTGACCATGACGGCCCCGGCGGGAGCGCGCATCGCATCCTATAGCAAAGGAATGCGGCAGCGGATCAAGCTGGCGCAGGCGATCGCGCATCAGCCTTCGGTTCTGGTGCTCGACGAGCCGCTGAACGGTCTCGACCCGATGGCCCGCGCCGAGGCGATCGCGCTGTTTCGCGAGCTGGCCGGCGAAGGGTTGCACGTGATCATCTCCAGCCACATCCTGCACGAGGTGGACCAGATCTCGGACCAGGTGGTGATGCTCAGCAACGGATACGTGGTAGCCGAAGGCCAGATCCAGGCGGTGCGCGGCGAGATGCACCAGGATCATCCCCTGCAAATTCTGGTGCGGTGCACCCAGCCCGGCCTGCTCGCGGCGAATCTGTTCGCGCAGGACCACGTGGCCGAAGTGCGGATGCATCACGACCGCGGGGGGCTGCTGGTGGGCACGCGCAATCCGGAGCGTTTCTACGAGTTGCTCGGGAAGATGGTGCTCGAGGGCGCAATCCATCTGGAGTCGGTCGCGCCGGCGGACGAAGACGTGCACTCGGTCTACGAATACCTGATCGGCGGCGGCGACGGAGGTGCGGCATGAGCCCGGCGGTGCGATCGTGGGGTGCGCAGATACTGGCCATCGTGCGCCTGGAGATGAAGAAGAACTTCTCGTTCCGTCGCGCCCTGCCGCTCTATCTGCTGGCCGCGCTGCCGCTGGCGATCTTCGTCGGACACGCGATCGGCTACGCACGGGGCTGGACGAATTGCCACGGCACAGAGGACCTGACGGTGTTTGCCGGCGTGTTCCAGCTCTTCGTTCTACGCCTGGTGGTGTTCTTCGGGTGCGTGGTGATCTTCCTGAATTCGTTTCGCGGCGAGGTGGTGCAGAAGAGCCTGCACTACTATTTCCTGGCGCCGGTGCGCCGCGAAGTGCTGGTGGTGGGTAAGTACCTCTCGGGTCTGCTTACAGCGTGCTGTATCTTCGGAGCGAGTGTCGCGATCTCTTATGCCGTGCTGTGCCGCCACCTGGCGGCGACACCCAGCGCCGCGCTAGCCGGTCCGGCGATGCAGCATCTGGGCACTTACACGGGAATTACTCTGCTGGCCTGCGCCGGCTATGGCGCGGTGTTCCTACTGCTCGGCATGCTGTACCGCAACCCCATCGTTCCCGCCATCGTGGTGCTGGTGTGGGAATCGCTGATCGTTTTCTTCCCGCCTCTGCTGAAGAAGATCAGCATCATCTTCTATCTCGAATCGTTGTGTCCCGTGCGCGTGCCGTTCGAGGGCCCCGGCAGGCTGTTCGCCATCACGGCGAACCCGACGCCGGTGTACCTGGCGGTTCCGGGTCTGGTGCTGCTCGCCCTGGCGATCGTGACCTTGGCGGCGGTGCGAATCCGGCGCATGGAGATCAGCTACGGGTCCGAGTGAGGCGCCGATTCTCCCTCTAACGGCGCCATGCGCCCCCAGGCGCGGGGATGTGGCCGCCCAATTGCGTGTGCTGCTCGATGCAACGTTTTCAGGGCCGGAGAGGCACGTGCCGGCGTGCCCTAGCTCCGCGGGATCTGATGTGAGAAAAGGCGAGCGGATAAAGTACCACATAGAGGTACCAGTACTATGGGAAACTGCTGGGCTCTTTCTCGACGGGAGGCCGGGACGCGGAAAGACCGTGGAAGCGTAGCCTCCCGCCGCTTTCCAGTACCGGGGTCTAACAATGGCCTCCCCAGAGTTCCAGAGTGTGGTACCTCCTGGTGGTAGGGTTAGTATCACCAGGACTACTGATGATGTTATTACGATGTTGCCAAAGGTTAATTACTTCTTTGCTATACCTGGGCCGCAAGTCTAAACCTGCGTTGCGTTTTGAAGGTTCCGGGCCGGAGAAAAGAAGATATGTGTTATGGCAAACCGGCTTGATTCGGTGTAAAATCGGGAACCGAATATAGCTAGTAAGCTGTCTTGTGGAGGACGTCCCATCATGACGAATACGACCACTCCAGTCGAGTCGATCGGAGCTCCGACCGGAGCTGCATCGTTTTATCGTTGGGAGGTCGCGGGTAAGCCAATTGCGATCCTCTTTAGTCTTGATCTGATGGATCGCCTGGAGCGCGAGGTACTCGAGAGCTTCAAGGCCGTGACCAAACGCGGATCGGAGATCGGCGGCGTCCTGGGTGGACGTATTGTAGCCGGCAGCCAACCGACCGTGATCGTGGAGCAATTCGAACCGGTGGAGTGCGACTACTCCCGCGGGCCTCTGTACCTGCTGTCCGATGAGGACAAGGTGCGCATGAAGCAAGCGCTCGAGCGGGTGGGGAGAGCCGGCGGAGTTTCCGTTGCTGGGTTCTTCCGCAGCAATACGCGACGGGAGCTGGTGCTGGACGAAGAGGACCAGGCGGTCGCCAAAGAGTTCTTCTCCGACCCGAGCAACGTTTTCCTGCTGGTGCGGCCCTTCGCGATGAAGCCCAGCGCGGGAGCGTTCTTCTTCTGGGAAGGTGGACAACTTCCTGAGGAAAGCTATCAGCAGTTCCCCTTCAAGCGCGCCGAGCTGGTGAAGAGCTTCTCGCAGTTCATCGTGGCTGCTCCGGAAGCGCCGGTGGTCAGGGAACCGTTGGTCATGCCGAGGCGCGAAGAACGCCCCGTCGCTCCGCCTGTGACGATGAAGCGGGAAGAGCCGAGGCCGGCCCCGGTGGCTCCCCAGCGGCGCGAAGATCCGCCACCTCCTCCGCCGGCAATGCGGCGCGAAGAGCCCAAGCGCGAGGAGCCGGCGCCCGCGCCGCCCCCTCCGGTATTCAAACGGGAAGAGCCGAAAGCGAGCGTTGCCCCGCCGGTGTTCAAACGCGAGGAGCCCAAAGCGAGCGCACCTCCGCCGGTGTTCAAGCGCGAAGAGCAGAAGCCGGCTCCGCCCAGGCGCGAGGACGCTCCGCCGGTCAATTACCGGCGCGATGCGCCGCCCATGATGAGGCGCGAGGAGCGTCCGCCGATCGTTCCGGCGGCACCGAGACGCGAAGAGCGGCCGTCAGGTCCGACGCTGGTTTCGAGGCGCGAAGAGCAGGCCGCACCGCCCGCCCAGCCGAGAAGAGAAGAAAGACAGCAGCCCGCACAGCCCGCGCCCCCGGTCCAGGCGAAGCGCGAGGAGCGGCCTCCGGTTGTGACGAAGCGGGAAGAGAAGCCGGTGGCGCCTCCGGTGGTGTCCCGGCGTGAGGAGCCCGCTCCCCCGAAGGTGGAAGAGAAGCCGGTGGTGGCCAAGGCGGCCGAGACCGTGGTGGTGGCCCCGCCTCCGCCGAAGAGGGAAGAGCCGGTCAAGGTTGAGCAGGTGAAGGTGGAACCGCCCAAGGCGGAGCCGGTCAAGGTTGAGCCGGTTAAGGCAGAGCCAGTCAAAGCCGCGCCCCCCAAGGCGGCACCGGTTGTCGCCGCGCCTGTCGAACGGATTCCTGTCGCCGCGGCGGAAACGGCCGGGCCCAGTGCGTTCGCCCGCTTCAAGTGGGTGATTGTGGCCCTGGTGGTTGTGCTGCTGGCCGGAGGCGGCTACTTCGCCTTCGTCCGGTCGAGCGGTACGGCGGCGCCCGCCAAGGCAGCCGACACGTTGCTGGGGCTGAAGGTGGAAACCAACGCAGGCCAGTTGCTGTTGAGCTGGAATCGCAACGCCACCAGCGTCGCCACCGCAACGCGGGCGACCTTGACGATCAACGACGGCGATCACAAGGAAGACGTGGATCTCGACCTTGCGACGCTGCACAACGGCAGCATCGTGTACTCGCCGATTTCGAACGATGTCAGTTTCCGGATGGAAGTTGCCGACCAGAAGACGGGGAAGAGCGAAGCCGGATCGGTACGGCGCCTGGCCGGCCGTCCGTCGGCAGCAGTGGCCGCCAGCGCCCCGCAGCAGGTGCAGCAGCAGCAGCCGACCAAGCAGACGCAGGCTCCGAACGAGCAGCGTCCGACTCAGCCGGCCCAAGTCGCCTCCGCGCCCCAGCAGCCCCCCGCGCCCGTGGTTTCGGCGGGACCGGCGGTGACCAAGGAGCCAGTCCGGGAGAACTCCCTAGCCTCGCGTCTGCGCGCCGCTGAGCCGGCCGAGATCCCGGCAGCGCCGGCCCTCGACAGCCAGCAGAGCCAACTGGCGCAGAACGCTCCGGGCGTTCCGGGTACCTCGGTTGCGCCGCCTCCGCCGTCCGCGGCGCCGGCACAGCAGAGACAGACTCAAACGGCGGCCCCGCAGCAAAGGGCGAACACGCCCGCTCCGGCGCCAGTGACGCAGAATGCGAGCCGGATCGGTGGCCAGGCGCAGGAAGCCAGGGTCCTCAAGCGCTTCCCGGCCGTTTATCCGCTGATCGCCAGAACCAGCCACATTGCCGGGATCGTGCGCGTGCACGCCATCATCGGCAAGAACGGCAGGGTCAGGAAGGCGACGGCCCTAAGCGGTCCGCAGATTCTGCGCTCGGCCGCGGTCGAATCGGTCATGAAGTGGGTCTACAGCCCGGCAATTCTGGACGGAGAGCCGGTCGAAGCGGAGACCCAGGTAGATGTGAATTTCCAGATGTAAGTTCTCGCGACCTGCGAGCCTTTGCGGCGGCCTCGGATCAAACCCGGGCCGCCGTTTTTGTGTCCGGGCGCGCTGGGAGCGGGCGCCGCTCCCTGGACGTGGGAATCCATCGAGAACTGTGGGCAGGTTGGCAACCTGCGGCGGGTTGGCAGCCCGCCTATCGTCTTCGCTCAACATGTTGGCCGGACGCCGGTTCGCAACCGGCGCGCAGGATGCCATCCTGCCCCACAACGCCACGGTGGCTCTGGAGACCCAATAGGTGGCACCACGCTAGAGTGCCACGGCCAGGGGCTGATGCTACATTGGAGGAGATCCTAACGTGAACGCATCCTCTTCCGGCACACTCCTATCGCTCGTGGCGACCTTGATCGGCATCGGGGGCGCCGGGCTGGGCGTGTCCTCGCTGATGGGCGGCGCGCGCAAGATCGTCCCCTTCAGCGGTGGCCTTCTGATTGGGGTGGCGCTGTTCGGCGTGCTGCCTGACCTGGCCGGCCACTACGGATGGATCGACGGTGTGGCTTTGCTGGCCGCGGGAGTGGGCGCGCTGGCTCTGTTCGGGCGCTACGTGTATCCGGTCTGCCCCTCCTGCTCGCACGACCACGAGCACGATAGCTGCGCCAGGGTTCTGCACGGTTTCGCGGGGCCCCTGATCGCTGCCGCGTGCCTGCACGCATTCCTCGATGGCCTCGGCATCTCGGCGGCGCAGCATGAGGAAGCCGGCGGCTTCGGCGCGGTGCTGGTATTCGGCGTGATCCTGCACAAGATTCCGGAAGGGGTGGCGCTGGGCATCATGCTGCGGGCCTCGGTGGGTTCGCGCGTCAGCGCCTTCTGGTGGTGCGTCCTGGCCGAGGGCGCAACGCTGGCGGGTGGGGTTTTCGAGTCGGCCGTGACCGGCCATACCGGCGTGGGGTGGGTGACGGGGGCGCTGGCGCTCGCGGGCGGCAGCTTCATCTACCTGGGCTTTCACGCCGTGCACGGAGAGTGGAGGCGGCGAGGCGTTCCGGCCATGGGCCCCGCGCTGACGGGCGCGGCGGGCGCGGCGGTGCTCCAGCAGGGGCTCCGCGTCTTCCTGCACTGAGGGCCGGCGGCTTACCGGCCGAAGTACGCGGCGTTTTCCTGGGCGAAACTAGCCCATTTCTCGGGCAGGTCGTCGAGGGTGAAGATCGCCGAAACCGGGCAGACCGGGACGCAGGCGCCGCAGTCGATGCACTCGACGGGGTCGATGTAGAGCATCTTCGCCTCCCCGAAGGTAGCCTCGTCCTTTTTCGGATGAATGCAGTCCACCGGGCAGGCGTCGACACAGGCGGTGTCCTTGGTGCCGATGCAGGGCTCAGCGATCACGTAAGCCATATGCTTGCTCTGGAAGCCTCCTCTTTTCCTTGAGCATAACACGGGTTCTGAAAGTCCGTTACAAAAGACCCCCGATGGATCTCTCTGCGGCATACAATGTGGTCATGGTTCCGAAAGTGCGCAAAGCGGTCTTCCCGGCGGCCGGATTGGGCACCCGATTCCTTCCCGCCACCAAGGCCCAGCCCAAGGAGATGCTCGCCCTGGTGGACAAGCCGCTGATCCAGTATGGGGTCGAGGAAGCGATCCATTCCGGAATCCAGAATATTGTCATCGTCACGGGCCGGGGAAAGACCGCGATCGAGGACCATTTCGACGTGAGCTTCGAGCTCGAGCACCTGCTCGAGACGCGCAACAAGAAGGACCTGCTGGCGGCGGTGCGTGACATCTCCGATATGATCGATGTGGCGTACGTCCGGCAGCGCGAGGCCCTGGGGCTGGGGCACGCGGTGTTGCGGTCCCGGGCCATCGTGGGGAACGATCCGTTCGCGGTGGTGCTGTCTGACGACGTCATCGAAGCCGAGATTCCCTGCCTGCGACAGTTGCTGGACGTATACGACTTTTTCGGCTCGTCGGTGGTGGCGCTGATGGAAGTGCCTCCCGAACAGATCTCGGCCTACGGTGTGGTGGACGCCGAGCCGGTGGCGCACAACGGGTGCAGCGACCGGCTGTTCCGCATCCGCAACATGGTGGAGAAGCCCAAGCAGAGCGACGCGCCTTCGAACCTGGCGATCATCGGCCGGTACGTGCTTACTCCGGAGATTTTCCCTTCTCTCGAGGCGATCGAGCCGGGTTCGCTGGGCGAGATCCAGCTCACCGACGGGCTGAAGCACCTCCTCCACACCCGTCCGGTTTACGGCTACCGCTTCGAGGGGACGCGCTACGACGCCGGAGACAAGATGGGCTTTCTGAAGGCCACCGTCGAAATCGCCCTGCGGCGTTTCGACCTGGGGGGTCCGTTCCTGGAGTACCTGCGCGGTCTGAATCTGGAGGACTTCGCCGTGCGGCGCATGGCGGGCGGGGGGCAGCAGGCGGAGTAATCGAGAAAGGAGACAGGAGGAGTCAGGAGGCGGAGCTCACGCACCCGGCGGGCCCGTTCTCCTGACGTCTACTGTCTCCTCCCTCCCGTCTCCTTGCCCATACTGCCGCAACCCCGTAGAATGGGTGTTAGGGAGTCTGAATAACCAGGGCCATGGGCAACCAGCAGGCATTGACGGCGCGACAGCGTGACGTCCTGTATTCCATCGTCGAGACTTATATCGCGACGGGGGAGCCGGTCGCCTCGCGGACCATCGCGAGCCGGAGGAACGACGTGCTCAGCCCTGCCTCGATCCGCAACGTCATGGCGGATCTCGACGAGGGCGGCTACCTGGATCAGCCGCACACGTCGGCAGGCCGCGTGCCTACCGAGAAAGCATTCCGCATCTATGTAGAATCGTTGACCGCTCGACGGCTGAATCCGATCGACGCCGAACGGCTGCGGGCGGACCTCGGCGGGGCCGATTCGGTCACCGATTGCATGGCGCGCTCCACGCACTTCCTCACCGAGTTCACGCGCAATATCGGCATCGCCGCCGCTATCCCGGCCTCGAGCCAGATCCTGAGCCAGATCGAACTGCTCAAGCTGGCCGACAGCCGCGTGCTGATGATCGTGGTCACGCGCGACCGCATGATCCGCGACCGCGTGGTGGTGCTCGACCAGGAGATCTCTCAGGACGACCTGCACTCCATACGCAACTACGTCAACAGCAACTTCAGCGGATGGAAGCTGGCGGACGCCCGCCAGGAGCTGCAGCGGCGGCTGGAGCAGGAGAGCGCGGCCTACGACTCGATCCTCAAACGCCTGATCGTTCTCTCGGCGAAGGGCCTTCTGGACGTCACCTGGGTGCCGGAGATTTACATGGAGGGCGCCTCCAACCTGGTGACCATCGATCTGCACCTGACCCGCGAGAAGATGCGCGAGCTGTTCCACGCGCTCGAGGAAAAGAAGCGGATGCTGCAGTTGCTGGACCGGTTCCTGGAGCAACCCGCCGGCGAGTTGGGCGTGCGGGTGGGACTGGCGCGGGCGCACCCGGCGATGCGAGACTTCTCGCTCATCGGGATCAGCGTGGAGCTACCGGGGGGCCTCGCCGCGAAGATCGCCGTGCTCGGCCCGATGTGGATGAACTACGAGCGCGCCATGTCGGCCGTGTTGCAGGTCGGCAACGCGTTCCAGGAAGCGGCCGGCTGACCCGCTCTCTGCTACGCTAAAACCAGCAGTGATTCCAACTATGGACGACGAACCAAAATCGACTCAGGCCGCGGCCTCCGACAGCGTGGATATGGCCGATTCGGGCGCCGTTGTGGCCGCCCTCGTCGGCGAGCGGGACGCGCTCGCCAAGGAGCGGGCAGACCTCTACGATCAGTCGCTGCGCCAGCGCGCGGAGTTCGAGAACTTCCGCAAGCGTGCGCAGCGCGAGCGCGAGGAATACAGCGAGTTCGCCGCGATGGAAGCGGTGCGGGCGGTGGTCCCGGTTCTCGACGATTTCGAGCGGGCGCTGAAAACCGAGTCCGCCGACAAGGAATACGTCCGGGGCATGGAACTGATTTACCAGAGGCTGCTGGAGGCCCTGAAGAAGCTCGGCCTCGAGGGGATCGAAGCCGAAGGGCAGAAGTTCGACCCCGCGCTGCACCACGCCGTCGAGATGGAGAAGACCGACCGCGTCGAGGATCACACCATCCTCTATCAGCATCAGCGGGGATACAATTTCAAGGGAAAGTTGCTGCGGCCGGCGATCGTGAAGGTCGCGGTCGAGCCGTAATCACCCGCCGTGGATAAGCGAGACTACTACGCCGTTTTGGGTATCGCCAGGGATGCCGGCGAACAGGAGTTGAAGAGCGCCTACCGCCAGGCCGCGCTGAAGTTCCATCCCGACCGCAATCCGGACAGCCACGAGGCCGAGGAGAAGTTCAAGGAAGCGGCCGAGGCCTACAGCGTCCTGAGCGACCCGCAGAAGCGCGCCGCTTACGACCGGTACGGCCATGCCGGCGTCTCCACCTCCGCCGCCGGCGGCAGCCCGTTCGAGGGCGGATTCCCGGACCTCTCCGAGATCTTTGGGGACTTCTTCTTCGGCGATATGTTCGGCGGCGGGCGGGGCCGCGGCCGTGTTCAACGCGGCGAAGACCTGCGCTACGACCTGGAGTTGAGCTTCGAAGACGCGGTGCGCGGGATCAGCGTCGATATTCAGGTGCCGCGCCAGGAGGCCTGCAGCCGTTGCCGGGGCACCGGAGGCGAGCCCGAGGGCGGCGTCACAACCTGTCCCAAATGCCGCGGGCGCGGGCAGATCGTGTTTCAGCAGGGATTCCTTTCGTTGCGCCAGACCTGCTCGCAATGCGGCGGGGCGGGCCAGGTGGTGCGCCAGCCGTGTACGAAATGCCGCGGGCAGGGCTACATCCAGACGGCGCGGAAGCTCAAGGTCAATATCCCGGCGGGCGTGGACAACGGACAGCGCCTGCGGCTGAACGGGGAAGGGCAGCCTGGTCCAGGCGGCGGTCCCGCGGGCGACCTGTACGTGTTCATCCGCGTGGAGGAGCATCCCGTCTTCGAGCGCCGCGACAACGATCTGCACTGCACGATCCCGATCAACATGGCGCAGGCGGCGCTGGGGGTGGAGATCGAGGCTCCTTCGCTCGACGGCCCCATTCCGTTTAAGGTCCCGGAGGGGACGGCGAGCGGCACCACGTTCCGCGTCAAGAACAAGGGAGTGCCGGACGTGAACGGACGCGGGCGGGGCGACCTCTTCATTCACGTGCAGGTGAAAGTGCCGGCCAAGCTCACGCGCGAGCAGAGGAAGCTGTTCGAGGAACTCGCGGGGCTCCTCCCCGCCGACAACCAGCCCGACAAGCGCGGGCTGTTCGACAAGGTCAAAGACTACTTCATGTAGCCGCCTGCGGCGGCCGCCCGTCGCTCGTCGCCTGTCGCCCGTCGATCCGATCGGATGTTCCCGGCTCCGCACCCGAACGAATGGCCGGAGCGCTGGAGTTTCTCGACGGGCGACGAGCG
>CAZBQQ010000029.1:37645-44412 GCA_964493965.1 uncultured Solibacteraceae bacterium
CGACGGGCGACGAGCGCTTTTCCAGCACCTCCCCCCAGTCGATCGACTCCGCGAAGGCGTGGCCGTGGGCGCAGAGCCTGTCGACGGCGCCGACGTCGTCCATGGCGATGGGTTCATCGGCGATGTCGGCGTCGAAGCGAAAGAAGCGCGCTTGCGGGAACTGCCTGCGGGCGGCCACGCTCTGCTGTTCCTCCGGCGCGCGCAGCAATTCATTCAACACCCACTCGATCCAGCCCCACAGCGTGCGCGGCTCGCGGATCGCCTGGCGGAAGCTGCCGGTGCCGAGCGAGACGACCGTGGTGGTCTCGGGCGCGTACTCGCCGGTGTAGCAGAAGGCCTCGACGCAGGCCTGGTAAACCGGATTGCCCGTCACGCCAACGCCGCCGTCCACGAGCGTCCCGAACTCGGGCGAGCCGTCGAAGCGCCACGGGTTGAAGTACGTGGGCGCCGCCGCCGACGCCGTCGCGCAATCGACCAGACCAAGCTTGCCGGTCAGGCCCGCGTTGGCGGGCTTGTCCTTGACGAAGTACCATGGGGTCCCGTCGAGGCCCTTGGCGGTGAGCAGGAGGTCGATGGGGGAGTCGTTAAGCTTCCAGGCCCCTGCCTCGGCGAACGCCTCCGTGAGGACCCTGTGCAGCGTCCGGGTAGAGTACATAAAGCCCCGAACGATGCGCTTGAGGGTGTTCCAGGGCGGGCGCGGGCTGAAGATCTCGCGGCCGTGTTTGAGGTACAGGTCGAGCAGGCGGGGGGCGGGGATGCCGGCGGCCACCGCCGCGCACAGAATCGCTCCAGTGGAGGTTCCGGCGACGAAGGAAAACGTCTCCCGCGCCGGCCGGCCGGTGATTTGTTCGAGCTTCATCAAGGCGCAGACGGGAATGATGCCCCGAATGCCCCCTCCATCGACGGACAGCAGAACTCTACGTGCCATACCGGCATCAGCATAGGGGTCGCTTTGCGGGGCACCAGGACCTCACTGTGGCTATGGTGTTGAGCCGGATGGTGATTGAGTTGCGGGAGGTCGGTGATCGGCTGCGGAGCTTCTTGGGCACGGTCCAGCGCGTGCTTAACACGAAGACCACTCCCTTGCGGTCGTGGCTCGGACCCCCTACCGAGCCGCGACCGCAAGGGAGTGGTCCTAGAAGACGAAGCTGAGCCCGCCGCGCAGGCTGCGCGGGGCTTGCACCAGGTACATCTGGCGGCCGTCCATCATGAGCGGAAGGTAGCCCTGCGCCAGGGCGTTGCTCAACTGGGCTGTGGCCTCCACGTGACCGGGCAGGCCGCCGAAGTACGGGATCGGCTGGCGGATCTGCACGTTCAGACCCTGATCTTCGCGCATGGACTCGGTGAGATACAGGTGGGCGGGATTCAGAGCCGACACGTTCGCCCACTGGTAGCTCACGGCAAACTGGGTGCCCGTGGCGGGCAGCGTCCCGGAAGCCCGGGCTGTCACCGACTGGCGCCGGCTGGTCCCGATCGCCGATCTGAGATCCGTGATAGGGCCATCCGTCTTGGCAACCAGGGCCGGTCCGCTCCCGTAGGCCAGCATCGCTTCGTAATGCGAGCCCAACTCCTGAGCCACCGACATCATGTAGCCCAGACCGCGGTACCTGCCGGCGTTTACGGTCCAGCCATTGGTCATGAGATCTGGAAGCAGGTCCAAGGACGGCATCACACCACCCGGGCTGAGCAGGGTGACCGCGGCATTCGAGATGTCGTCGCTATAGGCCGCCGCGCTGTAGGTTCGCGACCCGGCTTTCTTCCGGTAACCCGCCTCCACCGTGGAGGTGCGTTGAATTCGGGCGGCGTTTCGGTCGAGCGATACGCGCGGGAACATGGCCAGCGCCGAAAGATTTTGCTCCAGCTCGATGCCCGTCTCCCCTTCGCGCACAAACGCCTGGGCGGGGGGAGTGCCGGACGCGTAGCCCACCTGGAAGACCTGGCCGTGGCCGCGGTCGTAGGTGAGGCGGGCATAGGGGCTGACGTAATTCATGCGGTCCAGAAAAGTCACCGAATCGAGCGATCCCCCGTATTCCAGCCGCAAGTCGTCGCCGAATTGCTTCGAATCGAGCATGGTCACTGAAAGGGTCCGCAGCAGCGGAGCGGAATCGGGACTCTGCACGCCGCTGAGGAAGGCGGCGCCTGCACGCAAGGGCAACGAGAGCTGCCGCATGGTGAGCTCTACCTGCGGGCTGCTGATGCCCCCGGGCACGTCGCGGCGGAAGCTGGTGCGGAAGGCTGCCGTGGGCGCCCCCGTTACCGAGGAGTATCCGACGTTGCCGGCCACCTGCAGCTGGTTCTGGCCGAGGATGGAGGTGGCGAGCGCGAAGGCGGTGCCCATATCGGGCTGGGTACCTAACGAAGACTGGGATGCCTGGTCGCCCGCGGATACGCTGACCATGCCGCGGGTGTCCGAGAAGATGGTGGCCGTCTTCTTGTGGGACGAATCGCTGAAATCGGGCAACATACGCAGCACCGGCCTGGTGGCCGACGAACTGCGCAGGACCCACCTCCATTCATCGCTCATGATGGAGGATTGGCCGGGCGACACTGCTACCAGCTGGATCGCGCTGAACACGCTGGCGAGGTTCACGTTCAGCAGGCTCTGCATGCCGGGCTGAACCTGTATATTCCTCTTGAAGGCGGGCAGAAAGCTGGCGAGCGAGACGCGAACTGCGTACACTTCCGAGGGCAGGGAATCGAAACCGAAGGTGCCGCTCTCGGTGGTGAGAACGCGCTGAAGGAGGCGCTCGAAGCGATCGTAGAGAAGCACGCTGGCGCCCATCTGCGGAACGCCGCTCCCATTGCTGACCACGCCCACGATGCTGCCGTTGAACTTCTGCGGGGTTGCCGGGAAGGCGGGAGACACTAACACTAATGCGCCAGCAAGCGCGCCTATCGCCGTGGTCCACATCCTGGCGTTCATGCGCGTGGCCTTATCAGGCTTTCTCGTGCCTCTAGTTTACCGTGAAAGTAGCCGACGGCGTAAGAACCTCGTTTCGGTTCTTATCCGTAACCGTCATCTTGAGAGTATACTGCCCCGGCTCGTAATGCGCCAGCGGCAGCAGCTTCTCTACCGTCACCTGCTGGGCCGAAGCCCCGGGATACGCCTTCGCATCGCTCAGATTCTCGGTCCAGTCGACCAACTTTTGGTTCGAGCCGTTCTTGACAATCTGGTATTCAATCTGTCCGTTTGGCTTCTGGGTCTTGTCGTCCGGCGCGAAGTTATAGAGCTGAAAGTAGATCCCCATCTTCTCGTCACGGCGGAACGTGTCCGTTACCCGGGGCCGCACCTTCGAATCGCCGATCACGAACTGGCCGGCGCCAACGCTACGGGTGGGCATAGGCTCCAGGAGATCGGCCAGGATCACCGTGCTCGAGGCCAGCTTTGCGTCATCGAAATGCGGTACGCGCAGGGCGATCTCGTAGTTGTTCATGGTTGCGGCAACAACGTCCTTGACCACCACGTTCAGGCGATACGTACCCGGCGCCAGAAACACCGAGTGCCCGTACACAGAGGAATGCTTATTGGTGGCGCCCAACATCTGAGTCGGGACCTCGATGCTGACCGGTTCTTCCCAAACGCTCACCGGGCGCCGGCCCATTGAGGTGATGCGGCCGTACATGTTCACGCTGGCCTTCGAAACTCCGCCCTTATCCTGGAATTGCAGGTCCTTGTTGTCCAGTTGCACGGCGACGCTGGTCAGCACGGTGGAGTCGGTCATGCGCATGAAGTCGACCTTCACCTGGACGGGCAGGACGTTATAGGTGATGCGGGTATCGACCGCGGCCTCCAGGTCCTTGAACTTAATGGCGGGCGGGCGGAAGAGTTTCGCCCCGCGCTCGAGCCTGGTGAACTCGTTCATGCTCTCCGGCAGGTCCATGCTCGGGCCGACGCCGAGGTGCGTTCCGTCGGTCCGCATGAACCGGTCGTCCTTGCTGGTCATGCCCATTTGCTCTTGCATGGTAAGACCGGCTCCGGGCACGTAAAGCAGGGCGTCCTTCTCGCTGGGATCGATGGTGAAATGATACTCGCCCGAATTCGAGGGGTCCACGAACTCAAGCATGACGTTGGTGCCGATGCCCTCGAGATAGCGGTAGCGCCACTGCTCGAAGGGATAGGTGGAAGTCTCGCCGCCACCCTCGTCGATGGGCCGCTCGTAGCTACCACCGGCGGGATGGGACTCGATCTCGTCGGGTGGACCGTACATGATGTAGAAACGCCCGCGGTCGGTTTTCCAGCCGGGGATGCCGGAAGCGAAATGCTCGTTGGCGTAAGCGATGCGGCGGTAGTGCTCTTCCTTGTACTCGTTCTCGATGGTGTCGGGGGTGGGATCGCGCCGCAGCCAGAACTGCTCGATGAACTGGTCGCGCTCCTCGTCGGTCTGCAACCGTTTGAAGGTCTGGCGTTCCTCGTCGGTGATGATGTAGGTGACGTCTTCGCTGAGCCACTTCCGGTAGGGCGTCTCGAGCTCTTTGCGAAGCTTCTCTTTCTGCCGCCTGATCTGCTTGTCGGTGAGCGGTTTGGCGATAGTTTCGCGAGGCGCCGGCGCCGGCTTCTTGTCGCTGTCTTCGTTCTGGCCGGCAGCCCGTAGGGCGGGCACACAGGCGGCAAAGCCCAGCACCCAAACGCAAACCACAAACTTCCGCGCGTTCATAAACCTCCTCGGCATCCTTCGGTAAGCAGGGGGCGGCGACTCATTGGCGTGCGCCGGGCGGTCAGCACCCGAGACTAACCATAAATTTTAGACCCCTGCGGTTGGGGCGTCAACCGAGCGCGTTGCCGCCCCCCCGTATGACCTCTTGCCAAACCGTCGGCTCGCGCCGCGGTACTACTCTGCGCGGATGGAATCGTCCGCCCTTCGGACGCGCGGGCGGGCATTTCGGTTTCAAGCATTCAAAAAAAGGTCTGGCGCCGCTCCATCCGGTCGATAAGGGACTGGAGGCTCCGCCGTCCTCGGAATGGCTGTGACGTTTGGCACTCGGCGTGCATCCTATTTGCCAGTAGCAGTTTGGAGGGAACCAATGCTCGTTGCCGGGACGCTCGCAATTCTCGTGGTTCTAAGCCTGTTCCTGTCCATGTTGTCTTCCTCCCCCGGGGTCAAGGACTAAACTCCCCGGTGGCCTACCCCGCCTGGGGTGGGTAAAAAAGACGTGCCCGCGCCGCCATCCAGACCTCCGGATCCGTTTAGATTGAGGGGATTTGGTGCCCAGCGTCGCTCCCATTCGCGAACAATCGGCCTTCTGCCTGCTGCGGCAGCACGGGACTCGGGCCGCTGACCGGCACGCCTTGCGTTCTCCCGTCACCCGCCTCGGCCGCGCTGCGGACAACGACGTGGTGATTGCCGGCCCGGAATCGAGCGTCGTCTCCGCGCGGCACGCCGAGATTCGTGAAGAAGCCGGGCAGTGGGTCCTCCGCGACCTGGAGAGCACCAACGGCACGTTCGTGAACGGAGAACGCTGCTCCGAGGCGCCGCTAGCCCTCAATTCGGTGATCCAGCTAGGCGCGGGCGAACCGACCCTAACCCTCACCACCTGGCAGGACTCTCCCGCTCCGGCCGACCTGAGCCGGACTCTGGTGGTGGCTCCAGATCCTCAGCGCATCGGGCTCGGCACCGAATCCGACCGGGTGCTGGGCAAAGCCGTCGCCGATGCCCGTCATGCGCGGTGGGCCGGCGCGTTCAACCAGACCGGCGCGATCATGCGCCAGGCCCTGGTGGCGGTGATGGCGCGTTCCACCAGGCGGTTCCGGTTCATCGTTGCGGGTCTGGTCTGCCTGCTGGTCGCCGTTGCCGGGGTCGGCGCCTGGAAGATCCAGGCGCTGCGCGATGATAAAAGCGCCATCGACGGGCGGATCGAGCGGCTCGAACAGGGCATCGACTCGGCCATTAAGGAACCGACCCGCATGGACCAGCTCATTCTCGAACTGGACCACTATCAGACGGAAGCGCAGGCGCTCGAGCACAATCCGCTATACCGTTTGAGTGCGCGGCGTCCTCCGGATCCTTTGGATTCGGATATCCGGGTGCTGCTGGCCGAGTTCGGCGCGGAGGTCTACAGCATCCCGCCCGAATTTCGCCAGGCGGTAAAGCGCGAGCTGGAACGGTACCAGGGGTCCGAACGGCCGCTGATGGCGCGCGCGCTCGGCGAGGCCGAGCCCGAGATCGGGCGCATCGGCCGCGTGTTGGAGCGGAACCACCTGCCGCGCGACTTCGCCTACATGGTGCTGGTGGAGAGCGCGATGCGCGCGTCCGAGCGGAGCGCGTCGGGCTGTGCCGGCCTTTGGCAACTCACGCCGGCGACGGCCAGGAGTCTGGGATTGCGAGTGAACGGGGAGGTGGACCAGCGGCTGAATCTGAACGCGTCTACGGAAGCCGCATCCAGGTACATCCGCAGCCTGATCCTGGATTTCGGCGCGGGAAGCTCGGTGATGCTCGCCCTGGCCGCCTACGACGTCGGCCCGGCGCGCGTGAAGCAGGCCATCAACCACGTCACGGACCCAATCCGGCAGCGGGATTTCTGGTACCTCTATCGGACCCACGCGCTGCCGGAAGAGACCCGCGAATACGTTCCCAAGGTCACAGCAGCCATGATCATCGGCCGGAATCCCGGCCGGTACGGGTTCTGAGACGCCCCATGCCTGTGGCGGTTCGGTGCTTGCCCGACCGTGGCGCAGGCTTCAGCCCAATGCCACTCAGTTTTCCCAGATGTGAGAATCGTGCGGATGTTGTGGGGCAGGCTGGCAGCCTGCGGCGGGTTGGCAACCCGCC
>CAZBQQ010000030.1:0-43994 GCA_964493965.1 uncultured Solibacteraceae bacterium
CGGCGAGTTGCGCGTCGGCACCTCCACCGAGGTGCAGTTCGCGACCTACAAGCGCGACTCCGTGACGAATCTCGACTATGCCCACCAGCGTTACTTCTCCAGCCAGATCGCGCGGTTCACTACGTCCGATCCAAGCGGGAGCGCGTCGCTCGAAGCCCCGCAGAGCTTCAACCAATACGGCTATGCTGGCGGCGACCCGGTGAACAGGAACGACCCAAGCGGCCTCTGGGGCTATTGCGACGCGTCGGAGGGGGACTGCGTCATTCTTGCCGTGCGGGAGAGTGAGGGTGGTGGAGGCGGTGGAGGCGGTGGTCCCTGGACCGGGAACTGGGACGTCAGCATCTGCGGAGGCGTTTGGCGTGATCCGATATTTGGTGACGGCAGGCGTGTCCTGGACGAGTTCTGCTTCGCGACGCAGCACTATTACTATCCCGTGCGGATGGATTTGGGCGGTGGCGGCGGGGGCGGCACGAGTGTGCCCAACGGGTCCTTGACCGACGATTTTAGAGGCCGTACAACGAACGCCCTGAAGGGGCTCTCAGACCAATGCAAGAGCGCACTAGGGGGCGTTGACGATCTGATAGCGGGCGTTGGTAGTCTGCGTTTCTTCGATGGCCGCAAGACGGACGGCGACGGTGCTTACAAACTCTCGGAGATCGCAATCGGCAATGGGTCAAGTGCGACCGTCTACGATATTGTAAACAACCGACCAGATTCGCCCATCCTCAACGCCCTCGTGATCCCTGGGACGCCCAAGAGCGCTACGAACAGTGCAGTGCTAATTTCGGGCAACTTTTTTAAACATAATCCAGCCCTCCAGGCAGGGATCCTCGTCGAAGAGGCGATGCACGCTGTGGGGGGCAAGACTGACCCCGACTTGGCCAGCATAGCCAAGAAATACGGCTACAGTAGTTTCCAGGATTTTATTCTTCACGGCTGCCGAGACATAACGAGCCATGGGCCCGGGCGGCGGGGGATAGGGTACTAATGCCGAGCGAGTTTCCAATGGGAATCGGTGGAAGCTACCACGAGAACTCCCCGGCAAGTGCTGATCCGGTTGCCCTCTCGCGCGATGCTGGCGTGGGCCGGATTGGTCGAGACGGATTCTCGCTGGCGTGGAAGGAGGACGAAAGATGTTACGTGTGCTGACACTGTTGTTGCTCGCCGGGATTCTGCCATTGGGCGCCGCCGCACAGGACCGGGTGCTTGAGGACCAGGTTTTCACGGGGGCTGTAACCCGCGCCATACTCGTCCGCCCTGAACAGTTCACCGCTGAGGGTCTTAATCAACGGTTTGAGTCGTTCCTCTCAGAGATGGGCCGCCGGTTTCCAATCGCACGGCTTGAGATCTACTCAGGACTGAGCCTGGACGACCCAAGGGGACCGAACTGCAAGTGCACGTATGACGTCACCTATGACTGGTGGGGTGTGTTGTACAAGAAGATGGGTGGGGGCCTGCCGGCGTCCGCAGAGCTTCTGGAACTGAATGGAACTTCTGCCGTGCGAATCCGCCGCCCAAACGGGGAGATAGAGTCCCGCGTGCTCAAGGGGCCAGATCCTTATTCGGTTGTGATCGACGGCGAGACACTGCGTCTGGTGCACGTCGCAGTCGAGAATGTCCCCCGGACTCACGACGTGGAGTCTGGTGCAAGACTCAGCTTCTACTTGGTGCTCCAGGATCGGCCGACCGAGGCCCTGGCTCAGCATGCGCTGGAGGAACTGCGAAGGCGAACTGGCGCCAGGAACATCGATGTGATCCTCAGGAACGACCCGTGGTTCATCTTAGACATGGACTTCCCCGTTGTTACGCCGTACTTATGGGGCCTGGTGCCGCCCTCGCGCGCGCAATATGAGGGCGCGGCTGAAGCCCGCTGCACCGACTCCGTCGACATCACCTACTGCGGGTCAAGCCCTAAATAGGGCTCCGTCGAGACCTTTTGCGACTCGCTTTTTGGTGCGTGCGTTCATGGTCAGCCAGGGACGCACAGCCGTCGGGTGAACCGCTGGAATTCGTGCCGATTCTGAGTTCCTCGCTATCAGACCAACCTCTCCGATTCCCGGCCGAAGCCGGCAAGCTATAATCTGTATAACGACGTCTGGGAAAACCCCAGTAGTATGCCAGAAGGTCACGGTTCCGCGGCGCGAACACGCCAGACGACCGAGGGTGTCGGGGAGTCGCTTCGCCCGGCGGTGGACATCATTCCGCACCTGGCCTGGACCGCGCTGCCGGACGGATCGGTGGACTACTGCAACCGGCGGTGGCTCCAGTACACGGGCCTCACCGAGGACCAGGCCGCGGGGTGGGGCTGGACGGACGCCGTTCACCCCGACGACGTTTCTGCGCTGACGGCTTTCTGGAAGCGCGCGCTTGCGGACGCGGCACCGGGCGAGACCGAAGCCCGCCTGAAGGGCGCCGATGGGAACTCCCGCTGGTTCCTGGTTCGCGTGGCGCCCTTGGCCGATGATCGGGGCTCGATCGTGAAATGGTGCGGAACGAGCACCGATATCGACGCCTCGAAGCGCGCGGAGCAGGGGCTGCGGAGGGTCGCGGCCGAAGAGGGGCGGCAACGCGAACGGCTCCTCGACATCATCAGCACGGTCCCGGGCGTGGTTTGGGAAGCTTCCCTGAATCGTGACTCGGGGCTGCCGAATGTCGACTACGTGAGTCCGAATGTTGCGGGACTGCTGGGATATACGGCCGCGGAGCTGGTGTCGTCGCCGGACTTCTGGCTGCGCGTGGTTCACGAAGAGGATCGCGAGCGGACGGTGCGGACGCTGACGGAGATCCTGACGAGCGGTGCGGGCGGCACCGTCGAGGTCCGTGCGATCGCGAAGGATGGCCGGGTGGTGTGGCTGGAGTCGCAGATCGCGGCGGAAGGCGGGGCTTCGGGCGGCCCGGCCCGTGTGTGCGGCGTCACCACGGACGGCTCCGGCCGCAAGCGGAGCGAAGAACTGCAGCAAGGGGAGCACCGCGTCCTGGAAATGATCGCATCGGGTACGACGCTTCGGGAAGTGCTGGCGGCCCTGGCTCACGTCGTCGAGGCCCAATGCGAAGGGATGTTGTGCTCCATTTTGCTGCTCGACAAGGACGGTATACACCTGCGGCACGGGGCTGCTCCGAGTCTGCCCGAGTTCTACAACGCGGCGGTCCATGGCCTCGAGATCGGACCCCGGGCCGGCTCGTGCGGCACCGCGGCCTACAGACGCGAGCCCGTCATCGTGACCGACATCCTGGCGGACCCGCTGTGGGAGGACTATCGGGAACTGGCGAGCCGGGCGGGACTGCGGGCGTGCTGGTCAACTCCCATCCTTTCGTCTTCGGGAACCGTGCTGGGGACGTTTGCCATGTATTACCGCGAGGTGCGAAGCCCCGGTCCGCTCGAGAGGCAACTGATCGAGGTGGCAACGCGCATCGCGGGCATCGGGATCGAGCGGTGCCGCGCTCAAGGCGAGCTACGCCGCAACGAGGCCTACCTGGCGGAGGGACAGCGCCTGACCCACACCGGCAGCTTCGCGTGGAATGTGGCCACGCAGGAGAACGCCTACTGGTCGGCGGAACATTTCCGGATTTTCGGCCTGGACCCGGACAAAGACTCGTCCAGCTTCGCGGCGGCGGTGGAGCGGATTCACGCCGAAGACCGGGCCCGGTTCGCGAAAGCGCTGGAAGATGCCGTGCGCGACAAGACGGATCTGGACGTCGATTGGCGGATCACTCTTCCCGACGGAACCACCAAGCATCTGCACAGCGTGGGCCATCCCGTGGTGAGCGCATCGGGCGAGGTAGTAGAGCTGGTGGGCACGTGCATGGACGTGACGGAACAGCACGAGGCCCGCGCCGCTCTCGAGCGGGCCTTTGAAGAGATCCAGGAGCTGCGCGATCAGCTCTACCGCGAGAACCTTGCCCTACGGGACGAGATCGATCGCGCTTCGATGTTCGAGGAAATCGTCGGCTCCTCGCCCGCGTTGCAGGCCGTGCTCTCCCGTGTGGCCAAAGTTGCGCCGACGGATTCGACGGTGCTGATCACAGGCGAGACGGGCACCGGCAAGGAGCTCATCGCGCGGGCGATCCACAAGCGGTCGCAACGGTCCGGGCGGGCGTTCGTCAGCGTGAACTGCGCCGCGCTGCCGCCTTCGCTGGTCCTTTCGGAACTTTTCGGACACGAGAAGGGCGCGTTCACGGGCGCCATGCAGCGGCGGCTGGGCCGCTTTGAACTTGCCGACGGCGGGACGATCTTTCTGGACGAAGTCGGCGAGCTTCCGCCCGACACGCAGGTGGCCTTGCTGAGGGTCCTGCAGGAGCGGCAGATCGAGCGGCTGGGCGGGACGCGGCCCATTGGCGTGGACGTCCGCGTGATCGCGGCGACAAACCGGGACCTCGAAGCCGCAGCGGCCGCCGGCACGTTCCGGATGGACCTTTTCTACCGGCTCAACGTGTTCCCGATCGAAGTGCCTCCGCTTCGCGAGCGCCGGGAAGATATTCTGATGCTGCTCGAGTATTTCGTGGGGCGTTATGCGCGGCGGGCGGGAAAGAACATCGGGAGAATCGATAAAAGGACGCTCGATCTGCTGCTGTCCTATGACTGGCCGGGCAACATACGGGAATTGCAGAACGTCATCGAGAGGTCCGTGATCCTGTGCTCGGACGAAGTTTTTTCGGTGGATGAAGCCTGGCTCCCCACGGCGTCGCGCGAGTCGCAGCGGCCGGCCGCGCGACCGGTTCGCCTGGCCGAAAAAGTATCGAATGACCAGAAAGAGATGATTGAGGCTGCCCTGGCGGAGTGCGGCGGCCGGGTAGCCGGGCCTTCCGGGGCAGCGACCAGGCTGGGCATCGCGGCCTCTACCCTCGAATCGAAGATCAAAGCGCTAGGGATTCGCAAGGGCCAGTTCCGGCGTTCGTAGGGCTGTGAGCGGGTCCGCTCCCTGACTGTCGCGGTTCGGTGCTGCGCGCGCGACCGGCGGAACCGATTCCTGGCGGTCGCGGCTCGGACAGTCGCGGCTCGGACAAATGCATGCAAGCGGACTCCTCCGGGGTCGCAGGAACTCGCGAAGTCGCGAAGGATGGCGAGCGGCGAGGTCGTCTCTTCCCCTTTTTGTTGAAGAGCTTGAAAAATGGTTCGCTACGTGCTTTCCAGTACACGCGGAGCTATGGATTTCAAGGTGCAGCGACTGGAGAGCGGGGACGACTCGGTGGTCTTCTCCGTCAGTGGCCGGATTCAGGCGGAGCAGACGGAAACGCTCAGGGAGTTGCTCGAGCGGGAAGGTGGCCCGACGGCGCTCGATCTCCGGGAGGTTGTCCTGGTGGATCGCGACGCGGTGCGGTTTCTGGCGCACTGCGAGAAGGCTGGAATCGAGCTGCGGAACTGTCCGGCGTATGTGCGCGAATGGGTGCGGCGGGAGGAGGCTTGCGGGCGCACGCGGAGGGCGGATGGGAATGGGGGATAGCCAGGCGTCGGCTCTCTACAGCTTCGGTAAGTTCGCTGCGTCCCAACCGCCGCCCAGGGCCTTGGTGAAAAGCACGCTCGAGTCCATGCGGCGGCGCAGACCGCCTCGGCCAGGGGCACCAACAGGTATCGCGGCAGATCTGGGGCAGCGCAGTCTTTATCCCCTGTACCACGTCGAGCGTCGAAGCGCTGCCGTTTTTCAATATGGTGACCAGCACGCCGCGCTTGCCGTCCTGGCGGACGATGTTGGTTTGGGGAGAGAAACCGTCGCGAACGTGGGCCACGTCGCGAATGTAGACCGTCGAGTTGCCGACCACCTTCACCGGCAGGTCGTTGAGCTTCTCCATCTGCTCAGGACTGGCGTTCAAGTCGACGTCGTATTCGAACTGATCGATCTTGACCGTTCCCGATGGCAGCACCAGGTTCTGTACGGATAGGGTGTTCACTACGTCCGTCGCCGAGAGGCCCTTCGACTGCAGCAGCGCCGTCTTGAGATCGACCATGATCTAGAGCCCGGGGTCGCGACCTGGCTTCGTGGAATCGCGAGATCTCAGGAGGGGAGCGGCGCAGGACGTCTGAAGCACACGGCCGCGGCTGGGCTTGAGGTTGGCCCGCCAGGTGCAGCGCATCCGTGAGGAGAATCGAAGATGACATTACGAATGCTTGGAGAAAGCGATCTTAGCATTACGCCGCTTGGCATTGGAGCGTGGGCCATCGGCGGAGGGAACTGGGAATTCGGCTGGGGCGCGCAGGACGATCAGGAGTCCATTGCCGCGATCCGCGCCGGCCTGGACCTGGGCATGAACTGGGTCGACACCGCGGCCGCTTACGGGCTGGGCCACTCGGAGACGATGGTCGGCAAGGCAATCCAGGGTCTTCAAACGCGCCCTTATGTCTTCACCAAGTGCAGCCTGGTGTGGGACAAGGCCGGGAAGATCGTACACAACCTGCACGGCGCCTCCATCCGAGGGGAGGCCGAAGCCAGCCTGAAAAGGTTGGGACTGGACAGCATCGATCTGTACCAGATCCATTGGCCGGCGTGGCACGGACGCCCGGAGAGTGCGTCGCCGGGATCGATCGAAGAGGCCATCGGCGAGATGGCGAAACTCAAGCGCGAAGGGAAGATCCGTCACATTGGCGTGTCGAACTTCGACTCAGGGCAGATGCGGCGGGCCATGAACGTGGCTCCTGTCGTTTCCGTGCAGCCGCCGTATTCCCTTCTGGCGAGAGAGGTGGAGTCGGCGGTGCTTCCCTTCGCGCTGGAGAACCGGATCGGGGTGATCGTCTACTCGCCCATGGCCTCCGGACTTCTGAGCGGCGCCATGACGCGGGAAAGGATCGCGGCATTCCCGGAGGATGACTGGCGCAAGCGCAGCGCGAACTTCCAGGAGCCGCAGCTCTCCCGCAACCTGCGCCTGGTCGAGATCCTGCGCGGCGTCGGCACCCGGCATAGCGCTACGCCGGGTGAGGTGGCCATCGCGTGGACTCTGCGGAATCCTGCTGTAAGCGGCGCGATTGTGGGCATCCGGAGCGCCAGCCAGGCGCGCGGCGTCGCCGGAGCCGCCGACATCGAACTCAGCGCGGAGGACGCTACTGAAATCGAGCAAGGCCTCGCGGTCGCGGCGGGGGGCTGAGCCTCAAGGCTGTTCGAGGGTTGGTTTACCGCTTGCTGACGCGCGCGGCTCGGAACGGAGCCGCGACCGCGAGGGAGCGGTGTTCAAGCGACTTCAGAGACACCGCACTGGGAGCTCAAGGCTGTTCGAGGAGGACGACCACGTGGCCTTTCTTGTGGCCGGCCTCTGCGTGCCGGTGAGCGTCGGCGATCGCGCTCAGCGGATAGCGCTTGTCGATCACAGTCCTTAGTTCTCCGGCTTCGATGAGCCCCGTGAAAAACGCCAGATCCCCCGGGGCGCTGCGCGCCACCCCGCCAAGGACCTTTGCGGCGCCGGTGACGGAGATCCACATCCCGCGAAGCATCCCTCCCAGGATGGTCAACAGTCCTCCCGAAGCACCGACCCGAAGATAGAAGCCGCCGCGCTTGAGGCATCTCAGGGTGCGCGAGAAGCCGCTCTTTCCGACGGTGTCGCAGACGACGTCGTAGACCCGGCCGGCTTTCGAGAAATCCTCCTTGGTGTAGTCGACCACCTCATCGGCGCCGAGAGACTTCACCAGCTCCAGATTGGCGGTGCTGCATACGCCCGTTACGTGCGCACCGAAGTGCTTCGCCAGTTGAACCGCGAAAACGCCTACACTCCCGGAGGCCCCGTAGATGAGCACGTTCTGCCCGGGCCGGATATTCGCTTGCCTGAGGAAATGCAGCGCCGAAGTCGCGCCGAATAGGACCGCCGCGGCTTCCTCCAGCGTCATGTTGACCGGCTTTATCGCCACCACGCCATTCTCGGGCACGCAGAGGTACTCGGCGTGGGCGCCAAACTTGAATCCGGTGGAACCGAAAACCTGATCGCCCACGCGGAAGGCGGTCACGGACTTGCCCACCGACTCGACGGTTCCGGAAAACTCCATCCCCAGTATCCGGTTCTTCGGCCGCAAGAGGCCGCTCATGATTCTCACCAGGAACGGCCTGGCTCTTCGCAGCCTCCAATCCGCGGCGGCGACCGTAGTGGCATGGACGCGAACAAGGACGTCATTGTCGCGGGGGGAAGGCCTTTCGACCTCCTCGACGTGAACGACTTCGGGCGGTCCGTACCGGCGATAGATGGCGGCTTTCATCGTTCACTCCTCGCGCAGCAGTCTTACGGGATCGATCGACAGCGCCCGTTGTGCTGGAATCCACGTAGCCAGCAGCCCCACGGAAAACATGGCCAGAACAACGCCGGCCAATACGAATGGATCGCGGGGGTTTGCCTGATACACGATGGCGGCCAGCACCCGGCTGGCCAGCATTCCCAGAATCAGTCCTGCCGCCGAACCAAGGGCAAGCAATTTGAACGCCCGTCCCAAGGCCGCCTGCAACACCTCGCGGGGCTGCGCGCCCAGAGCGAGACGAATCCCAAGTTCCTTCAGCCGCCGGCTGACCGAATACGCGGCCATCCCAAAGATCCCCGTGATAGACAGCATCGCGCCCATCATGCCGAGCACGCCCAGCGAGACCGTGGCCACACGCGAGGGAAACAGAACCACGGCCAGCAGGCTGTCCCAGGACTTGGTGTCAAGGAGCAGCCCCGCATCCAGCTCGAGTAGCTTGCTTCTCATGGCCGCGGCAAGCTGCTGAGGTTCGCGGTGCGAGCGCACCACCAGATACACCTGCTTCGCCGGCGACTGCAGGAAGGGGAGGAACATCGCGGCCTGCTGGTCTTCGGTGAGGACGATGTATTTCCCGTCCTCGACAACGCCCACCACCTGAACACGCACCCCGTCCTGGGTCCTGTAATGTGCACCGACGGCGCCTGCCACCGATCCGAACATTTTGGCGGCGAACTCCCGGTTCACTACGGCGACGGACGGCGAGTTCTTGTCGTCATGCCAGGAGAAAGCCCTGCCCGCCAGCAAGCGCGTGCCGGCGGCGCCTAAGTATCCGGGAGATATCTCGTACCTGACCGGAATGGCGGCGGCATTCGATTGCCTCAGATCGATAGCTTCATCCTTGAACACATTCACTTTGGTGCCGGCGGTATAAACCAGCGGAGGGTATCCATTCACCAATCCCGCATGCTCGACGCCAGGAATTGTCTCCAGCGCATCGATCATGCGTTTCTCGATGTCGGGCACTCTAGCGCCGCTGTAGCCGGCCGTCGCCAGGTTAACGCTCACCAGCGTTGTGTCCCGGGGCTCGAAGCCGAAGTTGGCGTGCAACGAGCGCACCAACCCACGCACGGCGACCATCGAAGAGGTCACCAGCACCGCACAGATCGCAATCTGCACGGCGAGCAACAGGTCGCGAACCGTGATGCGCCGCCCCGGCGCGCCGGCCGATCCCGACTTGACGATCTGGTACGGATCGGCCCTGAGCACCTGGCGCACCGGGACAATCCCGAAGAGGAATCCGCACACCAGCGCCAAAGCCAGAGCTACGAGGTAGACTGCGGCGTCCGGCTCCGCGGGCACGTGGACGCCAGTCCCGGCAAAGGGCTGCCAGGTGCAGAGCCGGCGCAACAGAACGACGCCGGCCAGGAGTCCCGCCGCACCGCCGACGAGCGAGATCAGCACGGCCTCAGTCAATAGCTGGCGCAAAATGCGTTGGCGGCTGGAGCCAAGCGCGAGCCGGAGCGCGACCTCTCGAGCGCGGTCGGCAGCGTGAGCCGCAAACAGGCTGCCCAGGTTGGCGCATGCGGCCAGCAGGATCAATCCGGCAAGCAGCATCAGGCCCCCAACGAACGCCTGCGCCGGACGGCGAAACGTGCTGAGGCCTTGCAGCTCCAGGGAAGAGCGCTTGTGAGGGAACTCTTTGGGATAGGTCTTTTCGAGATAGGCGCCCACCGCGTTCACGTCGGCGATCGCCTGAGCGGGAGTAACTCCCGGCTTCAGGTGTCCGATGGCCTCGAAGACCCCGCCGGTAGTCGCGCGCATGGCGAGAAGTCCCTCGCCGTTGGCCTGCTCCTGGTTCACAATCGGCATGAAGAAGTCGGGAGAAATGAACGACAGGGTCCCGCGGAACTCCGGCTGGGCGACGCCGATGATGGTGAACGGATGGTTGTTGAGCCGGATCACGCGACCCAGTACGCCTCGGTCGTCCTGAAAATGCGTGTGCCAATAGGCGTGCGTGAGCACGATGTACGGCGCGCTGTTGGGGCCGTGCTCATCGGAGGCGTGGAAGAAACGGCCCAGATACGGCTGAACCCTGAGCACGTCGAAATAGTTTCCAGTCACTGCAAAGCCACCGGCGGGAGAGGGAGACTTGCCCGTGTCCAGACCTACGAAGGCGAAGTTAAAGGCCGCCAGAGCGTCGAAGCTGCGGTTGCGATCGCGCAGATCGAGATAGTTGGGATACGACTGCCAGCCGGATCCAGCCCCGTACTCCGTTCCGTAGAGGTTCTCGGCCTGAGGCACATTCAGCGGGCGGAGGATCAGCCCGTTCAACACTCCAAAGACCACGGCGTTCGCGCCAATCGCTAATGCCAGTGTCAGAACCGCGACGGTTGTGAATCCGGGAGACTTGCGCAGGACGCGAACGCTGAAGCGCACATCCTTTATCAGACTCTCGAGGAAGTCGCCGCCGAGCGCTTCGTAGCATTCTTCCCGGAACCGCTGGTGGCCGCCGAACTCGATGCGCGCGCGCCGTTCCGCCTCGGCACGGTCCAAGCCGGAACGCTCCAGATCGTCGGCGCGGTACTGGATGTGGGCGAGAAGCTCCTCCTCCATCTCCTCGTCGATCTGAGGCCGATGAAAAAACCTGGAGGCGAGGGAATGCAAGTAGGCCAGGAGTCTCATATTTCCTCCGGCTCGGCGGCGAGGGCCGAGGCGATGGCGGTGGCGAGCCGGTTCCAGCCATCCGTTTCCTCCCGCAGGCGCTTGCGGCCCAAGGGGGTGAGTTCGTAAAACTTGGCGCGACGGTTGTTGTCCGATGTGCCCCAACTTGCGTTCAGAAGGCCCTGGCGCACCAGACGGAACAATGCGGGATAGAGCGCTCCCTGCTCGATGAGCAGAGCCCGCTCGGAGATCTGCCCGATACGCAGGAGGACGCCGTAGCCGTGGAGAGGGCCGAGGGAGACTGCCTTCAAAATGAGAAGGTCGAGAGTTCCTGGAAGAAGCTGTGCGTGGTCTGGCATGCTCACTCCTAAACTAATTAGGAGTATACGCAAGCTCTCCTAAGCTGTCAAGGAGAGAATCGCGCCTGGAGAAAAAAAGGGCGGGAATCTGGTGGGTTTCAACGGGCGGACGCAGGAGCCGCGTCCGGAGCCGGGTACCAGGCACGGGAGATCGCGACCAACGATCGTGCGCGGTGAGCCCAGGTTTCCTGGCGCGCAATCCCCACCCGCAGTTCCCTCTTTTCGGGGCTACGTTCGGCGAGAGCCTGATCCAGACACGCCGAGAAGGCGCGGGCGTCCTCGCCGATATAGACGAGTTCCCGAAACTGCTCCACTTGCCGGAGCGGCGTGCTGACTACGGGAAGGCCCGCGCTGAAATACTCATACAGCTTGATCATGTCCGCCGCCTCTGTAAGTGGGCTTTGGCTGAAGGGAATGATGGCCGCGTTCCATGTCTTCAGGTAGCCCGGAATCTCGGAGTAGGGCACCTCGGCGACGAACTCGACATTGGGGCAATCCTTCAGCCGGAGCACGCCCCGGTTCTCCACGCGGCCGAGCAATTGAAACCGGATGTCCGGACGCGCACGGGCGACCTGCCACAGTAAGTCGACGTCGAACCAGGACTCCAGAGCCCCGGCGTACCCCACGATCGGGCCGCCCGGGTGTGGCTGCCGCGCCACTGCGCTTTCGAAATCAGCCGGGTTCGCGGCGTTCCTCACGAGGCTGGACTTATCTAGAAGGAAGGGCCGGCTCCCGGTCATGATCGCTCGCAGATGCTCAGCGGAGAAGACCACCGAGTCTGCGCGTTCCAACAACGCGTCCTCTCGATCCAGGATCTCCGTTGAGATTCGGTCGAATCCCCGCAGGTAGTCGTGACAATCGTAGATCACGGGAAACCCACGACGCTCTCTGAGCGATTGCGCCACCTCGAGCCAGCGGGGGAAACTTACGATTTGAACAACCTTCCGGAATTGACCGATTTCCAGCACACGCTCCACGGCTCCCACAACCCGGCGGATTTCCGATCGCGTCAGAGCGCGTTGGTGTGCTTGGTGGGCTCGGGGCAAGTGGACGTGCAGTTCCAGCACCCCATCGGACAACATCCCGAGGCGGGGCTGCGGGTCGAGCAAATAAGGCGCGCGGTACTCGCACCCCAGCTGCGGGTTCACATAGATGCAAGCGTGGCCCATCCCCGCCAGAGCCCGGGCCAACTGCTGAGACCGCTGAAACCTCACGTGCCAGTCGACCATGGGAAGAAAGAGAAACACGACGCGCTCGGGGTCCAGGAGTCCGAATTGCAGAACCTCAAGGGCGTTGTCTGTAAGTTTGCTGGTCGGGCAACGCCAGGGCGCCTGGAAATAGTCCGGTCTTTGGGCTGGACGCAACGCATAGTAAATATAGCGGCCATACGGGCGAACAAACTGCCACACCGCGTCGCCCCACGCTCGGCGGTATTGCTGAGTTCTGCGTTCGTGGGAGGGAACTTCCGTCATTCGGCTGTCTGACTCTTAGGTTTCAGATTATACTGCACCGCCCGAGGGCCTTTTCTGGAACGGCGAGGCGACCCACACCCTAAGGCGGCCCAAGTCCGCGCAGCGGTGAAAGCCGTGGATGCGCAGGTTAGCCGGGTGCTTTCCGGGCGGCGCTGCCCCCGCCATCCTGTCGCGGAACGAGAAACTCCCGCGGCGTGAAGTGGGGTTCTTCCTCGTCGGTGTTCGCCCCGGACCGCTGACGGTGGGGAGCCCACGGTCGCTTCCACTTCCGCTCGAAGATCTGGCGGTTGTCCTCGAAGATCCGCATGGATTCTTCGGATGGCAGCTTCGCGAAGGATCCATTTCCGAAGTGATGGATGAAGCAGTCCTCGGCCACCATGATCCTGAAGCCGGCCTGCCGGACGCGCTCCGATAGATCGTCGTCCTCGAACATTCCCACCCGGAAGCTCTCGTCCAGTCCTCCCAGCGAAGACCAAAGGCGGCGGGGCATCAGGCCGCACAAAAGCGGCGCAACGGCGATCTCAAAGCGGTCTCCCCTCCGGCGCTCGGCCACGGCGTGCGCGAACTCCTCCATGGTCGCCAGATCGACGTACTCGAAGTTGATCTTCGTCTCGTTGCCGGAAAAGTTCGTCACGGGCGCCGCGATCCCCACATCGGAACAGTCCTGGAACAGGCGCAGCAGCCTTGCGATCCAGCCGAAGGTCACGATGGTGTCCGGGTTCAGCAGCAGCAGGTAGTCTCCGGTGCTGCGGCGAGCCGCCTCGTTGTTGCCGCCCGCGAAGCCCCGGTTGTCCGCCAGCAGTTCCAGGTGGATGCGCGAATCGCTCGCCGCGTATTCCCGAAGAATGTACTGGCTCCCGTCGGTCGAGTTGTTGTCGACGACAATCAGTTCGTAGTTCGGGTAAGCCGTGTTTCGCCTGATCGAGTCCAGACACGGCCTCAGGAATTCCCGGCAGTTGTAGGTAACCATCAGAATCGATACCAGCGGATAGGTGGCCTGGATCCCTGCCTCCAGCTCTACCACTCTATGCGTCCACGTATTCTGGGCCGCAAAACTCACACGCCTCTCGGCCAGCGAGGGGTCGGACTCGGCCAGGGCAGCATCGATCTGCCTGGCATACTCCCCGCGACCGCTTGCGAAATAGACGAGGTCACCAAGCGCCTCCAACTCCGGCATGGGTGTGGACACCACCGGCTTGCCCTGGCTGAAATACTCGTACAGCTTCACCGGATCGACGGCTTTGACGACCTTGCTGGGGACGAAGGGAATCAGGCACACGCTGAAGTCCCTCAAGTACGATGGCAGATCCCGATAATGCTTTTCACCCAGCAGGAGAACGTTCGGCAGCTTCCGGAGTTTGTGAATGTCGTCGCGGTAATTCTGCCCTATCAGCACAAACGAATATTTCGGGCGGGCCAGCGCCGCTTCCCGCACGGCCTCCAGGTCAAACCATTCCGCGATGGCGCCGTAGTAGCCGATCACAGGCCGTGGGACTCCGGCCGGCAGAACGCCGGAAGAGCCCGCCGCGAAGAACTCGAAATCCGCCGCGTTTCGCACCACGATGGGAGAAAGGCCCTCGCGCTTGAAGCGCTCTTCGAACTCGCGCGCCGTGACCACGAGGAGGTCGCAGTCGCGGGCCAGGCTTCGCTCCTCGGCCAGCGAAAAGGCTCCAATGGCCGGTTCGGCGGTCCAGTTTTGCCAGTCGTCCATGCAGTCATAGACGACCTTGGCGCCAAAGCGGCCGCGCAGCGCGAGGGCGCACTTCCGCCAGTATGGGAACTGCACGAGCGCACAGCAGGCGGCCACCGCCGAGTGCCGAAAGAAGGCGGTCAGGGATGCGATCATGCTGTCCAGATCGCCGTCGCTAAGCGTCCCGCGGCACACATCCTGGGGCGCCATGCGGAGGTGGAGCTCCCAGAGATTCTCGCGCAGCGCCAGGCATTCGTAAGGCGCCGCGCCAGGTTGATTCACGACTCGCGAAGGGCTGATCCAGAAAACGCGGTGTCCACGGCGGGCCAGCTCCGCTGCCATCTGTTGCGGCCGTTGAAACCGAAAATCGTAGTCGAACACCGGAAAAATCAGGACGTCGCAACGGGATTCGTCCGGGTGCTGCTGGAGCTTGGGAGTCCCGTCCTGGCCCGGTTCCGGAAAGGCGTGGAACAGTTCCTCGGGAAGATAGCTGGCGAGGTCCGGAAAGTGAAGGTCTTGCGCCTCCAGATCGAATGACCCTCCGAACAAGCCCTTGAACGCCCAACGCAGCAGGCGCCACCGCCCGCGCCAGCCTCCACGCCCCCCCATCGCGTAGACCTTGCGGCACACCAGCATAAGCCGCCAGGCACGTTGGCTCCGGTAGGCCGCCACGTCCGACGTCAGCTTCGCGTCGTAGGCGCGAACGCCGGCCAGAACTCGCTGGCGAAACTCCTCGAGGGGATGCATCTTCTCCATTTTGAGGTGGGCCTGGGCAACGTGCCAGGGATCAGAGTCTTGTATAACGCTATTCCAGGACGTATGGCAACCTCGGGGTGCGGGGTTCAGCCCGCGCGGAACTTCAGTTCCGCCGCTCTGTAGCGTGGCTGAAGCCACGCGCGGGCTGAAGCCCGCCCTCCAACACAGGGCGTAAGCTTGCGGTCTGGCGGCCAGGGGATAGAATAGCCGTACAGGCTTCGACGTGCGAATACGGAGATGGCTCGTTTTTTCGGCCCTGGCGGCGTGCCTTGCGTCATCTGCGCTCGCGGTGTCGGCGGAGCGGCCGCTCGAGGGCTACGCGCGCAGGGTCTGGCACACCGAGGACGGCCTGCCCGAAGAGACGGTGCAGGCGTTCGCGCAGACGCCCGACCACTTCCTGTGGATCGGCACGGCCGGCGGCCTGGTGCGCTTCGACGGCGCGCAATTCGTAGTCTTCAATCGCGAGAACACACCCGCGATTCACGAGAACAGCATCTTCGCCCTGGCCGCGGCGCATGACGGCAGCCTCTGGATCGGCACCGAGGGCGGCGGCCTGGTCCGATACCGGCGCGGTGTGTTCCGCCCCTGGTCCGCCAAGGAAGGCCTGACCAACGGCTATGTGCGCGCGGTGATCGAGGACGCGCAGCACGATGTATGGGTCGGGACGGACGACGGGCTGTTCCGCGTGCGCGGCGAGGCTCTAACCCGAATGGACGGCCGCAACGGCATGCCACCCATCTCCGTACACGCGATTCACGAGGACCGCGACCACACCCTGTGGGTGGGAGGCTATCATTTCTTCTCCCTGCGCGACGGCAAGGCGAAGGAGTTCCTGCTCCCCGGCGGCCTCTCCGACAATGTGAAGTCCATTCTGCAGACGCGCGACCGGACTCTGTGGGTGGGAACCGTTAGCGGGCTGCAACAGATGCCGCCCGCCTTAGCCGGCCGCACGTCCGCGTTCACCAGAGTGAAAGCGATCCACAGCACCGTCCGAAGCCTGCGCGAGGGGCCGGACGGCACGCTCTGGATCGGATCCATAGGCGAGGGAATGACTCGCTATCATGACGGCGAGTTCACGGCATTCACCGCGCCCGCCACCTTGCCCAGCAATACGGTTCTCTCCAGCTTCGAGGACAACGAGCGGAACATCTGGGTGGGCACGCAGGCGGGTCTGTTGCGCCTGAGCCGGACGGCGGTGAGTACGTTTTCCCTCCCCGACGCCGCGGACCCGGATTTCGGCACCATCTACGAGGATCGCGATGGATCGCTGTGGCTCGCGGGCACGCACCTCTACCGCTTCAGCGACGCCGGGGCGCTGATCCACCGCTTCCCCGCCCCGCTCGCGGGCGTCCGGGTTCGGAACGTCTTTCGCGACCGCTCCGGAGTGCTCTGGATCGGGACGGAAGGCCACGGCGTCTTCCGGTTGGTGGGTAGCCGGCCGGAGCCGATCCCAAACACACAGGCCTACATCCGCGCGTTCGCCGAGGACCACGACGGCAGCATCTGGATCGGCAGCGATGGAGACTATTGCCGCTGGCGTCCCGAGGGCTCGACGTACTACGAGCTCCACGAAAGCGTCCGCGCGCTGCTGGTGGATCGCAACGGCGATCTCTGGGTGGGCAAGGACCGGGGACTCAGTCGCGTCCACGCCGGCCAGCGGATCGAGGACGCGCTGACCCGGCGCCTCAGCGGCGAGAAAGTGTGGGCCATCCACGAAGACCCCGAAGGTGGCCTGTGGTTCGGCACCCGTGGCGGCGGCTTGTTCCGCTCGAAGGCGGGCAAGCTGGCCGTGTACACCACGGCGCGAGGGTTGGCGAGCAACAGCATCTATCAGATCCTCGAAGACCGGCAGAGCCGTTTGTGGATGAGCGGACCGAACGGCATCTCGTCGGTGAGCCGTCATGATCTGGAACTGTCGGACAAGGACCCGTCGTACCGTCCGGCGGTGAAGCTCTACGGCACTTCCGATGGCCTGGAGACCACCCAGATGTACGGCGGCGTTCAGCCGGCGGGCTGCATCACGGCGAAGGGGGAGATCTGGTTTCCCGGCTCCAAAGGCCCGGTGCGGATCGGCGCCGATCCGGGAGGTCCGGCGAGCCCGCCATTCGCGTCGATTTACCGCGTGGTGGCCGACGGGCGCGATGCGGCGACCCAGGGAAATGTAAGCCTGGCGCCCGGGGACGGCAAACTCGAGATCCACTACGGCGCCATCCGCCTGCGATCCCAGGAGCGCGTTCGTTTCCGCTACCGCCTGGAAGGATTCGATCCCGAATGGACCGAGACGCAAGGGCGGCGCGTGGCATCGTATACCAACATTCCTCCGGGCCACTACTCTTTCCGCGTGCTGGCTTTCGATATGAGCAGCCCGCGCGACACCTCCGAAGCGTCGCTCGCCATCGACTGGCAGCCGCACTATTACCAGGCTCACTGGTTCTTCGTGCTGTGCGCCGCCATCGTCATGGGCGCGGTTTGGGGCGTTTACAAGCTGCGCATGCGACAGGCTCACGAGAGGTTCGCGGGCGTACTGGAGGAACGCAGCCGCCTGGCGCGTGAAATGCATGACACGGTGATCCAGGGCTGCACCAGCGCGTCGGTGCTTCTGGAAGCGTCGCTAAGCGTGCGAAACTCCACGCCGGAGATGAGGCAGGAACTTCTCGAAAACGCTCGCGATCTGGTCCGGTCCACCATTGAAGATTCGCGCAGAGCCGTGTGGAACCTGCGGGAGAAGCCGTCGGCTCCGGGCGGAGTTGGCGCGCACCTTGCCGAGGTGGCCCGGCAGATCGGCAGCCAGACCGGCATCCCCATCACCTGCGAATCCACCGGCGCCCCCACGGTGGTGGATCAGGAGCGGGAGCACCATCTTCTATTGGTCGTACGGGAGGCCCTCAACAACGCCGTAAGGCACGGCCATCCGCGGAGCATCCATGTGGAGGTCAGGTCGGGCCGGCGCGTTCTGTCGATTGCGATTGTGGACGACGGGTGCGGATTCGACCCGGCGGCTCTGGGCGACGGCGCCTCCGGCCACTACGGATTGGTGGGAATGCGCGAGCGAATGGAGTATCTGGATGGTAGCCTTGATGTGAAAAGCAGCCCAGGCCATGGAACGCGGATTGCGATCACGGTTCCGGTGAGGAGTGCCCCACCTAAGGCCCGGGTGCGAGAGAACGTAGAGCGCGGTGGCTGAGAAGATCACAGTTCTGATTGTTGACGACCATCCGATGATGCGGCTGGGGGTCGCCGCCATTATCAGCGACCAACCGGACATGGCCGTCGTCGCTCAGGCCGGCACCGGCGAACAGGCCGTGGATCTCTTCCGGCTGCACAAGCCGCATGTCACTTTGATGGATCTGCGGCTGCCAGGTATGAGCGGTGTCGAGGCGATTCGAGCCATCCGCCGGGAGAGCCCGCGAGCCCGCTTTGTCATTCTCACCACGTATGAAGGGGATGAGGACGTCCACCAGGCGCTCGAAGCGGGGGCACAGGGTTACCTGGTGAAGGGCATGTCGCCCGAGGCGCTGGTGGACGCTTTGCGCCGTGTGCACGCCGGGCACAGAGTCCTGCCGCCGCCGGTGGCGAAGCGTCTCGAGTCCCGCACTCCCAACTCCGATCTCAGCGCCCGTGAGCGCGAGGTGCTTCTGCTCATAGCCCAGGGCAAGAACAACAAGGAGATTGCGACCACCCTCGGCATCACCGAGGGAACGGTGAAGTGCCACGTGACGATGATCCTCAGCCGCCTGGGCGTGAGCGATCGGACGCAGGCAGTGGTGGCCGCGGCCCATCGCGGTATCGTTCATATCGATTAACGAGATTTTAATCTTTCACTCTGACCTAGGTCAGATGCTCCCTCCGTCCACTGGCCCTATCATCCACCTAGCCCGTTATTTGAATCAGGTCGAGCGAGGCGGCGAAAGGACCGCGGCTACAAGTCGTGCGACGGCCGGCGTCCGGTGGCGCACCAGAACGGTGCGCCGGGGCGGCGGTCGGATGCAACCGCGGTAGGTGTGGCCCTATTGCGCTTCGCGGGACCTGTCGATAACGCAGTGGAAAGAGTTGCTTCGGGGAGGTTGATATGGCCGCGTTCGCCAACCGTGTTGCGCCTGTCAAGTTACAGGTCCTCTTTTTCGTGCTCGTAGCCGCCGCGCTGATTGCCCCGTCCGGGTATGCGCAAGGCACCGGTACGTGTACTCTTACGGGAACCGTGTACGATGCTTCGGGAGCCGTAATACCGAGCGCCAATGTACAACTCACACTCGCAACCACCGGCGCCCCCCGGCACACCACCGCGGATGGCGTAGGCTTCTTCACCTTTGTTGGCATTCCGGCGGGAACGTACAACGTCAAGGTGGATTTCGCGGGTTTCGCGAGCTTCGTGCAGAAGGATATCGTCCTGCACATCAACGATCAGATCGACCTGCGCAACATCGTTCTGAAGGTAGCGGTAACCGGTTCGGCGATCGAGGTCACGGCGGAGGCTCCGGTGGTTCCGGTCAGTTCCGGAGAGACGTCTTACACGCTCGGCAGCAAGCAGGTGGACGAGCTGGCGATTGTCGGCCGCAACGCCGTCGAACTGTTGAAGCTCATTCCCGGCGCGCAGAACAGCGGCGGGTGGAATGGAACGTACAACGGCGAGGTGTCGGCCTTCAACTCCGGCGCGGGAGCGTATACGGTCAACGGCACGCGCTTCGATCAGATGGCCGTCGTCAGCGACGGTGGCAACGTGATCGATCACGGCTTTAATGGCGGCGCCATGGTGACGCCGAACGTCGAGATGGTGCAGGAAGTGAAGGTGGAAACGGCGAGCTACTCGGCCGAGAATCCGAACGGCCCCATCGTGATGGAAAGCATCACCAAGTCCGGTGGAAAAGACTTCCACGGCACCGGCTACTACAGCATCCGCGACAGCAGCATGAATGCGAACGACTGGCAGAATAACGCCTACGGCGTGGCCAAGCCGAACAGCAGGTTTCAATACCCGGGGTTCAACCTGGGCGGTCCCGTGCTGGTGCCCGGCACGAACTTCAACAGGAATCATGACAAGCTGTTCTTTTTCACGGGCTTTGAATGGATGCGCCAGGGAGTCGACCTGGGCCTGCACCGAGCCGTCGTGCCGACCGCGGCGATGCGCAAAGGCGATTTCAGCGATACCGCATACGCCTCCACCCTGCTCCCGAGTATCGTGAGCACGCCGGTGTGCCAGGGCACGCTCGCCTCTTACTGTCTACGCGCCGGCGTGATCAATCCGTCGGCCATCGACCCGGGTGGCAACGTTCTGATGAACGTGTATCCGTTGCCGAACGCGACCCCTTCCGCAACCGGCGGCTACAACTACCTGAGCGATATCGTGAATCCGCAGCCGCGCACTCAGCAGCTGATCAAGCTCGACTACAACCTGACGGATTCCACGCACTTCTCGGCGCGCTACAACCATGAAGGCGAGACCGTCCCGATGCCCTACGGCCTGTGGCAGACTTGGCCGCAGATCCCTTATCCCGGCGGCGTCGTGACCAATGACCATTCGCATTCGGTGGCGCTGAACCTTACTCACACCTTCTCGCCGACGCTGACCAACCAATTCACGTTTACCGCCAACAATCTCTTCTACGGTGTCGGCCTCTCGACGCCGGACAAGGTCTCGGCCTCGAAGCTCGGATATCCCTACCATGGCGTCTACGACAACGGCCTGGATATAATCCCCAACGTCGGCGGCGATCCGGGCGTGGGCGACATCTTCGACGAGGGTGGCGTGGTTCCGAATCAGAACACTCCCAAGTGGACCTATACGCTATCCGAGGACGTCTCCAAGGTTGTGGGATCGCACCTGTTCAAGGCTGGCTTCTACTGGAGTCACGAAACGTGGCAGCAGCGGACGGGCGACAACAACTATCTGGACCAGGGCGGCATTACGCTCGCCTCCTGGAATTCCCTCACCAGCAACGCCTATGCCGACCTGCTCATGGGCCACGTCTCCATGTTCACCCAGGGCACGAAGGGCCTTCTCCTCGACTTTGCAGCAAACGAATACGACTTCTACGCGCTGGACACCTGGAAGATCAGTCGCAAGCTGACCATCAACTACGGCATTCGCATGGACCACATCGGCTGGTGGTACAACAAGCAGGGCCTCATCGCGGTCTTCGACCCTGCCAAGTACGATCCCAACGCGGGCATCGCCGCCTATACGGGCATCGAGACGCACGCGAACGATCCCAGCATTCCCCTCTCCGGCTATAAACCCGTAAGCTTCCAGCCGGCTCCGTCAGCGGGCTTTGCCTACGACCTGACGGGTTCGGGAAAGACCGTCCTGCGCGGCGGTTTCGGCACCAACTACTACCGCGATGAGGGGATTTCCGCCGGCTTCAAGCTGATCCAGAATCCGCCCGCCCAGGTTCTGAATTACATCTCTCCGTGGCCAGGCATCTATCTCAACCAGCTGGCCTCGACGGCTGTCTCCGCCGCCCTGCCCTGGCCCAACGTGGCCATGATGAACGAGAACAAGATGCCGCGCACATTCTCGTACAGCTTCGCGGTGCAGCGGCAACTTGCGGGCAGCACGGTCCTGAACGTCGCATACGTCGGCAACTCCAGCGCCAATCTGGTGGGCTGGCCCGATATCAACCCCGTGCCGGAGGGCGCCGAGACCGGGCAGAACTGGCCCGGCAGCTGGATGGATGCGTCGAACCGCAAGTATCAGAACATCGCCGGCATTTATCCCGCGGCCCACATCCTGAAGGCCAACTACAATTCGGTGCAGGCCAGCGCGTCGCGCACCAAGGGAGCCATTAACTACTGGCTGTCCTATAGCTTCGGAAAGGCCCTCGGAAATAGCGCCGCGGACTCCTTCGACCAGTCGCGCACTTACGGTCCGCTGCCCTGGGACCGCACTCACTCGGTGAAGATCGCCTATAACATCTCCATGCCGGCCTTCAGCAAGAAGTATCTGGGCAATCACCATTTCGGCAACGCGCTCGTGGACGGCTGGCAGGTGAGCGGGAACACCCAGTTCGATAGCGGAGCTCCGATGTTCCCGGCTACGCCGAGCTTCCCCGGCGGGCTCGCCATCAGCATGATGGGTACCGGCGACCTTGGCGGGGTCACCCAGCTAGGCGGGCGGTACATCGTCGGCACCCCGGATGAGAACGCGGTTCCGGTGCTGGTTTGTAATCCGACCGCCAATCTCGCCGCGCACCAGGTTTTCAATGGCGCGTGCTTCCAGTCGCCGACGCCGGGACACAACGGCAACTACGTGCTCCCCTACATTCACGGCCCCTGGAGCAACAATAGCGACCTGACGCTGTTCAAGAATTTCCAGCTAAGCGAATCGCGGAAACTCCAATTCCGGGCTGAGGCTTTCAATTTCCTCAATCACCCCCTGTGGGGATTCACCCAGACCAACGACGCGGCGCTGCGGTTGATGTATTCCGCGTTCGGAGCGGCTCCGACCAATGCGTCCACGGCTGGGATCATGACCAACAAGTTCGGCCGCCGGATCATCCAGTTGGAACTGAAGTTTTACTTCTGACGAGGCAGCGGGGAGGGCTGCAGGACCCTCCCCTTTTTTACCTCGACTGAGCGACTGGCGCCCCCATGGCCAAGAACATTCTCATCCTCACGCTTGTTGTGGCCGCGAGCATGGTCGTATGCTCGCGGAGTCTGGCCGCGGGTCCAGACGGCTATGCGATCGGGGCGGATCTGTCCTTCCTCAAACAGGCGGAATCTCAGGGAATCGTCTTCAAGGACGCCGGCGAATCGAAGGCCGCCCTGGTGATTTTCAGCGAGCACGGCTACAACTGGGTCCGGCTGCGGCTATTCCACGCGCCCTCGGACCTGCCGAATGACCTGACGTACACCATCGCTCTCGCGAGGGAGGCGAGGCGGCTTGGTTTCAAGTTCCTTCTGGACCTTCATTACTCCGATACCTGGGCCGATCCGGCCCGCCAAACCATCCCGGCCGCGTGGGCAGGCAAGACCCACCAGCAATTAGTCAGCACGGTGTACTCTTATTCGCGCGATACCATCGATGCGTTCCGCCAGGCGGGCGTTATGCCCGACATGGTGCAGCCGGGGAACGAAATCACGGCCGGCCTGCTTTGGCCGGACGGAAAGCTGCCCGGGAACTGGAGCAACTTCATCGACCTCTTGCAGGCCGCCATCTCCGGTATCACCGCCGGAAGCCCTGAGGGGATGCGCCCACGGATCATGATTCACATCGATCGCGGAGGCGACAAGGGAGCTACCCGTTCGTTCTTCGACCGGCTCCTGGCGGAGCATGTGCCCTTCGACGTGATCGGCCAATCCTACTATCCCTGGTGGCATGGCAGCCTCAAGAGGCTTTCGGAAAATCTGCGGTTCATGGCCAAGACCTACGACAAGGACATCATCGTGGTCGAGACGGCGTACAACTGGCAGCCGACCGAGTATAAAGGCAAGCCTGCGCCGTGGCCGGAAACCCCAGGCGGGCAGAAGGATTTCCTGGAGGCGGTGAACCGCGCGGTCCTCAACACGCCGAACGGCCGGGGAGCGGGCGTCTTCTGGTGGGAGCCGGCCGTCGCCGGCCCTCTGCGGAGCCGCGGCTTCTTCGACCCTGACGGCAACGCGCTGCCGGTGATTCACGTTTTCGATCGTCCGGCCGGCCGGGCCGTGGTTCAGGGCTCGTTCAGCGCTCGATAGCCAGCGCAGGAACCACCTTCTCGATCATCTCCTTCAGCCGGGCCGCGCTGATCGGCTTGCTCAGGTAGCCGTTCATCTTGGCCTCCAGGCACCGTTCTTCGTCGCTCTTCATGGCAAATGCCGTCAGGGCGACGATAGGCACCTGGTCCCCGCCTTGGGAGGCGCGGATCTGCCGGGTGGCCTCCAGGCCGTCCATCTCCGGCATCTGGACGTCCATCAGCACCAGGTCGAAATCTCCTCGCCTGAACTCGGCCACGGCTTCCACTCCGTTGGCGGCCACCGTGACGACGTGTCCTTCTCTTTCGAGCAGGCGCGTGCCGACGCGCTGGTTGACGGCGTTGTCCTCGGCGAGCAGCACTCGCAGACGGCGGAAGGGTTGAGGCAACGCGTTTCCGGCTGCGCCACCGGCCAACTCGCCGCTTCCCCTGCCCTGCGTCCGGCACAGCGCCTCGTGCAATTCCGTCCTGGTCACCGGCCTGGTCAGATAGCCGGCCACCCCCAGTTCCCGGCAGCGCTCGGCGTCGCCGCATCGTGCCACCGAGTTCAGCAGCAACACCGGCAGCGAAGGGTTCCCGGGACTTTGCCGGATGGCCCGCACGAAATCGAAGCCGTCCATGTCAGGCAGTTCGGTGTCGCTGAGAAGGCAGTCGAAGGGTCTCAGGGTCACGGCTCCCCGAGCCAGCGCGTCCTTCGCCGCCGCGGCGCTCGAGGCGGTCTCGACTTCCATCCCCATACCTGCGAGCATTTTGGTGAGAGTCCCGCAGGACGACGTCGAGCCGCTCGCAACCAGCACCCGCAGGCCGCCGAGGCCCGGTAGCACGGATGGCGCGGCCTCAACCCCAAACGTCGCGGCGAAGAAGAACCGGCTCCCGTGCCCGTACTCGCTTGCGACTCCGATGCTGCCTCCCATCAGCCCCACCAGCCGGGAACAAATGGTCAGTCCCAGCCCCGTCCCGCCGTATCTTCGCGTGGTGCTGCCATCGGCTTGGGAGAACGCCTCGAAGATCGACCTCTGCCGGTCCGCCGGGATCCCGATTCCCGTGTCCACCACTTCAAACCGCAGGCGAACTTCCTTCTCACAGGCCTTCTCCAGCCGCACCAGGACCGCGACCTCGCCTTTCTCGGTGAACTTGACGGCATTGCCTGCCAGGTTGAGCACGATCTGCCGGAGGCGAGTCGGATCTCCCAGTACCACCTCGGGGACATCCTCGCCGACGTCGCAGAGCAGTTCCACGCCCTTCTCGGCGGCGCGCGCCGCCAGCACTTTGAGCGCGGTCCCCAAGGTCGATCGCAGATCGAACGGGATCCGTTCCATGCTCAGTTTTCCGGCTTCGATCTTGGAGAAATCCAGGATGTCGTTGATCACCGTGAGCAGCGAATCGCCCGACGCTTTGATCAGACACAGGCTCTCGCGCACCGCGGAAGACAGGTCATCGGCCAGCGCGACCTCCGTCATTCCGAGAATGCCGTTCAGCGGCGTCCGGATTTCGTGGCTCATGTTGGCCACAAACTCGCTCTTGGCGCGGTTGGCGACTTCCGCGGCTTCCTTCGCTCTCCGCAAGGCCTCGGTCTGCCGCCGGACGCGGCGCCGCAAGGCAGCCACCCAAACCAGAGCCGCCAGGAAGATCGCTCCCGTCAGTCCCAGAACGAACATCAGGTGCGTCGCCGTCCACCAGGACGCGTTTCGAACCACCCGGACGTCGTCCGAAGATCTCAGCATGATCTGGAACGACTTAGGAATCCGAAACGCGCCGCTAGCCTCGTCAACCTGAATCAGACAGATCCCGACGAGTTCCAGAGTGCTGCCGTCGCGAAGGCCATTCAGCTTTGCATCCTCCCGGCTCAGCGGAAGTGCGGCCGGCACGGTCGAACCATCCATCGAAATCACCAGGACATGATCCTGCGAGTTCCTCTGGTGGTGGAGGAGGCGGCCCTCGACGCGAACCAGTTCGGCGTCGTAATCGCCGCCCATGAGTTCCCTGGTCCAAACGCGGACCGGCGCGGCAACCGGACCACGGCCCACGCGTCTCACCACGGCATCTTCGAGGATCGGCGTGTAGTCGCCCGCAGCCGCGAACCCGACTGCATCGACCAGATCGCCCGCTTTGAGCGCCATCATGGGAGGCCGAGGAACGTAGAGGCCGTGGGAGCCATCCTGAATGAATAGCGCCCGCCCCGGCCAATACAAACCGACCACGCCACGTACCCGAACCCGGTGGCCGGCCCGGTCGTCCGGCACGTAGGTCATGAGCGACTCAACGGAGCGAATGGGCAGCGCGTAGGGATCTGCCGGGGCGCGTTCGAGCACCCGGACGTCGCTCAGGCACGGCGTGAACAGATTCACGCCGCGCGTCTGCCGCCGCTGGTTGAACAACGGACCGGAGACCGCGCGGACCACTACCCGGGCATCGATCAAACGCTCGCGGTCCATTCCGGCGAAGCTCGTCGTCAGCACATCGACGCGGCGGCCCTCCACCGCTATCCCCAACGTGAGATGCTGCCTGACCTCCACCGCCGATTGCACCACGCCATCGAGTTCCACCCACTCGGAATAGGACGCCGGGTTCAGCAGACGATCCACGCTCAATGGCCGCGCCGGCGGCAGGGGCGCCTCACCGATCACCCGTACCACGGGCCGCTCGATCACCGGAGCGTATTCCCCAGGTCCTGAAACCCCCTCCACCTCGACCAGATGACCGCTGCGTATGGAGAGCTCCGGCTGGCCCTTCATGTTCACATACACGATCCCCGTGGCATCGTGCACGAACAGCATCCCCCACGCCGTGTCGTAGATCAACACAACGGCGGACTTGATATGGACGGGGTATCCCCGCCGCGACTCGGCGGCGATGAGGCCCCGGACCGCGGCGGAGGTGGTCAGGACAGGCAGACCCGGATCGGCCCGCAGGTTGAGGGCGAGCACCAGCAACGAGATCGCCAGCGACAGTCCTTGGCCGCTCACACACTTTGGTCGCACGAGTGGCTTACCTGATTGACTTATCGGCAAAACGGCGGGGCTGCGTAGGCCGAAAGAGTTAGTCCACTTTCCACTTCTCGACTCCGGCCGACCAGGCGGGCTGCATGGTCACCTCCAGGCGGAGGCCGCTGGTGGTCACGGGCTTGAACGCGACGGTGTTGTACTTGTCCCGCTCGACGCCCCATGGGCCGGCGCTCACGACGGGCTTCCATGCGTCCCCGTCTTTGTAGAGAATGCGCCAGGACGCCGGGACGCGAACCTCGCCGCGGCCGCTGTCGTCAAACCAGTACACCTTCACGCCCGAGACCGGCGCCGTTTTGGGGAAGGCGTATTCAATCCACTCGGTCTTCCCTTTTTCGGGCCACCAGTCGAAGTACGACCCGGGATCGCTCGAGGAGGCGGGCTCCTCGCCGTCGTTGACCGCCTCGGGATGTTTCTCCATGCCCTCCGCCGTGACTCTGACACCGCCAGTCGATGCGGTGACCTTGCTGGAGGTGGCAAGGGTCGGCCAGGGAGCCGGCTTGGCAGCTGATTCGGCGTCCGGGATCCAAACCACCATCTGGTCCCGGCCGCGGTTGGCCCATGCATAGTACGGGATCGCGGTGAACTTCCCCTCGTTGCGCGTCACCTTGCCCTGCGCATCGTACGCCAGATAGAAAGCCTTGCCCTGGAGCACTTCGACCCCGTTCAGCAGGTCCGGCCGGAACGCGGCGGTGAGGTTCGCGTCATCTGGAAGGAGCAGGTCGCGGACCCTGTGTGTGGGGCTGTCGACACCCTCGGCCGCGTAAACGATCGGCCCACGCTCGAGGGCTACACGGCCGCGATCGGCCGCCACCTCGCTGTTCGCCAGGACACGCCGAACGGGCATGGGCAGATCGAGCTCGATCACGTCTCCGGCACGCCACTCTCGCTTCAGGGTCGCGTACCCTTTCTCGAGACGGATCGGGCTTTCCTGGCCGTTGAGACGCAGGTGGACGGGTGGGTGCGAATCATCCGCAAAACGGTACAGATCGCTGGGGACCACCTCGCCTCTCGCCCAGCCAGGAATGCGGACCTTGATCACGAACGGATTCGCCTGGCCGGGATCGACGGAGATCTTCACGCGCCCGTCCCACGGATAGCGCGTCTGCTGGACGATCTTCACCTTGCGATCGCCCATCGGGATGTCGGCGCTTCCAGCCGCGAACAAGTTCACGTACAAGGTGTGGTCGCCGAGCCCATAGACGTAACCGGGCACCGAGGCCATGAACCGCGTGATATTGCCCGGGCAGCAGGCGACGCCAAACCACGGGCTGCGCCCTTTTCTGCCGTTCGATTCGAGCGGGTTCTGGTAGAAGAACGACTTCCCGTCGAGAGACACGCCGGAAACGAGGCCATTGTAGAGCGTCCGCTCCATCACATCGACGTACTTCGCGTCGCCGTGGAGCAGGAAGAGACGCTCGTTCCAGAAATCGTTGCCCACCGAAGCGCACGTCTCGTTGTACGCGGTCAGATTCGGCAGCTCGTAGTTGGCGCCGAAGGCTTCGCCTGCGCCCCGCGCACCGATCCCGCCCGTGATGTAGAGCTTCTTGCCGACCACGTTCTCCCAGATCGTGTCGATGGCGTGCACGTACGCCGTATCGCCGGTCATGGCGGCGACATCGGCCATGCCCGAGTACATATACGTGGCGCGGACGGCGTGGCCGACTGCCTCCGTTTGATCCACCACCTTGAGATTGGCCTGGTTGTAGGACGAGCCGCCCGGCCCGCGCGAATCGAGCATGAACTTCGCCAGGTTGAGATAGCGTTCGTCGCCCGTGACCCGGTACAGCTTCACAAGCCCCATCTCGACGATCTGGTGACCGGGCCAGATCGCTTTCTTGCCGGGGCCAAAAGTATCGCAGAGAAGATTCGCCGATTTGAGCGCGATGTCGAGCAGGCTGCGCTTGCCGGTCGCCTGGTAGTACGCGACCGCGGCTTCGTACAGGTGGCCCAGGTCGTAGAGTTCGTGACTGAGAACCTCTTCGTCCTCCCATCGATGCGCCCCGGACCATTTGTGCGGATGCGCGGGATCGATCGTGCGGGCCGTGTAGAGGTAGCCGTCCGGCTCCTGCGCCGCGCCGATTTTGACGATCAGGCCATCGACGTAGGATTCCAGCTTCGGGTCGGGCTTGACGCTCAAGGTGTAGGATGCGCCTTCGATGACCTTGTAAATGTCGGTGTCGTCGAAGGGATAGGGTGGGATCTTGCGGTCCTGATCGGAGATCTCGCCGCGCAGGGCCTCGGCGGCGTGCACGAAGTTGGCTACCCGTCCGGTGTCCTCGCACTTCTCGAACGCGAAGGGGATGGTGACTTTGCGGTTGGTCTCTATGTGCGGCGCCCAGAATTCGTCGTCCAGATGGACGGCGGTGAACGGGACCGGCTTGATGGCATAGTCATGCTCCTGGCTGAGCGCCATCGTCAGCGTCACGACGGCCGCCGCGGTCACCAACAGTGCGAAATACCTCATCTCGATCCTCTTATCCCCCTCACTTCGTCAATCGTAACGAGCCGGTCGCTCTGAACGCCCGCGAACTGCTGCCGCGTCCCGATCGGCCAGCGAACCTCGACATCCACCTTGTCTACTTTTCCCAAACCGAAATGCAGCCGCTTGTCGTTCACCGAGAGGAACCCCGCCTGCGCCATGACTTCCTGCGCCTGGCGCCGGCCCCCATAGCTCACCACCACCCGCGCGCCGATCGCGCTGCGGTTCGATTTCACTCCCTCGAGTTTGAACTTGATCCAGTGGTTGTCTCCTTTGACGTCGTTGCGCAGCAGCGAGGGCGGCTCGTTCAGGTTCACGATCACGATGTCCACGTCGCCGTCGTTGTCAAAGTCGCCAAAGGCGCAGCCCCGGCTGCAGTGCGCAGCGGTGACGCCCGGTCCGGCCCCTTCCGTCAGTTCCTCGAACCGGCCGTTGCCAAGGTTTCGGAACACCACGCGAGGCGTCCGGTGCGGAAACCCGGCCACCTTCTTCTCCACTTCGGGATAGACGCTGCCGGTAACCCAGAACAGATCTGGGAGGCCGTCGTTGTCCAGGTCCACGATCCCAGCGCCCCAACTCACATACCGTGTCTCCACGCCCAGGCCTTGCTGGATGGTCACGTCCGAGAAGCCCCGCTCGCCGTCGTTGGCGTACAGGGCCGGCGTGTCCTCGGTGAAATGCGTCTTCAGAATGTCCAGCCGGCCATCGAGATTGAAGTCGCCGACGCCGAGACCCATGCCCGCCTGCTCCTGGCCGTCCTCATTCAGCGCCACGCCGAGGGGCAAACCGGATTCCGTGAATGTTCCGTCGTGGTTGTTCACGTACAGCAGGCTGGACGTGGAGTCGCAAGCGACATAGATGTCGGGCCAGCCGTCGTCGTTGAAGTCCGCCGCAGCCACGGTCAACCCGTAACCCGGTTCGGCTTTCAAAATGCCGGCCCGCTGGCTCACCTCGGTGAAGGTCCCATCGCCGTTGTTGTGGTAGAGCGAGTGCGTATCGTTGGGCAGTCCCCTTGGCCCGCAGTTGATGGGAACGCCCTTGAAGTTACAGTTGGGATCGCTTCCGGCCGGCGGAATCGCCTTGGGATCGAACTTCAGGTAGCGCGACACGAAGAGGTCCAGCCGGCCGTCGCGGTCGTAATCCACGAAGCTGCAGCCGGTCCCCCAGCGCATTTCTTCGCTCGCCAGTCCAGCCTGTTTTGTTACGTCGGTGAACGTGCCGTCGCCGTTGTTGTGGTACAGAACGTTGTGCCCCCAGCCCGTTATGAAGATGTCCTCGAAGCCGTCGTTGTTGTAGTCGGCGACGGTCACGCCGGAAAACCAGCCGGTGCGCACGAGGCCTGCCTTCACGGTCACGTCGGTAAACGTGCCGTCGCGGTTGTTGCGGTAGAGCCGGTTGGTAGTCCCCGCCGGCGCGCCTTCCCAGCGTGTGCCGCTCAACACGAAGATATCCAGCCAGCCGTCGTTGTCGAAATCGAGAAACGCAACGCCACACCCGACGGCCTCGACAATGTAGGCGTTGTGATCGACGCCTCCGTAAATGACCGGGGCCGTCAGGCCCGCCTCCGCCGCCACGTCCGTCAAACGGCAATTGAAAGGAAGGCCCGAAGCCTTGGCCCGCGGCGCGGCCTTGACCCCGCGCGACGCCATCTGCGCCCCCGCCACCAGCGGCAACCCAAGTGCCCCCAGCGTTGCGCGCCACATTGCCCGCCGGGTCAGCAGAGAATGTCCCATGCCCTATTAGATGAAATGCCGGACCTCAATGACCCGGCGGCCTGCGATTGAGGGTCCAGAGCTCGCAGGCCGCCGGGCAGCCGGCTTAGAACGAAATCCTCGCTCCCAATTGAATGGTTCTCGGATTGAGTTGCGAGGTCGACCTGCCGAACGTCGCATCCGCCAGGTTCGGGTCGACCCCGGTCAGGTTCACGTGATTGATCACGTTCACGAAATCGAACCGGATCTGGAGAATCCCCTGCTCGCCGAGCTTGGGAATGTGTGTGTTCTTGAGCACGCTGGAATCGAACTCGATCAGCCCCGGATTGCGGCAACTGTTGCGCTTGAGGTTCCCCTCCGTGCCCGCCGCGGGCGCCGTGAAGGCGCTGGTCGGGAACAGGCCGGTGAGATAGCTGGATTCGCCGTAGGAGACCGCGCAGTAGTTCGTCGCTGCGTTCGGGATGTCGAAGTTTACGCCGTCGGCGTTATAGTCGCCGCCCGCGCCATAGGGAGCCGATGTGTACACCCAGAACGGCGTGCCCGACTGGATCGCCGAGATCAGGCTGACTTCCCAGCCCGAAGTGAGCGTCTTCCCGATGCCGTTCTTGAGGCCCGGAACCGTGTACACGCCGCCGAACGAGAAGCGATTCCGCACATCCCAGTTCGCGTCGGCATAGTAGCTGTGATACTGCGTCGGATCCGGAACATTGAAGCCGCCGTCGTGGTCAAACCGCGTGTTCGAGTTGATGTCCGACATGGCGTGAGAGAGCATGTAGGAAGTCTGGAAGCTGAGCGACTGGCCCACGTTGTGGCGCAGCGTGAGGATCATCGCGTTGTAGCTTCCGTTCATGAGGTTGCTGACGATGTTGATGGTCCCGAAGCTCGGATTCGGCCGGACCAGCTGGCCGTTGTTCTGAATCAAATCGCCGTTCACGCGGTTGTAGTCCATCCCGGCCAGGCCGTTGTAGCTCTTCGAACCGGAGTACGACGCGCCAACGACGAACTTGTACGGCAACTGGTGCTCAACTCCGACCACCCAGTTCACCGCCAGCGGCGGGCTCATGTTCCTGGCCAGCCCGTAAATGCTCGACTGCACACCGGTCAGCCCTCCCTGCGAGTTCAGGGTTCCGGCTGGGATGGTGGGCAGCGGGTAGTTGAACGGGTAAGTCGTCGAGGGCGCGAGCGCGAACACCGGCTGGATGGCGGTGTTCACCGAGAAGCTGGGATAAATCACGCCCGGCGGATTGTTGCGCAGCTCGTCTACGCTCTGCCCCAGCGCGACCCAGTCATGATAGACGCCGACTCCGCCGCGTATGCTCCACGCGCCGGTCCTGGAGGGGTCCCACGCAAAGCCGATTCGCGGGCTCCAGACGTTGGACATGGAGTGAGCAAAGACGCCGTTGACGGTCTGAACCGAGGCGCTCGAGATCTGAGCGAGTTGCTGCGCCATGCCGCTTCCGGCCAGGATCACGTTGCTGCTGATGCCGGATTGCGCCGCCGGGCCCGACGCCGTGTGGTTGCTGAAATCGTCCCAGCGCAGCGCCAGCGTGAACGAGAGGTTGGGCTTCATTTTCCAGTCGTCCTGCACGAAAACGCCCCACGGGTTGGTCTGCCCGGAGAACGGGATCTGGCCCACCGCGCCGGTGAGCGGGTTGTAGGCAACGCCGCTCTCGCTGTACGGCTTGTCCTGCGCAAGGTCGAGCAGGTTGTTGAAGGTGAAAACCGGACGGTTGTTCACCGGTGTGAAATTGCCGAATTCCACCGCGTGCGTTCCGCTGGTTCCGAACTTCAAGCTGTGCGCGCCGCGAACCCAGCTCAGTACTTCGCGCCAGTTGTAATTGTGCGAGCGATACTCTCCCGGACCCCACGAGCTGGTGAAGCCGAGGTTCTGCCCCGTCACGTTGATCACCGGAACGTTGTCCTGGCCGCCCTGGCCGTTCGCGCCGCCCACGCTATTGCCCGCGAAGCCCGCCTCGTTGAGGATGTTCGGGCTGAAGGTGTGGGTCCAGTTGGCCTGCGCGTACCAGTTCGACTGAACGTCGTGGTTTGAGAAACCGACGCGGTTGGCGGGGTGGCCGAGAGTGAAGCTGTCGTTCGAGTAGTTGCCGTAGATGCGGTCCTTCTCCCCGACGTATTGATCGCCGCGGAAACCGTACTGAAGAGCGTTGTACGGCGGGCTGAGGCTCGAGGTGCCCGTATCGAGGATAGGCGTGCTGCACGGGATGTTCGCAGTAGCCGCCGTCCCGCACGTGCCCGGCGCGAAATACTGCGCCGCGGTTTGGGCCACACCCGACGGAGTGACTCCGGTCAGGGTATTGGTGGCCAGAACCTTGGTGCCGACCGTGTTCGGGAAATTCTGTTTCGCGAAGGCGAGAAACTCCGGCGATTCAAAGGTCAGGACACTGTTCCCGGTCGAGGTAGTGGACCACAACTTCTCGACTTCGGCGAAGAAGAAAGTCTTGTTCTTGATCACCGGGCCGCCGAACGTTCCAACGAGATCGTTGCGCTTGAACGGATTGTACGAGGCGGGCGTGAACACGGTCCTTGCCAGCAGATCCTCATTCGTAAACAGCCAACTGCCGGTCCCGTGAAACTGGTTGGTGCCGGACTTGGTGGTGACCTGGATCAGAATCGAGCTGCCGAGGTTGTTCTCGGCGTCCCACGAATTGGCTTGCATGGAGACTTCCTGCACCGCGTCCGGAGGCGGGGCGAAGATGATGTTGCCGTTCTGGACGTTGCTGGTGGCGTCCATGCCGTCCACAATCACGCGGTTGCCGGTGTAGCTGCGCCCGTTGGCGCTGAGGTCGGGCGTCTGCGTGCCGAAGTTGTCGGCGCCGCCTCCGGGCGATTCCCCTGAGGCGTGCGTCCCGAGTCCGACCACGCCCGGCGCCACCGAGAGCACGTCCCAAAGGTTGCGGTTGAGCGACGGCAGATCTCGCACGGTCTGCGACGACAACGTGGCTTGCATCCGGTTCTCGTCGGTGTCCAGAGGCGGCGCCTCGGAGACGACGTTGACGGACTGAGACGAACTCGCCAGGGTCAGCCCGACGTTGATGCCCTGCGTCTGGTTGGTTTCGAGCGTCACGTTTTCTTCCGTAACGCGGAAACCCGAGGTTTCAACCCTGACCGCGTAGCGGCCCGGCGCAAGACTGCTGAAGCGGTAATTCCCGGAACTGCTGGTGGTCGCCGTGGCCGTGACTCCCGTGTCCAGATTCCGCAGCGCGACCGATGCTCCGGCCACTGCGGCACCCGATGGGTCAGTTACGACACCTTGAATATTCCCGCTGAACACCGTCTGGGCATAACAGCAGGCGCCCACAAGGGCAAAAGCGAACAGAAGACAGGCGGTTCGAAACCGCAAACCCAGCTCGGACATGGAGCCTCCTCCCCCCGGCCGAGACCGGGGACCCCCTCTTACTCCCGTTCAAACCCCTCTAGTCAACAGCGCGGAGGTGGGAAGCCCTTTCACAAGACGGCGGAGCCCCCCGTTCCGCGTCGCGCTTATGCCGCATACACTTCACTGGTTTGATCAGCGAGCTTTTGCGGTACTAATGCCTATATACTACTGGAAAGTCAAGATGTCAATGAAAATCTGGAATCGCTTTCATTTTGCCGCCGGCAGGCAGCGCGCCGCATGGTTCTGAGGTACGCTGTGGATGGGCCGCCATGAACAAGCTCGCCCTTCCGCTCCTGCTCGGCGTTGTTTTGTCGGCAACGGCATACGGCCAAACGCCTGCCGATCCTGCCTCCGAAATTACCTCCGCGATCCGGACCCGCGATTTCGAGCGAGCCCTGAAGCTGGCCGAGGCCGCCCTGGAGCGCTCGCCAAACGACGTGCGCCTGCTCACCATGGAAGCGATTACGCTTGCCGGTCTGGGCAAGGATCGCGAGGCCCTGGCCGCCTACAACCGAGTGCTCGAGAGAGCCCCGGACTACCTGGCGGCGCTCGAGGGCGCGGCCGAGATCGAGTACAAGTCCGGCGATGAGCACGCCGTCCCGCTCCTCGATCGCATCCTCAAGCTGCAGCCTGACAACGCCACCGCGCACGCGATGCGCGCGGCTATGGCGTGGAAGCAGAAGGACTGCCCGGCGGCGGTTCGCCATTTCGGGCTTGCCGCCAGCGCCATTTCTTCCGAGGCCCGCGCCCTCGAAGAGTACGGCGCTTGCCTGGTGCGTCTGGAGCGGCCCGCCGACGCCGTCCCCGTGTTCCGTCAACTCGCCGACCTCGAGCCCTCAGACCGGCGCGTTCGCTATCGTCTCGCCGCCGCCCAGTTCCTGGCGAAATCCTACGCCGCCGCTATCGAAACTCTCGGCCCTCTGACGGACGGCACCACCGCCCATCCCGACGCCCTCGATCTCGCTTCAGCGGCGTGGGAAGCCTCGGGGGATACGCCGAAAGCGGTCGCCACCTTGCGGCAGGCCATCGTGCTTGCTCCGGCCAATACCAAGCTGTACGTCGATTTCGCGTCCCTGTGCCTGGTGCACAAGTCGTACGACGTTGGCATCGTCATGGTCAACGCAGGCCTGGCACGATTGCCGAAGGCCGCGGAATTGTATGTCGCCCGCGGCGTCCTCCATGTTCAGTTAGCGCAATACGACGAGGCGGACGCCGACTTCGCCACGGCCGAACGCCTGGACCCGCGGCAGGCGTATGGCTCGGTCGCCCGCGGCCTTTCCCAAGTCCAGCAGAACGATTTCGACAAGGCGCTCGGCACTGTCCGCGAGCAGTTGAAGACCCGCAAGAACGACGAGTTCCTCTACTACCTGCTGGCCGAGATCCTGTCGTCCCAGGGGCCGCGTGTGAGCAGTCCCGAATTCCAGGAAGCCGTGGATGCCGCGTCCCGGGCGGTCGAGCTCAAGCCGAGCTTCTTTCTGGCGCGCGATGTGCTCAGCCGCCTGTACCTGGAATCCGGCCAGATCGATCGGGCCATCGAGCAATGCCGTCTCGCGCTCCGCGACAACCCGCTGGACGCCACGGCTCTCTACCGCCTGATCCGCGCGCTTCAGAAGTCGGGCCGACCGGGCGCATCCGATGAGGTAAGAGCGCTGCTGAAGCGCTTCAACGAAGTCCGCGACCAGCTTCGTAAGCAGGAAGACGAAGAGGCACGCTACAAGCTGGTCGAAGGCGCGCCCGGCCGTTGAGCGCTACGTGATCTGGATCCGGAAGACGCACCTCTTCCCGCCGCGCAGGATCGACTCCTCGAGCGACGCCTCAACCGGCCTGCCAAGCACGGCCGAGTAGGCTTCCTTCTGCCATCCCAGCGTGCAGTCGCAGAAGCTCTGCGGAGTCAGGTTCTGCCGCACCAGCGGGCAGGTGCAGACAGGCGAGCGGTCCACGATCCGGATGGTGCCCTTCGCGGCATCGTACTCGGCGCTTTCGACCCACTGCTTCCGTATGTCGTCCAGGAAGCCCTCGATGTTGCCCTTGTATTTGTCGGTCAGGCTGCGGTACTCGCGGGCGTGCTCGCGGCCAACGCTCTGCCAGACTTTTTTCCTGGTAGCCTCGTCCAGGTTCGTTTCCAGAATCTGGACCAGCCCGGCCCACCGCCGCTGGGCGAAATCCATTTTCCACTTGAGCGCGTCGAGCTCCGGGCTGGCGGACTCCGCTGCCTGGGCCGCCTGCGGCGCCAGCCACGCCATGCCGGCGCAGGAGCACATCCCCGCCGCGCAACCCTTCATGAAGACGTTTCGAGTCATTGCACCACCCATTGTCGAACGCCGGCAGAGGAGTCAGCCCTCAGGACGACCTCGAGACGCAGACTGTCCGTTACCACCGGAGCGAACGTCACCTTGTTGAACTTGTCCTTTTCCGTGCTGTAGGGTTGGAGGTTCTGGACCGGCTTCCAGTCGCCGCCGTTGCGATAAAGAAGCCTCCACGATCTGGGGAGGCTGCAATCCGCGTTCGACGAGCCGGTGTTATCGATCCAGTAAACGGCCGCTTCCGACACCTTGAGCGGCCTCACGAAAGCGTATTGAACCCACTCGGTTGTCCCCTTCTTCGGAGTCCAGTCGAAATCGCCATAGGGATTCCTGTATCTCGAGGACTGCGGCAGCTCCCCATCCTGAATCGCTCGCCCGTTTCTTGGGACAGAGGCCATCACCTTGCTGGCGGCGGCAATCGTGGGGCGGGGCGGCTGCGCGACAGCTTCGGTTTCCGGCAGCCACACGATCATCTCGCCGGCGCCGCGATGGGCCCACGCGTAGTAAGGGATCTCGGTGAAAGGCTGCTCTTTGCGGATCACTTCTCCCTTCGCGCCGGTGGACAGGCTCACGGCCGTGCCCGAGATTTTTACGATACCGCTCAGCAGATCCGGCTGGAACTCGGCTTTGAGACGAGCGGTCGAGGGCAGAACCAGGTTGCGCACGTGACCGTCCGGGTTGTCGGGCCATTCGGCGCAGAACACGATCGGCCCGCGCTGTAGGGCGACCCGGCCGCGATCGGCCGCGACCGCCGGGTTCGCCACGACGCGGCGCACCGGCATGGGCAGAACCAGTTCGATGGTGTCCCCCGCCCTCCACGAGCGGCTCAGAGCCGCGTAGCCTTTGTCGAGCTGTATGGCCACCGGCTTCCCGTTGACCTTCAGAACGACGGGCTCGGGATTGGTGTCCTCGAAGCGGTACAGGTCGGTGGGCATCGCCTCGTTGCGCGCCCAGCCCGGGATGCGCACGTGGATGGTGAAGTCGCGGCTTGCCTGCGGCGTCACGGTCATCTTCACGGCGCCATCCCACGGGTAGCGCGTTTCCTGGGCGATCTTCACGCTCCCGCCATCCATGCTGACGTCGGCCGTGCTGCCCACGTACAGGTTCACGTAAAGGTTGTCGCCTTGCTGCGCATACACGTATCCAGGCACGGAGGCGAGGAAGCGCGTGATATTCCCCGGGCAACATGCGCAGCCGAACCACGGGCTGCGCTCGTATTGGCCCGCCGATTCGAGCGGGTTGGGATAGAAGAACGCTTTGCCGTTAAGCGAGACGCCCGAAATCAGGCCGTTGTAGAGGGTCCGTTCCAGAACGTCGATGTATCGCGCGTCCGCGTGCAGCAGGAACAGCCGCAGGTTCCAGAAATCGTTGCCGATCGCGGCGCAGGTTTCGTTGTACGCGGTCAGGTTCGGCAATTCGTAATCCTTGCCGAAGGCCTCGCCTTCGGACGTCGCGCCGATCCCGCCCGTGATGTAGAGCTTCTTGCCGGCCACGTTCTCCCATAGCCGGTCGATAGCGTGGATGTACCGCTCGTCGCCCGTCAGCGCCGCAACGTCAGCGATGCCCGAATACATGTAGGCGGCCCGCACCGCGTGGCCGACGGCCTCGGTCTGGTCCACGATCGGCATGTGCGCCTGGTTGTAAGCCTCTCCGCCGCCGCGCGAATCGAGCAGGAACTTGGCCAGGTTCAGGTACCCGCCGTCGCCGCTGACGCGGTAGAGCTTCACCAGCCCCATCTCGGCGATCTGGTGCCCCGGCCAGATCACCTCCTTGCCGGGACCGAAGGTCGCCTCCAGCAGATTCGCGGTCCGCAGCGCAATATCGAGCAACTGCCGCTTGCCGGTGGCCTGGTAGTACGCCACCGCGGCTTCGTAGAGATGCCCCAGGTTGTAGAGTTCGTGGCTCAGCACCTCTTCCTTCTCCCAGCGCTTCGTGCCGGACCAGGCATGCGGATGCACGGGGTCGATGGTGCGCGTGGTGTACAGATACCCGTCCGGCTCCTGCGCCGCGCCGATCTTGGCGATCAGGCCGTCGACGTACGCCTCCAGCTTCGGATCGGGCACGACGCTCAGGGTGTACGACGCCCCTTCGATCACTTTGTAGACATCGGTGTCGTCGAAGGGGTAGCCGGGAGGGGTCTTGTCCTTGAGCGTCTCTCCCCGCAGCACCGCGGCGGCCCGCTCAAAGTTGTACAGGCGCCCGGTCTCTTCGCACTTCTTGAATGCGAAAGGAATCGTGACCTTCCGGTTGGTCTCGATGCGGGGCAGCCAAAAGGCGTCGTGGAAGTGAACGGCCGTGAACGGGACGGGCTTGACCGGGTAATCCCGCGAAAGCTGTGCCGGCGCGGCGCCAGCCAGAAGAACGGCCGGCATCGTGCCCAATAAAAGTGCTCGGAATGATTTCATGGTGGCCACCTGCTTAGGCCTCCTCAGGACGACTATAAATCAAGACCCGGGCCGCAGTCAACACAATTATTGGAATCGCTTCCAATGCTCTGCTTTAAGTAGATAGAACATTTTTGCTAGATGTTAATGGAATTGCTTTCATGAAGTCGGCCGGGCGAGAAGCACAGGCGCAGCAGGAGCGTAGGCTCCGGCCGCGTCTGGCACGAAGCGGACCTAGAACGTAACCTTGGCTCCGATCTGCCACCAGCGCGGGAGCTGCTGTGACAGCGCCTTCCCGAACGTGGCATCCACCGGGTTGGCGTCCACGTTGGCCAGGTTCGGCCTGTTGAAGATGTTGTAGAACTCGAACCGCAGCTGGAAGTTGATGTTCTCCCGGATGCGATTGTCCTTGTAGAAGGACACATCCGTCTCGGCGAAGTTCGGTTCCCGGAACTGGTTCGACTTCTCGTTGCCCTCCGCGCCGAAGGTGGAGGGAGCCGTGAACTGGCCGGGCGCGAAGATCCCGCTGAGGAAGCCGCTGCGGGTGGTCGCCTGGCTGTAACTCTGGGCGTCCGGATAGTCGAAGTTGTCGCCATCCGCGTTGTAGTCGCCGCTCCCCGGAGCGTAGCCGATGAACTTACCGCTCGCGTCTTTCAGCGGGGCAAACGGCGCCGTGTTCACGACGGTGAAGGGATATCCGCTCTGGTAGATACTCGTGCCGCTCACTCCCCATCCTTCCGTCGCATGGCCTATCAGGCCTTTGCCCTGGTTGAGGCCCTGGATGGAGTAGTTGAGAGTGACGGAGAAGCGGTTCGGCACATCCCAGGGCGAGGGGCCGTAATACTGCGCTGGATTGATGGCCGTGGGGTATTGGCCCGCATCGTCCTTGGAACTCGCGCGAGTGTAGGACGCATCGAGGAATCCGCGGGAGAACCGCCCCCGGAAGTCGAAGACCACGGCCTTGTAGTTGGAGTAACGGTTGTTGTCCGAGTACGTGATGGCGCCGAAGCTGGGATTCAGCCGCGTCGGCGACAGGCTATTGTGCGTGATCAAGTCGCCCGGCAGCTCGTTGATGTCTACCCCGTAGCTAACGATGCCGGCCAGGTTGTTGTTGCCGACCAGATTGTCGGTATGCGACCCGGAATACCCCACGCTGGCCGTGAACACCCTTCCGATTCGCCGCTCCAGAGTAACCGCCCAGACCACGGCTCGCGGCGATTTCAAATTCGGGTTGATGCCGCCGATGGGGAAGTTCAGCCCGGGGATTCCTCCCGCGGCATCGAGCCCCGCGGTAAACGCCGGATACACGAATCCGAACGGCGGCTTGTTGCCGGTCCCGAGGACGAACAGCGGTGGCGCCGCCGTCGCGGTTCCGCCGCTGATGAAAGTCGGCGTGATCGGCCCGGGAGGATTGCCCCGGAACTCCTCCTGCACGTTCGCCTGCGTCAGCCAGTTGTTGTAGACGCCCGCGCCCCCGCGCAGCACCCAGTTGCCGCCCCCCGTGGGGTCCCAGGCAACGCCCACGCGAGGACTGAGAAGGTCGTTCACGGAGTGGTTCAGCGCATTGTGGGTCGGCTTGGCGAACCCGTTCGCAACCTGGTCCTGGAACGTCGCCCCTGGGCCGAGGTAGAAGTTCCCGAACACCGTCGTCGAGCTTCGGGAATACGGGTTGCCGCTGTCGTCGTATCGCAGGCCCAGTGTCAGGGTCAGGTTCTTCATCGCCTTCCAGGTGTCCTCGACGAATAGACCCCACGTGCTCGACGCCGCGTTCCACGACCACAGCACCGGCTTTCCGGTCGTCGGATCGTACATCACTCCGTGTTCGTTGAAGGGCTGGTCCTGCACCAGCGTGAGCAGATTGTTGAACTGGAAACCGGGCTGCGAGTATGGCCCCTGAAACGGCTCGACATCGTCGCCGAACCAGCCTTCATAGCCGAACTTGAGAGTGTGCGGCCCGCGCACGTGCGAGAGGACGTCGCGCCAATGGTAGTTGTGTTGGATGAAGTCCCCCTGTGCGAAACCGACGCCGAAGGCCTGGCCGCTGTCGACATTGATCCCCGGCACGCTGATCGAGGGCACCGTGTAGTCCTGCGCGCCGCTGCCGAGCGTGCCTTCCACCCGGTTGGCTCCGAACATGGCTTCGTTCAGAGTGTTGGGCGAGAACGTGTGAGTGTAGTTCACCTGAAAGGCGCGCTGCCAGTTGTTGTTGTTGGCCGCGGAAAACTGAGTAATGGGCGAGGCCGCGCCATAGTTGAGGGTGGTCCGATAGATACTCCCATAGATGCGGTCTTTGTCCCAGTACTTGTCGATGCGCGCGAACCACTGCGTCCCGTTGCGGAACTGGGTGGAGTTGAAGCCGCCCTGGTCGATCACCGGCGTTGTGCAGGGCAGGCTCAAGCTGGCGCTCCCGCACGTGCCCGCAAACACGGTGGCCGCGGTGGAGGCCACCGAAACGCCCGTGATGTGCGTGGGCAGATAGGTCGTCAGAAGCTTCGTCCCCAGCGTGCTGGGGTAGTTCGCCTGGGCCCAGGAAGTGAATGCCGGGTCGGCGAATGTGACCAGCGAGTTGCCCGTCGAAGACGAAGAGCGCAGCGGCTCCACTCCAAAGTAGAAGTAGAACCGCCGGTGCGGAATCACCGGGCCACCGACCGCTCCCGATAGATTGTTGGAGTGGAACGGCGGGTAGTTGTGCGAGAATTCCGTCGCTGCGAACATCTTCTGGAAGGTGAAGTAGTCGGCCGCCAGACCGTGGAACTGATCGCTGCCGGACTTGGTGGTCATGATCATCTGGAGGCCGTCGGAGCGACCGTACTCGGACGAGAACGTGTTCACCTCGATCGAGGTCTCCTGGATCGTGTCGGGATTCGGCGTCAGATTCAGGACGCCCTGGCGTATCCCGCTGGTGACGTCCAGTCCGTCCACCACCCACATGTTGGACATCTGGCCCTCGCCGTTGGCGCTGGCGTCCACCTGGGTCTCCGTGGAGTAGTTGTCGACCCCGGACCCGGGAGTACCCACGTGTCCCGGCTGGCCGCCTCCCATGGTTCCCAGGCCCGACGCGCCCGGCGCCAAACTCGCCAGGGTGACCATGTTGCGGCCCGGGACCGGCAACTCCGCGACGGCCTGCGTGTCCAGGGTCAACTGATTGCGGCTCTCCGCTGTGTTCAAGACCGGCGCCTGGCCGGTGACCTCGACGGCCTCGGTCGCGCCAGTGACCGTCATCGAGATCGGCACGTTGAGGTTCTGGTCCGTCTCAATCTCGAATTTGATGACGGTCTTGTTGAAGCCTTGCGCCTCTGCCGTGATTTGGTACGAGCCTGGAGCGAGGCTGACAAATCGGTAGTTCCCCTCGGTGCCGCTCTTGGTTTCCGAAGAGACCTGTGTCTTGACGTTCAAGAGCCGCACTGTCGTGTTCGGCACAACGGCCCCGGATGGATCCTGCACAACGCCCTGAATGCTGCCGCTGAATTGCGCCCGGCAGAGGCCGGCGCAAAGTGCGAACAGGATCGGCAGCCAACGGGCGGAAAGAACGACCTTACTCGTTCGCATAGCCCAATCCCCCCCCTGAAACGATCCGCTACGCCAGAGCGCCGGCCGACAGCATCCCTGGTGCCGCGGCAGGATGCTCTAGAGGGATGCCCGCCCCAAATCCCGGGCAATCCCACAGTACTTATAAACCACTATCTGAAGAGAAGTCAATAGAAAAGTGAAAGCGCTTTCTACAGCGCCCTAGCTTACTGAGCCTGCTGGACACGAATGGTCTCAGTCATGCCATGAAAGCGTTATCCGGGATCGGCCCCCGCGAGCGTCGGACCAGGTCTATGACCTCGGGAGGCTGTTCCTTTGCCTGTGTGGGGCAGGCTGGCAGCCTGCGGCGGGTTGTTAACCCGCCCTGACAAGCTGCCCCACATACGAACCCACTACACTGGGAGTGGTTCCCATGCGCGCCCAAGTCGGTACGCTCCTTCTTCTTGCAGCCGCGGGTTTCTTCCAGGCGGCCTATGCCCTTCCCGTCAAATACTTGCGCAAGTGGCGCTGGGAGCAGATGTGGGTGGCTCAATCGGTCACTGCCAACGTGCTGTTTCCCCTGGCCTGGGCTGTCGTTGTCCCGGCTGCCTTCTGGAGCCAGGCGGCCCACATTCCGTGGAGCCACTGGCTGGTGTCCTACGGATGGGGACTGTTCTGGGGGGTGGGCGGCATTGCCTGGGGCCTCACGATGACGCGCTTGGGCATTGCCTTCGCCAACTCCTTCGTCTTCGGCGTGACAACCCTGACCGGCGCAGTGCTTCCGCTGGCGCTGAAGGCTGTCGATGCGCCGCCCCGGCCCTGGCTGTTCGGAGGCGGACTGATCCTCTGTCTGGTGAGCACCGCCCTGATCGGATTCTTCCGGCACCACGGCGCGCAAGAGCCGCTCCTGCCGATGCCGTTCTCGTTCCGCTCTTACCCCAGAATCGTGGCGCTGGCCGTTTTCGCCGGTCTCGCCACGGCCGGCTACGGTCTGGCGTTCACGTTCAGCTTCGCCTTTGTTCGTACGCTGGTCTCGAACGGTATCTCGCCGCTCTCGGCCTCGCTGGTGGTGGTGCTGCCGGTGTATCTCGGGGCCGCGTCCACCGCGATCCCGTTCGGGCTGCTGGTGGCCGCCAGAACCCGAAGCCTCAGCCTGTTCTTCGGCCCATTCGCCGTCTGGAACTGGTCGATGGCCCTGGGGATGGGTCTTTTCGCCATGGCCACGGCGGTGGTATACGGGTTCGCCAGCAGCGTCGAGGGGCATCCCTCCCCCAACGTTTCTTTTGGGATCTTTATCAGTTTCCTTGTACTCGGCGGCGTCGGCCTGGGTGTGGCGACCGGCGAAACGCGCGGATGGCCGCGGCGTACGAGAGCGGGACTACTTCTGAGCGCGTGCGGACTCGTGGCCGGAGCCTGGTTGTTGAACGCCCGCTGAGGCCGGCCCGGTCGATTCGCGCACC
>CAZBQQ010000031.1:0-25320 GCA_964493965.1 uncultured Solibacteraceae bacterium
GCCAGTTGGTCGCCGGGCACCGTGCCCGTGTCGGCGGCCGTCCCGGCGGGCAACTCCAGCACGCAGTGGGCGCGCAGGCAGAGCGCGATCCGGCCTCGCGGCATGCTGGCGCGAATTTTGAGCACCTTGCGGTTGCCATCCAGAAAGAGCGCGTCGAAGGCGAACTTCATCCGGAACGAATGGATGCCTTCACAGGGGTCGATCAGCAAGCCCTCGCCGCGATCGAGCGACTGGCGCTTGAGCAGGCCGGTGCGGCGCTTCTCGGAGGTGTCGGCGACATCCGCAGCGTCCGCCAAAACCGTCCCGCGCGTGACGTTTCGAACAAGCAGTTTCACATCCGAGGGTTATAGCACATGCAAGGCAGGATTGGCCACGAATGAACACGGATGGAAAGACCCGCGCCCAAGTAGAGGTCCCTGGCCCCGCTCGCGTTGCGTCTCGTAGCCAGCCCGCGGAGTCCCGCCCCCCATGGTTTTGCCGGAAGTTTTTATTCGTGTTCATTCGTGTTCATTCGTGGCCAAGGTTTTTCCGGCCTGATACTCCTGCAAATATTCGGCGCGCAGTGACTCGCTATACTTGCGTCATGAGACGTCGTGATTTCCTCAAGGCTGGGATGGCGGCGGGAGTGGCTTGGCCCTTGGCGGCCTCACCGCGCCGCGCCAACGATGTGGTCGCGCTCGGACCTGACAAGGTCATGCTGTCGCGCATGGCAATGGGCACGGGCACGGACGGCGTAAACGGCAGTTCCAACCAGACCCGCAAACTCGGCGTACAGGGACTGGCCGACCTGCTCCACTACGGCTACGATCACGGGCTGACTTTCTGGGATTCCGCGGATCAGTACGGCAGTCACCCGCACCTCAAGGCGGCGCTCGGCAACGTGCCGCGCGACAAGATCGCGATCATGACCAAGACGCACGCGATAACCGCCGCCGAGATGCGCGCCGACCTGGACCGCTTCCGCCGCGAGATCGGGACCGAGTATCTGGACATCGTCCTGCTCCACTGCATGATGGAAGACGACTGGCCGCAACGCCGCAAGGGCGCCATGGACGTGCTCGAAGAGGCGCGTAGCAAGGGGATCGTGCGGACGCATGGCGTCTCCTGCCACACCTTGGGAGCGCTGAAGGCCGCGGCCAAAACGCCCTGGGTGCGCGTGGACCTGGCGCGCGTCAACCCGGCGGGCGTCATCATGGATTCCGACCCGCAGACCGTCATCGGGATCCTGCGCCAGATGAAGGCCGACGGCAAAGGCATCATCGGCATGAAGATTTTCGGCGCGGGCCAGCTGACCGGGAGGATGGACGAGATGCTCCACCACGCCACGACGCTCGACTGCGTGGACGCCTTCACCATCGGCTGCGAGAACCGTGGCGAGCTGGACGGCGTGCTCCGGCGGCTGTCGTAAGGCAGGCTTGGGCGCCCAGCGAAGACTGTGGGGCAGGCTGGCAGCCTGCGGCGGGTTGGTAACCCGCCTGTAGTCCTCGTCAACAGGTCGGCCGGGCGCCGGTTCGCAACCGGCGCGCAGGATGCCATCCTGCCCCACAACTACTCCTCCGTCGGTTCCACCAGCTTCTGCACGTTGACCACATAGATGGCCGGCTTGCCGTCGCGGTCGCTCTGGTAAAAGACCCGCTGGCTGTCGGAAGAGAAGACCGGGCGGACCGCGGCCGCATCGCTCGCGCGGTGCTCACACAGCGGCAACTCCCGGCGCGTGACCCTCAGCAACAGTAGAACGTAGGGCGACGCTTTGTTCGCGCTGGCGCCCACGAAGATGGACCCGTTGGCGTTGGGCGCAAACGCGGCGTACTGGCTGGTCGAGGCCAACAGGCGCTCGTTATCGCTGGCCGCCACCCATTCCCGTATGGTGTTGAGCTTTCCAGGGACGGTTGGGGAATTCAAGTACACCAGGCTCTCGCCGTCGGCCGACCAGAACGCAGGGCCCGAGCGGCCGGGAGCCAGGGGCAGCCGCCGGTTCTTCCGCCCGCCCGCCTCCCAAAGCGCCAGGGAGCCGTCTCCGTCTCGGTAAAGGATGTCTTGGTACCGCGGGCGGGGCAGCGGGTCGCCGAGCGGCGCCGGAGCTTCGAAAGCAGTCGTCGCATCGCCTCCCTTGGCGCGCAGCGGCGCCACGCGAACGCGCCAGCGGCCCTCAGCGGCCTCGACCAGGCAAGCCACGGAACCATCCGGGCTGATGCTGAAGCCGCGCGGGCTCCAGCCCTCGGATACGCGGTAGATCTCCGCCTCGTGCATGGTGAGGAATACGAGCTGCTTCAAGACCGGACCGTCGAAGAAGAACACGCTCCGGTCATCCGGCGAGAGCACGGGAGACGAGGGGTCGAGCGCGCCGGCCTCCGTCAACTGCCGCGCCTCGCCCGTCGACAGGAACATCTGCATGAGCTGTTGTGCGCCGGTCTGGTCGCTCGTGTAGAGCAGAAACGTGCCTTTGCGCGAGACCACGCGATGGCTGGAGGGCGCCAGGATGCTCGCGTGCTTTGGCGAGGTGAGCCGCGTCACGGGAAACTCGGTGGCGCGGTCGGCATAGCGCAGGCGCTCCGAAGGAAGAGGATGGGCCTTCTTCTCGGCGCCGTACGCGCCGGCGGCCGCGAGCGAGGACAGGAAGCCGCGCCGGGTCCATCGGTGGCCGCTCATGAAGGGCATCCATTCGCGGCGCACCCGGCAAAAGCCCAGGAACACATTCTGGGCCACGGATGAACGCTGATGAACACGGATAACTCATTCGCTTCCCATCCGTGTTTATCTGCGTTTATCCGTGGCCAGCAATGTTTTGTGTGTTTGTCCCGGCGCATACCGTCCAAGCCCGATCTTCTCACGGGTGGGCCGCCAAGGCTTAGCCCCGCCGGGTGAACAGCAGGCCGGACCAGGTTTCGTCGATGGCGCAGACCTTGTAATCGACCCACCCCGCCGCCAGGCCGAACGAACGCACCGCGGTCTCGTTCAGGTCGGTCGCGATGCCCGACGCCTTTTTCGGCCACGCGATCCAGGCGCTGCCTCCGTGTTCCAGCAGGCGTGCGGCGGTGGCGAAGCGCTTGCGCATGTCGCGCATCGACATCGCAAACAGCAGCACCAGGGTGGCCCGCCCGCGCGCGCCGCGGCGGATCTCCACATCCGGCGGCAGCGGATCGAGCCGGCGCTCGAAACCCTCCGGAGCTTCGAGCAGCGCGACGGCCGTTCCGGGCCGGATGCCCAGCTTCTTGGCCAGCGAGGCACCGGCGTAGAAATCCATGGTCGATGGTACGATAGGGGCGGAGGGCGCGTTCGCGAGCGCGGATTTCACGGCCCCCGCGATGTCTTCCCATGCCGCGTAGGTGGCGTCCGGAAGCAACTGGCGGATTCGCTCCACCTTCTCGGGCTCTCCGTCCACGAACACGAGCGGGACCGGGCGGGTGGCTTTCTGCCGGCGCAACTCCACGGCGACGGCGCGTCCCTGGGACGGCAGGCGGCTGAGGTCGATCACGAAGGCGTCGGGAACGTTTTGGCCCAGGGCCCTCAACTCGGCGGCTCCGCCGCGCGGCGCGAGACTCGTGGATTCGAACCCGGCCGCCCGCAGCGTTTTCGCGCGCGCCGCTCCTTCCGCTTCGTTCCAGTGGATCAGGACAATGCGGGGCACGCCGCGGGCCTTAGAACGGGAAATCGCGATGGACCGACTGGGCTGCGGCCATGCTGCGATTGAGATAACGGGCAGGGTTCTGGGGCGTGCCGAAGCGGCGCACCTCGTAGTGAAGATGAGGGGAGGTCGCGCGCCCGGACTGTCCCACGTCGCCGATCACGCCGCCCTGGCGGACTTCCTGCCCGGCCACAACCGCAAACCGGGAGAGATGCGCGTAGTAGGTCTGGAACCCGTTGCCGTGGTCGACTACCACCACCCGCCCGAATCCGTTCATCATGCTGGCAAATACCACCACTCCATCGGCCGACGCGTGCACCGCGGTGCCGTACGGCGCCCCGATATCCACGCCCCGATGCAACGCGCCTTCACCGGAGAACGGATCCATCCGCCGTCCAAAGGCGCTCTGCAGCCGGCCATCCACCGGCCAGACGGCCGGGACGATGTTGGTCTGCCAGGAGCGCGCGTAGCGGTGCGAGTACGCCGAGAGGTTGGCGCTGCGCAGGAAGTCGTATTCCTTGAAGGATTCCTGAAGGGTCGGAACCAGGCGGCCCTCGTTCGAAATGTCCTCCGGGCCTTCGAGCTTCTGCTTCAGCCCGTAGGCCATCGAAACCTCGCTGGCAAACACCTGCAGTTCGGCCAGCTGATGATTGGTTTGGGTGGCGTCGGTCTGGAGGTTATGATAGCGGGCGCGCAGCGCGGTGATTTCCTGCCGGAGGGCGTTATAATTGGCGACCTTCCAGGCCATGCGCGCGTAACTCGATATGAAGCCGATAACGGAAAATAGGCCCACTACGGCGAGCGCGAACACGGCGTAGAGAATGCGCTGGGATACGTGAATCCTGCGAAGCCTGCCGTGTAAGGAGTGCGCGACTACCAGAATAAAATATGGCTGTTTCATTGAACCTTGTCGTTCAGACCACCCCTTCAGTCAATCGGCCGCAAGAGGGTATGCGAATAGGCCGGCCTCCCGACTTCCGGGGAGAATCCACGTAGGATCAAAGATCTGTCAGACCGCTTGGAACGCACCGACTCCGAACACAGAACTGTAACACACTCTTGACACCTGCGGTCAATGCCCCAATGGGGGCCCCCGCAATGGAGGGGAGCGGCATCCTTCGGTCAAGCCTCCCAAAATGATGTGCCGGCGGTTCCGGATAAGTCTCCCCGAATCGCGGCTGCCGGCCTTCCGCGCGGCGCTCCGGCCCGAGTACACTGGACTCAGGAGAGCCTGGCGCCGGCCGTTTGCATGGCGGCTGGGTGATTTACGGGCCTCGGGACGGGGACATAATGTGGTTCGGCCTACTGCCGTTTCCGGTAAACGCAAGGCCGTGTCGGACCGATGGGTTAAGTATGGAGGACAGGCGTTTCGAACCGCGCTTACTGTGTGCCGACCTGATCGACGTGTGGTGGATCGATCACTCCGGTCGAAAGCACAAGGGCCTGGCCAATCTGGAGGATATCTCCAATTCCGGGGCGTGCCTGCAGGTGGATGCGCCCGTGCCCTCGGAGACTCTGCTGCACATCGAACATCCCAAAGCTAACTTTGAAGGGGTGGTGCGCTATTGCGTGTACCGCGAAACGGGCTACTTCCTCGGGGTGCACTTCGAAGCCGGGTTCCGGTGGGACCGCCAGCGTTTTCGTCCCAAGCACCTCTTTGACCCGCGCACCCTGCTGGGCCGTGGGCGAAAGGCGAAGCCTCGCCCTCCGGGCCCTAGCCTCGTTCAGTAGGCGCAGAGCCAGCGGACTTTCTCGACCACCTTGTCCGCATTGGGCAGGAAGGCGTCCTCGAGCGGCGGGCTGTACGGAATCGGCGTGTCCGGCGAGGCGATCCGGACCACCGGGGCGTCCAGGCAATCGAAAGCGCGCTCGGTGATGCGCGCGGCAATCTCGCCGCCGAATCCGCCCGTCAGAGTGTCCTCGTGCAGGACGATGGCGCGCGAGGTCTTGCGCACGCTCGCCAGAATCGTCTCCTCATCGAGTGGAACCAGCGTTCTCAGGTCCACGATCTCGACGGAGATGCCCTCCGCAGCTAGCTTTTCGGCCGCTTCCTGAGCCGTGTAAACCATCGCGCCGTAGGTGATGATCGACACGTCCGTGCCCTCACGGAAGACGCGGGCTTTGCCGATAGGTACGGTGTACTCGGCCTCCGGCAGGTCTTCCTTGATCCTCCGGTAGAGCCCCTTGTGCTCGAAATAGAGCACGGGATCGTTGTCCCGGATGGCGGATTTGATCAGGCCCTTGGCGTCGTAGGCGGTGGCTGGCGCGATGACCTTGAGGCCCGGTACGTGGGTGAACCAGGCTTCCGGATTCTGCGAGTGGAACGGGCCGCCCCGGTTACCGCCGCCGGAGGGCGCACGGATGACCATCGGCACGCCGGCGTTCCAGCGGTAGCGGCATTTGGCGGCGAAGTTGACGATCTGGTCGAAGGCGCAGGTGATGAAGTCGGAGAACTGCATCTCGGCCACCGGGCGTAGGCCGAACATGCTCGCCCCGATGGCGGCGCCCGCGATGGCCGCTTCGGCCAGCGGAGTATCCACCACGCGGCGTTCGCCGAACTTCTCCAACATGCCCGCCGTGATCTTGAAGGCGCCCCCGTAAGCGCCGATGTCCTCGCCGAGCAGGAAGACGTTGGGGTCCCGCTCCATCTCTTCCCAGATGCCCTGGCGTATGGCTTCTAAATAGGTGGTCGGCATGGCCTACTCGTAGACTCTGTCCAGAAGGGTGGCCGGATCCGGGTAGGGGCTCTGCTCGGCCCACTGAATGGCCTCGTCCACTTCCTGGCGGATGCGGGCGCAGGCGGCGTCGATCTCCGCGCGGGTCTTCCAGCCTTTTTCAAGCATGAGCTGCTCGACGCGCAGGATCGGATCCTTGGCCGCCCACTCGGCGAACAGTTGCTGCGGCACGTATCCGGCGGCGTCGTGCGCGGCGTGGCCGGTCATCCGGAAGGTCTTGCATTCCAGCAGATACGGACCCAGGCCGGCGCGCGCGTGCTGGGCGGCGCGGTGCGTTGCCTCGTAGACCGCGAACGCGTCGTTTCCATCCACGATTTCGGCCGGAATGCCGTAGGCGGGACCGCGGTCGGCAATATTGGGGCAGACCATCTGCTTGTCGAGCGGGGTCGAGTAGGCGTACTGATTGTTGTTGCAGATCAGGACCAGCGGCAGCTTCAGGACGGCGGCGAAGTTGACACCCTCGTGCCAATCGCCGCGGCTGGTGGCGCCGTCGCCGAAGAAGCACAGCGTGACACCGGATTCGCCCTTATACTTCTGAGCGAACGCCGCGCCCGCGGCAACCGGGATCGCCGCGCCGATGGCGCTGATGATGGCCACGATCTTCAGCCGCAGGTCGCCCATATGCATGTTGCCGTCGCGGCCCTGCGTGAGCCCGCCGACACGTCCCATGTACTGAGCGAAGATCTGCCTGGGATGGACGCCGCGGATGAAGTAGGCCGCCATGTCGCGGTGGCAGGGGAACAGGATGTCCTCGGGATCGGCAGCCAGCGCCGCGCCGGTGGAGATTGCCTCCTGGCCGCGGCCTACATAGACGCCACCAGCGATTTTGCCCTGCCGGTAGAGCTTCTTTTCGATTCGTTCCTCGACTTCCCGCATGAGGAACATGTAGGTGTGAAACCTTTGGGCCAGCTCAGCGTTGGGGTCCGGCGCTTCGTCCAACAACCGGCTGGCCCCGGGTAGTGCCAGAAGTTCGGTGGCAGCCATAAAGCTCTCCGGGGATGTATTTCGGGCAGGCACGCGTCGAGCGGCCGGCCCAAGTCGAGCCCTAAAGCCTGAGTATACCTGTTTCAGGGGCAGATGCAAGTGGAATTTATGTAAAACGTGGACGACATAAATTTGGTGAATAGTTCCGGCGACACGGGGATGGACCGACACCTTGGTCTAGTAGATTCGGCAACGTTCTTCTGGCGTAATCGCAATCAGAACCAAGGAGGCAGCCGTGATCACTGACGAAGTCCGCAGTAAGGACGAGACCACCAACGCGAGCGTCGCGAGACTCGACGCGAAGCTCGAGGTGATCGTCATCCCCGTCTCGGATGTCGACCGCGCGAAGGAGTTCTACGCCAGGCTCGGTTGGCGTCTCGACGCCGACTACGCCGGCGGTGACAGCTTCCGCGTGATCCAGTTCACGCCGCCTGGCTCCGCGTGCTCGGTCATCTTCGGCAAGAACGTCACGGCGGCGGCGCCCGGGGCGGCTCAGGGCCTGTACCTGATCGTCTCCGGTATCGAGGCCGCCCGTCGCGAGTTGCTCGCCCGCGGCGTCGAGATCAGCGAGGTGTTCCACGACGCCGCCGGCGTCTTCACTGGCTCGGACGAGCCCTACCTGTTTGGGCGGCGCCGGGTCAGCGGTCCGGCCCCCGACCATAGCAGCTACCAGTCGTTCGCTTCGTTCAAGGATCCGGATGGCAATGGCTGGCTGCTGCAGGAAATCACGACCCGGCTTCCCGGGCGCATCGACCCGGCCGCGACTTCGTTCGGCTCCGCAAGCGATCTCGCGAGCGCGCTTCGGCGTGCGGAGGCCGCCCACGGCGAGCACGAAAAGCGCACCGGGCAGCGCGACGAGAACTGGCCCGACTGGTACGCCGCCTACATGGCGGCGGAGCAGGCCGGGACGGAGCTGCCGAAATGAGCGCCGCAAACGCCTCTCCCATCCAGCGCCAACCGGGCCTGCTCGGGCAGACCCTCGTCGTGATCGGCGGCAGCTCTGGCATCGGGCTCGAAACGGCCCGGCTGGCAAGCGGTGAGGGGGCCAAGCTGATACTGACCGGCCGGAATCCCGAGCCCCTCCAGCGCGCCGCCAGCGAGCTCGACGCGCTGAGCACCGCGGCCTTTGATGCCACGGATCCCGCTCGCCTCGAGCGGTTCTTCGAAGGCCTTCCGGACAGGATCGACCACGTGATGGTGACGGCGGGCCGGCCGCAGTACGGGCGCATGCTGGACATGGATCTCGCCCAGGCGCGCCTCGCCCTCGAAGAGCACCTCCTGCTGATGCTCCAGGTCGCACAAAACGCCGCCCACAAGGTGAGGCCGCCCGGCACGCTGCTGTTTATGGGCGGCACTGGCGGTCGCCGCCCAAGCATCGGAACCGGGATCGCCTCGACAGTCACCGCCGCACTCCCGGCTTTCACGGCCAACCTGGCGCTCGAACTCGCACCCGTCCGGGTCAACCTCATCGCCCCTGGCTTCGTTGACACGGCGTTGTCGGCATCGCTCCTCGGCGATGAACTCGAAAATCGCCGCCGCCAGCTTCGCGCCACGCTCCCCATCCGGCGCGTTGTCGAACCGGCCGACGTCGCCGCGCTCGCCGTGCACATCATGACCAACACCGCCCTCACCGGCGCGACCTACGACATCGACGGCGGGCAACAGTTCGTCGACGCCTAGCCACCGGCCAATGCCCAACGAATTTGACGCCATCATCATCGGGACCGGGCAGGCAGGCCCGTCGCTCGCGGCCCGGTTGGCCGCCGCCGGCATGAAGGTCGCCGTTGCCGAACGGGCCCGTTTTGGCGGAACCTGCATCAACACCGGATGCATTCCCACCAAGACCTTGGTCACCAGCGCGTACGCGGCCCACATGGCGCGCCGCTCTGCCGAGTTCGGCGTGACCATCGAAGGCCGCGTCGGCGTCGATATGAAGCGCGCCAAGGCGCGGAAGGACGAGATCTCCGGCAAGTCGAGAACGGGAATCGAGGCATGGCTTCGAGGCCTGAAGAACTGCACGGTCTATCAGGGCCATGCCCGATTCGAGTCGGCGCACGAGGTGCGCGTGGGCGATCAGTTGCTCAGGGCGGACAAGGTCTTCATCAATGTCGGCGGCCGCGCGGCGATCCCGGCGATGCCCGGTCTGCCGGGCACACCGTTTCTGACCAATTCATCCCTGCTCGATATGGATACCTTGCCGCCACACCTGGTCATCGTCGGCGGCGGCGCCGTGGGCCTGGAGTTCGGACAGATCTTCAGACGCTTCGGCAGCGAGGTAACGATTGTCGAGATGGGGCCCAGGCTGGTGGGCCACGAGGACGAAGATATCTCCGCCGCGGTGTTGGACATTCTGCAGCGCGAGGGCATCCAGGTTTACCTCAACGCAAAGTGCATCGCGGTCGCCCGGCGCGACGACGGGATCGTGGTGCATACGGACTGCACCAGCGACGGGCCCGATTTCGCGGGCACGCATGTGTTGCTGGCCATCGGCCGGACGCCCAACACCGGCGACCTCGGGCTCGACAAGGCCGGCGTGGCCCATGACGCTCGCGGAACCATCCAGGTCGACGACGAGTTGCGCACCAATGTGCCGGGCATCTGGGCCCTGGGGGACTGCAACGGCCGCGGAGGATTCACGCACACCTCCTACAATGACTTCGAGATCGTCGCTGCCAATCTGCTCGACCACGACACCCGCCGTGTGTCGGACCGTATCACGGCCTACAACCTGTACATCGATCCGCCGCTCGGTCGCGCCGGAATGACGGAGGCGCAAGCCCGTGCCTCGGGACGCCGCGTCCTGATGGCCACGCGCCCTATGTCCCGCGTCAGCAGGGCCATCGAGAAAGGCGAAACCCAGGGCTTCATGAAGTTGCTCGTGGACGGCGAGTCGAAGCAGTTCCTCGGCGCGGCCATCCTGGGCACCGGCGGAGATGAGGTGATCCACTGCGTCCTCGACCTCATGTACGCGCACGCTCCCTACACCGTGATGCAGCGAGCCATGCACATCCACCCGACGGTCTCCGAACTTCTCCCCACCACGCTCGGCGACTTGAAGCCGCTCTGACGGCCGTTCGCGCCTTCGCCGCACCGCACCAATGGTCAATACTCACTCCCAAAAAGAAGCGCGTCCGCCGTGTCCACGCCCTGCTCAAGGTTGCCTCCGAACTCATCGATTCCTTCCATGTGGCTGCTTGATGCCAACGTAGATGTACACCTCGTCGCGACCCTAGCGGAGTTCCGCGGCCGACGCCGCCCGGACCAGGTCGCCGTTGGATATGGCTTTCCCAGGGACCAGTTGTTTGGCGAGTCTGCCGCTCGCGCTTTGGAGTCCTTCCCGCAGTTCGCTGTCGTTCGGGCCGGTCTGCTTCAGTAGCGCTGGGAGCAGTACCGTGAACGGTTCGTGGCATCGTGGGTCGAGTGTCCGATTTACCCCATCCCGGGCCAGTTGATGCGTTGGCCTTGATCGCAGCGCCCGGTGTCGTATCCTTGAAGGGTCTGATGGATGCCGTCTCGGGTGTGTATGCTGCGGCGATTACGCCCCGGCGCGAGGGTCCGGGAATCGATCTGGCCGGAGTGTTCGATCTGCTGGATTTCCTCGGCCGCGGCGGAGTGGATGGCATCGCGCTCATGGGCTCCACCGGCGAGTTCCTCCACTTCCCCGTCATCGAGCGCTGCCGGCTGATCTCGCTGGCCGTCCGGCGTAGCCGCGTGCCGATCCTGGCCGGTGTGAGCCACTCGACCCTGGAGGGCGCGCTGTCGCTGGCGCGCGAGGCCGCGAGCGCCGGTGCCGCCGGCGTGCTCCTCATGCCCCCCTATTTTTTCAGCTACAGCCAGGACGACGTGCGCCATTTCTATCTGCACTTCGCCGACGCGCTGAAGGGCGCGGTGCCCATTTTCCTGTACAACATCCCGTCCTTCACGACCGCCATTTCTTCTCCGCTCGCCATCGAACTGCTCTCTACCGGGTTGTTCGAGGGCATCAAGGATTCGACGGCCAGCTGGGACGAGTTCGAAGCCCTCCGCGCGGCCCGCGAGCGATTCCCGTTCACCCTGATGGCAGGGCAGGACGTCCTGTACGCCCGGGCGCGGCGCGCGGGAGCCGATGGAGTGATCTCCGGAATCGCTTCCGCGATTCCTGAGCTGCACGTGGCGCTCGACCGTGCCCTGCTGGCCGGGCAACAGGAGCGCGCCGAAGCGCTGGACCGTCGCCTGCGGGAATTCGTCGCCTGGATCCCCGAGTTTCCCGCTCCGGTCGCGATTCGGGAAGCCGCGGCCCTGCGCGGCCTACGTCCCGGCCCGCCCGCCGCGCCGCCAGGCCCCGAAGCCAAACAGAAGCTGGCCCACTTCGCCGACTGGTTCAAATCCTGGTTGTCCGAAGTGTTGAAGGACTGCCGTGAGAGCTGACAGCTGAAAGCTGAGAGCTGACAGCCGCCCGCTGAGGGCCCCGGCCCAGTTCGCCGAGTGGTTCAAATCCTGGCTGCCGGAGATGTTGAGAGAATGCAGTCATACCTTGTGAGCTGACAGCTGATAGCTGACAGCTGAAAGCTGTACTCTAGTACTTCGGCCCATCCAATGAGCAAATACGTCGAGGACTTTCGAAGCGCCGCGCACGAAGCGGTGGACTGGGTTTCCGAGTACCTGGAGGACCCCCGCCGCTACCCGGTTTTTCCGCGCGTGAAGCCCGGCGATCTGACGGATTCTCTGCCGCTCTCCGCGCCCGCGAACGGCGAGCCCTTCGATGTCATTCTCAAGGACTTCGAGAAGCTGATCATCCCGGCGGTGACGCACTGGAACCACCCCGGCTTCATGGCCTACTTCGCCTGCACCGGCTCCACGCCGGCCATCATCGCGGAGATGCTGATCGCCGCGCTGAACACCAACGGAATACACTGGGCCACCTCGCCCGCGCTGACCGAACTGGAGCAGGTGACGCTGGGCTGGCTGCGGCAATGGCTGGGGCTGCCCGACGAGTTCTTCGGCATCATCTATGACACGGCCTCGGTGAGCACTCTGCACGCCATCGCCGCCGCGCGCGAGCTGGCCGATCCGGACGCGCGCGAAAACGGCGGGCGGCCTTACCTGACGCTGTACACTTCCGAGCAGGCGCACTCCTCCGTCGAGAAGGACGCAATTGCCCTCGGCATCGGACGCCGCAACGTCCGCAAGATTCCGGTGGACTCGCATTTCAGAATGCGGGTGGACGCGCTCGAGGAGGCCATCCAGCGCGATCTGGCGGCCGGTAAGCGCCCCTTCTGCATTGTGGCGACCGTGGGCACCACCTCCACCACCAGCGTCGATCCGGTGCCCGCCATCGCGGACCTCGCCGAGAAGTACAGCCTGTGGCTACACGTGGATGCGGCCTACGCGGGCGGTGCCGCCATCGTGCCCGAGTTCCGCCACTTGTTCGCGGGAGTGGACCGCGCGCACTCGGTGGTGATGAATGCGCACAAGTGGCTCTTCACGCCGATGGATCTCAGCGTCTTCTACACCCGGCGGCCGGATATCCTGCGCCGCGCCTTCTCGCTGGTTCCGGAATACCTGAAGACCGAAGAGGACCCGCGCGCCATCAACCTGATGGACTATGCCATTCCGCTGGGCCGCCGTTTTCGCGCGCTGAAGCTGTGGTTCGTCATGCGCTACTTCGGCCGCGAGGGCATCTGCACGGCCATTCGCTCGCAGGTGGCCATGGCCAGGAAGTTCTCCGGCTGGGTTGGCGGCGATCAGCGCTTCGAGCGCATGGCGCCCAACCCTCTCTCGGTGGTCTGCTTCCGCTTCAAAGGCACCGACGAGGAGAACCAGGCCATCCTCGACTCCGTGAACGCCTCCGGCAAAGTGTTCCTCTCTCACACCGTGCTGAACGGGAAATTCACGATACGCCTGGCGATCGGGAACCTGGGCACGGGCCGCGAGGACGTGGAACTGGCCTGGGATCTCATCCAGAAAGCAGTCCCGGTATGAAGCACACCATAGCGACCGCACAAGCCCCGCAGGCTATCGGGCCGTATTCGCAAGCCATCGTGTCCAACGGCACCGCGTATCTGAGCGGCCAGATTCCGCTCGATCCGGCCACCGGGCAGATTGTCGAAGGCGACATCGCGGCCCAGACCGCGCGCGTGCTGGAAAACCTGAAGGCCGTGCTCGCGGCTTGCGGCTCCTCGCTCGATCAGGTGCTCAAGACCACGGTATACCTCAAGGACCTGGGCGAGTTCACGCGCATGAATGAGGTGTACGCGCGCTATTTCCCGGCCAACCCTCCGGCGCGGTCGACCGTGGAGGTGGCGCGGCTGCCGCGCGACGCCCGCATCGAGATTGATGCCATCGCGCGCGTGGGCTAGCTTGGCAGCCATGAGCCGTGGGGCAGGACTCCAGTCCTGCAGCGGGTCTCCAGACCCGCCCCTGACTCGCGATCGTCGGCGCCCTGACCGCCACGTCCGGTGCTTCACCCACCAGCACCGAACCGCGACCGTCCGGGAGCGGACCGTCCACTCGCGCTACAATGGACTGGCTTTGGCTCCGCCATGCTGAACAAGAGCCTGGAGATCGCTAGAGGACTCGCCGCCCTGTGGGTCTTTCTGTACCACATGCGGTTCGGCATCGATCCAGGCCTCTTCCGGCGGTTCGCCGATTGCGGCATGCTCGGAGTGCCTGCCTTCTTCGTCATCTCCGGCTACTGCATGATGGCCTCCAGTCGCAGCACCATTGCCAAGGGCCAGACAGCGGGCTCGTTCCTGAAGCGCCGGCTGCGGCGTATCTTTCCGCCTTTCTGGGCGTCGATCGCGGTCTGCCTGGCGGCTCCGTTCTTTGGCGCAGCCATCTACTGGTGCCGTGCCCGCAGGTTCCATCTTGACAGCCCGCCCTGGTACACATTTTCAGTGCCGGACTGGCTGGGCCTGGTCACCCTCACCAAAGGACTAGCCACCACCGGCGCCACGCACAAACCCTGGGCTCCCGTGAATTCGGTCTACTGGAGCCTGGCAATCGAGGTGCAGTTCTACCTCGTGATGGCGCTGGCCGTGCTTTGGAAGCGCCGCTTCATGGCCGTGTTGACGGTGGCCACAGTGGGGGCCGTGTGGTGGTGGCGGCGCGGTCCATTTCTATCCGGACTCTTCATGCAGTACTGGGCCATGTTCGCCTTCGGTCTGTTGCTCTATACCGTGCTCGACAAGGGCCTCCGTCCCTCCCGCCTCTTCGGCCGCTGGACGGCGCCGGCCAGCATAGTCCTTGCCGCCGGGCTGATCGCGGCGACGCTGGGATTCACCGTCCGGTATCCGAGTGAAACTCTGGAAAGGCAGACGCTGTTCGCGCTGTGCTGCGGCCTGGTTCTCTGGGCCGCCAGCGGAGTCGAGCCCCTGGTGAAGAAGGACCTGCTGCCCACGCGCGCGATGACCGGCCTGGGCAAGATGTCGTATTCGGTCTACTTGATTCACGTCCCGCTGGTTTCGCTGGTGACGGCGACCGTCAGAGTTTGGCTGCGGCGGGGGACGTTCGCCAGCCTGTTGTGCATCGCGGCAACGCTGCCGCTGGCTTATCTGTTCTACCGCTACTTCGAGAAACCGTACGCCACCAGCCGGCGCGAGCCGGCGCCCGTCCGCCCGGAGCCGCTCCCCGAGCCCGAGCCCGTGGCCGTGGCCGTGGTCAACTGACAAAAGGCCTGGCCACGAATGAACACGAATGCACACGAATAAAAGCGCCCGGCAAAACTATGACGAATCCGAAAGGGGGTCGGGACCCTGCGGGATGCTGCGAGATCGCAACGCGAGGTGCGCCAGAAACCTACTCCCTCAGTCCGGCCTTTCTTATTCGTGTTCATTCGTGTTCATTCGTGGCCAAATCTTGTCTTGTTGCTTTTAGGAGTTCACTCCCGACGCCAGGTAGCCGCCGTCCACCGCGATGCACTGGCCGGTGAGAAAGCTGGCGGCATCCGACGCCAGTAGCACGGCCGTGCCCACCAGCTCTTCAGGTTGTCCGAAGCGTCGCATCGGCGTGCGGGTCAGGATCTCCCGCCCCCGCTCCGTGCCCTCGAGCAGCGCCACGTTCAGCTCCGTGGGAAACACGCCCGGCGCGATGGCATTGACGCTGATGCCGTCGCCGGCCCACTCGCAGGCCAGGCTGCGGGTCAAAGACAGCACGCCCGCCTTGGCGGCGCAGTAGGCGGCGACCTCGTGAAAGGCGAGGAAGGAACCGAGCGAGGCCAGGTTGATCACGCGCCCGCGCCCGCTCGCTTTCAGCAGCGGATAGAACGATTGGCACGCCCGCAATACGCCGTGCAGGTTCGTGTCGGTAAGGGAATCCCACTCCGGCTCGCTGATCTCCGCCGTCGGCTTGCGGAACGTGTACCCGGCCGCGTTGACCAGGATGTCCACGCCGCCGAAGGCCTGGACGACGGCGTCGCGCAGGGTGTCGATGGATGGGCGCGAGTCCACGTCCACCACCTGGCGAATGGTGCGGCGGCAGAGCGCCTCGATCTCGAGCGCGGTCTCTTCCACCGCCTGCTCCGTGCGGGCGCTCGCGGCCACGTTGGCGCCGTGCTTCGCGAGTCCCAGCGCGATGGCTCTTCCGAGTCCCGAGGTTCCACCGATGACGACAGCTACGCGCCGGTCGAGGTCAAAGCAGCAGTGCTTCATTTTGTCTTCCAATACGCGCGAGGCGCAGGCACTCCTGCCTGCCGCCTCGACACTCATGTCGAGGCCGTTTCATCCCAGCGCAGGCGCCCGCCCGTCGCAAGGATCGGCCCAGCGGTCGTTGGGCACCAAAGGCGCCCAGCCGGGCCGCAGTGGATCCTGGTCGTACGGGTAGTTTCCCAGCTCCTTATACAGTTCATTGTACTGGCGCAGCTTGTCGCGGTTCAGCCGCACGCCGAGGCCGGGAGCATCGGGCACGGCGATCGCCCCGCCCTGATAGGCCATCAAGCCTCCCTCAATGACGTCGTCGGTGAGCTGATGGTAGTGCGCGTCGGCGGCGAACGACAGGTTGGGCAGAACCGCGCCCAGATGCAGCATGGTGGCCAACTGGATTCCCAATTCGCCGGAGGAGTGCACGGCCACGCCGAGCTGGAACGTCTCGCACACTCCGGCCGCTTTCACGCAGGCTCGAATGCCGCCCCAGAACGTGGTGTCCAGCAGGATCACGTCCACCGCGGTGTCGAGCACATTGGCGGCGAGCTGCTCGAAGTTCACCACCACGGTGTTGGTGGCGAGCGGCACCCGGACCATCTGGCGCGTGCGCCGCATTCCGTTCAGGCCGTAGACCGGGTCCTCCAGGTAGTCGTTGCGAAGTCCCTCGATCGCCTGTCCGAAGCGGATGGCCTGTTCGGTGGACCAGACGCCGTTGGGGTCGAAGCGCACCTGATCGTCCGGGAACGCCGCGGCCAGCGCGCGGTAAGCCTGGAGCTCATAGTCGGGCGGGAAAACGCCGCCTTTCATTTTGTGCGACGTGAAACCGCAGCGGGCCTTGAGCGCGCGCGCTGTCTCCACCACCTGGTCAATAGTGCGAACCTCGCCCGCGCCCGTGGCGGGGTTGGCGTAGCGGAAGAAGCAGTAGGAAGCGAACGGCACGCGGTCGCGCAGTTTCCCGCCCAGGATGGCGTGCACCGGCACGCCCCAGGCCTGGCCCAGAATGTCGAGGCAGGCGAACTCCAGCGCCGCCAGCACCTGTGTCCGGTTGTTGTAGAGCGATGCCGTGGGATTGGCGATGCGGAAGCGCATCTCCTCGATGCGAGCGGGGTCGTGGCCGGCGAGCGTGCTTTTCAGGGACCGGAAAACGGCTTCGGCAGACTCGCCGCCGCCGCCCATCTCGCCCAGGCCGACCAGGCCGTTGTCGGTCTCGACTTCGACAATGGTCCGCACAAAGCGGCCCCAGTGGCACCCGTTGGCGTGGCGCAGAGGAGCTTCGAGGGGCAGGGTGACAGTGGTAGCGCGCAGATCGCGGATCTTCATGTCTCTTCCACTTGGTACCACGAAGTCAGGGAACAAAAAAAGCGGGTGGAGCGGGTCCGTAATTCCGCTCCACCCGGGAACAGCACTGTGGGAGTGTGCTTGCTAGAACCGGATATATCCCCCAACCTGCAGATATCGGGGAACGGAGGCCGTGCTGGTGACGACCGCGAAGTTGTTGTACTTGGTCACTCCGTTAGTCGTTGACCAGCAGCAGCTGCCGCCGGGGTTGCTGTAGCTTGCCGTGTTGGTCAGGTTGTAAGCTTCGCCCACGAGTTGGAACTTGAGTTTGTCTTCCTTGAAGGCGAAGGTGCGGGTGATGCTCTGATTGATGTTGAACAGGCCGGGGCCGCGCAGGATGTTCCTGCCCGTGGTTCCCAGCGTGCCGGCCGCCGGGTTGATAAAGGCGGTGCCGTCGTAATAGGGGTGATTCGGATCGTGTCCGCCGAGAATCTGGACGGTAGAGTCGATCTGAATGGCGCTGTTGGTTTGGCCGGGCGCATTGGCGCTGGCGCCGCTCGCGATCGTGAACGGCAGCCCGCTGAAGCGGCTGATTTCGCTCGAGAGTTGCCAGCCGCCCAGGATCCACGCACCCACGCCTTCACTTACCAGCTTGTGTCCGTGGCCGAAGGGCAGTTCCCAGACGTAGTAGACCTGAAGCACCTGGGTCCGATCGAAGCCCGCCACGGATTTGTCCACGGCGACATTCAAGGGGAAAGTCCTCCACAGGGTGGCATCGTTGTTGTCGCCATTCATGTTGTTGATGGTCTTGGAGTAGGTGTAGCTGGCTCCAAAGAATGAATTGCCGATGCGCTGCCGGATCTGGGTCTGCAGGCCGTTGTAGGTCATACTGCCGAACGGCTCGTACATATTCAGGTCGGTGATGAGGTAGGGAGCGAGCAGGCGTCCCGCGTTGCCGCCGTTGGCAGCCGCGCCGTTGACGTTGACGCCCATGTCGATATGCACACCGTGGGTGCCGACATATCCCGCCTCGATCATCGTTGATGACGTGATCTCGCGCTGCACGAAGAGGTTCCAGCTCTGGTAGTATCCGCGGTCGAAATTGGCGGGGAAGGTCGCGGTGCCGACAGTCGGCAGATAGGTGGTTGGTGACGGGGTTGTCGACGGCTTGATCGTTCCGACGCTGATATTCGGGAAGGTGGGCGTCGGGATGCCATCCGTCAGATTCACCTTCGTAGCGCCGTCCGAACCGGCAACGCCGGCGTAGTTGATGAACTGGTAGCTGTTGGCAGGGCTGTAGTCCTGATTGACGATGGACGGGTACTGGTTGCGCTGGTTGCGCATGTTGTCGGGATCGATCGTGATGCCATACCCACCGCGGATGACAGTTCTTTCGCCCAGGCGATATGCCGCTCCAAAGCGCGGCCCGAAGTTCGCCCAGCTGGCGCTGGCACCGGTATCCCACGGCACGCCGCCTTCGCCGCCGACCAGAATGTTGTGCGATGCGGGATCATACCGGACCGCTCCGTAGTTGTCGTGCGAGTAGATCGGGTAGTACTCCCAACGCACGCCGTAGTTGATGGTCAGGTTCCGGGTCAACTGCCACGAATCGCGCGCGTATGCGGACCAGGTGGAGAAGCGCAGCGCGTTCGGATTCGCAAACTGCGTGACTTTGCCGACGCGCGAGGGATCGCCGAGCAGGAACTGCGCCCACGAGTTCGACGGAGTGCCGGTGTTAGGCGCCACGCCGCCCTTGAGCGATGTCAGCGTGCCATCGAAGCCGAACGTGCCTCGCGCCGTCCCGAAGGTTCCACCCTGCGGCTGGAAGTGGTTCAACGCGGCCTTGTCGTACTCGAAGCCGAACCGCAGATTGTGCGCGCCCATCATCTTGCTGGCGTTGATGGCGCCGACGTACTGGTTGTCGCGGAATTGGAACGGGCTGCCGGTTCCGGCGTTGCCCAGGTTGTTGATCCCGGTGATCTGAAACGCGGGGATTCCCATGTAGTTGGGACCGATGCCGTTGGTGCCCGGGATGTGCAGGACGTTGGTCCCGAAATCGCCATCCTGCACGTCGCCGTTGGCTCCGATGTTCTGCCGGGTATATCCGGCGTTGCCGTCGAGCACAAACGTCGGTGATACCGTGTAGCTGAAACCGGTGGCCACAACCTGCACGCGGCCACCAGCATGCCCGGCGTTGCCGCCGTTAAAGGCATCGCCGCCCGCGGGCCCCAGGTCCAGAGGCGCCACGATGTCCATCGGGGAAGCGCTGTAGCGGCCCCAGATCATGGAGCGGGAGGAGGGGTTGTAGCTCACCTTGGCATCCCAGTTGTCGCGGTTGTACTGGGTGGTGCCGTAGGCGTCGTAGTTGCTCGTGTAGGCGTTGGGCCTGGTGAGGGCCGGTAGAAGAGCCGTCAGCGTGCCGGCGGCCTGTGAGATTCGATTGGTGGGGATGGCATTTCCGGGAAACTGCGTACGGCCTGTGCCGTCAGCGTTGCCGGTGAGAGGGTCATAAATCGCCGTCCCGGTGGCGCTGAAATCTCCCGTGCGCATGGCCGCCGTGGGCAGGGTCAGATTGGTAGCGGCCGCATACTGCCGGCGCTTGGTTCCCTGAAAGTCCGCGAAGAAGAACAGCTTGTTCTTGCCATCGATCACTTTGGGGATCCAGATCGGACCTCCGATGGCGAATCCGTACTGGTTGAAGATGTTCTTGGCCAGCCTGCCGGGATGGGTAAACTCGTTGTTAACCGCGGCCAGGCCGTTGTTGGTGTTTCGCTCGAACCCGACCCCGTGCAGATTGTTGGTGCCGGATTTGATCGTAACGTTGACAGCCGCGCCGCCCGCCACGCCCTGTTCGGCGTCGAAGGCGTTGCTACTTACGCTGACAGTTTCGATGGCCTCCCCAGGCGGGACATAGGCGACGTTCACGGGCAGCCAGGGATAGGCAATGCTGGTCCCATCCAGCTTGGTATTGTTAGCCTGGGACGACACGCCATTCATGAAAACCGTGATGGCGCGCTGCGGATTCCCAGCTTCCGAGTTAGCTTCGCCGGTTCCCGCGGTGGTGTTGGTGCCGGGGCGCAGAAGCAGAAGACTCTGGAAGTTCTTGCCTTCTCCGCCCATGTACGGGAGCTGTTGCACTTCCTGTGACGTCACTTCCGAGTGAATATCGGCCTTGTCCGTTTGCAGAACCACGGCATCGGCCGTGACCATCACCGACTCGGCAGCCTGCGCGATTTGCAGCTGCACATCGACGCGGCGGACGGCGTTCGGGGATACCTGTACGTTAACTTCGACGTAAGGACGGAACGACTTGGCGTTCAGGGCCACCTTATAAAGCCCAGGTTGCAGGTCGTTGAAACGGTAGTAGCCATGCTCGTCGGTGCTCGTCTCACTTACGACGTTGGTCCCGATGTTCGTGGCTTCTACCCGAGCGGCGGGTATGGCCGCTCCGGATGGGTCCATCACCGTGCCGGTGAGAGTACCGTAGAGCACCTGCGCAGCCGCGGGTTGAGTAACGAGCAACACGCCCAGCAGCAGGCACAAAAGAGAAACAGAGGCGACGGACCGAGCGGCCCGGCGCATCAGCATAAGAGGCATCGTCTCTGACATGAGATAACTCCTGGCGATAAACGATCTTGGATTTTGGTTCCGGAGAGGGAAGCCGGACGATAGGGACACTCCGCATGAGGTTGCGGAGCGGACGTACATCTCGGACCTAAGCAACAACTAGTGACCCCCACAAGCCTAGTATTTGTTGCAACATCGAACTATATACTGAAGCCGGGGCGGTGTCAAGCCCTATTTGTGAGTGGTCAAAACACGGGGAAAAGAGTCCGCTTGCTGACGCGCGCGGTTCGGTAAGTGGGTCCGGGGGACGGGGACCGGGGGACGGAGACCGGGACGGGGGAGCTTTTCAGGCTTCGGCCAGCACTCGCGCGGGGCGGGGGGAGCGGTCGGGGGAAGTCTCGCGGGCCGGCGCGAAGTCGTTCCACAGCACCAGCGCGATGGTACCGCGCAGGCGGGCCATGCCGTCCTCGTGCGCCGGCACCACCACCGGCGGGCACCCGCCCGGGAGCACCTGCGCCCGCACTTCGGATTCGATCACCGGGCCGAAGCGGTGCCAGGAACGCGTCAGGTCGCCCACCACCACAATGCGCTCCGGCGCCAGGCCCGCGACAATCATCCGCATCCCTCGGCCCAGGTAGTGAGCCTGCGTCTCCAAAGCCCGCGCCGCCCGCGCATCGCCCTGATCGGCCAGCCGGAGCAGGTCGAGAAAGCCCAGGCCGGCGGGCTCCGCGTTGGTCTCCAGGTAGTAGCGGAGCGCGGCGCGGTTGGAGGCGAAAACCTCCCAGCAGCCGCGGCTGCCGCAGCCGCACAGCGGGCCGTCCGGGTCGAGCGCCACGTGTCCGAATTCGCCCGCCATGCTGCTCAGGCCGCGCGCCAGCTGGCCGTTGATGAGCAGCCCGGTGCCGATGCCCTCCGAGACCGTAACGGCCGCCAGGTTGCGGCAGGATTCCATGCGGTCGAACCAGACCGCCGCCAGCACGCACGCATTGGCGGCGTTCTCGAGCTCGACCTCCAGGCCGGTCGCCTCCGCAATGGGATTGCGAATATCGACGTCCCGCCACTTCAGGTTGGGAGCGAAGAGCAGGCGGTCCAGGGCCCGGTCATAGCGGCCCGGCAGACTGATTCCGATGCCCTCGATCTTCTTCCCCTGACACAGCCGAACGACGTGTTGGATGCGCCGGACCAGCTCATCCATCGCTCGCCCCGGGTCAGCGGGGGTCTCCATCGCTTCCTGAAAACTGAAGCGGCCGTTCACATCCGCCACCGCGACCGTGGTCTGAATCGGCCGCAGATCCACCCCGATAATGACGCGCTCCTCATTCAGCCGCAGAAACGTGGGACGGCGGCCCCGCGGCAGCCGCCCGGTGGGGCCTTCCAAAACCCAGTTCTCCTCGATCAGCTCTTCGACAATCAGCGAGATCGTGCTGCGCTGGAGACCCGACACGCGGGCCAGGTCGGCGCGCGAGATGGGCTGCCGCGTCCGTATGAGGTTCAGGACGATACGCCGGTTGATGTCCCGAACCACCTCGCTCGAGGCGGCCTGCGGCCGCTTCACATCAATCTCGGGCATTTTGTTCAATGCTCATACTAACTGTTGGACGCTCGGATATCAAGATCAAACTTCCGCAAGCAACCATTATCTTCCAGGTTTCGCCTGAGGCGGAAGCCGGTTTCCGGAAAGCGTGAAGCCGGACGGGGCGGGGTAGAACGCCCGCCGGGCCGCCGCGATGTCATTCTCCGAGAACAGGCCCGCTCCCGAAACCCCGCTAAGCGAAAGAAAGGTCCCGGCGCCCGGCCGAGCGACGCTGTTGCGGATGGAGACGCCGGCGCCGTTGCGCAGCTGGATCACCGCCTGCGGCCCGTCGGGCGCGGCCTGCCGCGCGGCGAAATCTTCGAGATCGACTCCCGAAAAATCCTCGCAGGAGAGGGCGTTCGAAAAGTAATCGGGCAGGTTGCGATCCCATTCGATATCCAGCCCGCGCACCTTCAACCCGGCGAGGTAGCGGCAGTACACCGCCGGAATGTCATGCGCGAAGACCGCGCCCGCCAGAGAGGTCGCCGTCCAGCGCAGGTCGAAGTTGCCGCCCGCGCCCCGGGCCACCGCCGCGCGCGGCGCGTGAATGCGCAGTCTCACCCTGTCAAACCCGATGTCGCGGATCGGGCTGTCCTTGGTCCCGTAGATCACAATGCCGCCCTCGGCGTCGGCCAGGATGTTCGAGAAGCGCACGTTCCGCACGCCCCCGTCAGCGTTGCCCGGCCCGCCGGAAGCGATGTAGATGGGCTCGCCCTTGCCCCACCAATGGCCGGCCAGCAAACGCGTTTCCATGACCAGGTTCGAGAACAAAACGTCGGAGGTCAGCCCTCCGCCGCGCTCAAACACGCCGATGCCGCGGTTGGCGTGGATGGTCAGGTTGCTGAACGTCGCGAAGCGCGTGTCCTCGAGGCGGATTCCGGAGGAGTGCGAGGTGAGCGAGCAATCGGCCACTGTGACATCCTGGCTGCCGACGATCGCGAAGTCGTCGTCGCCGGCCGAGATGTCGCAGTTGGAGAAGTGAACGTCGTGGCAATCCATGCAATCGACGCCGTCGTTGTTGGGGATCCGCAGGTCGTTGGCGATGCGGATTCCGGTCACCACGGCATGCCGGCTGTGCTGGAGGTGCAGCGTCCAGTTGGGCGCGTTCGTCAACGTGACGTCGCGGATGACGATGTTCCGCGCGTTGGAGAGAATGATCAGCGTGCCGGGACGGCCTTCGGGTTTCACCTTCACAGGGCCGTCTTCGGTCGACCGCATGACTTCCAGGAACGCCTTCGGGTCGCGCGTGTAGCGGGCATCGAAGTCGGGGCCAATGTGTGGCGTGTCGAAGTCGAAAAACTGGCCCGAGTTCCCATCGATCGCGCCCTGGCCGAAGATGGCGATGTTCTCAACCTGCCGGGCCACGATCATCCCCACCTTGTCGCCTTCGCCGCTGCTGCTGACTCCGTAAGCCTTGGTGAAGCCGTAGTCGCCGATGGCCCCGTAGTCGGCCAGGTTCGGGCTCCCCAGAATCACGGACCCAGCCTCGAGATCCAGCGAAACGTTGCTCAGCAGCTCGAAGGTGCCGGTGAGGTACCGGCCCGGCGGGAAAGCGACGACGCCTCCGCCCGCGGCCGCCGCAGCCTTGATCGCGGCGGAGATGGCGGCGGTGTCGAGATGCGTCCCGTCGCCCACCGCTCCGTAGGACCTGACGTTGAACGACTGGGCCGCCAGAAGCGGGCACAGGGAGAGGAGGACGACAGCGCGGAGTGGCATTGCGCCAATTGTAGCTTGTGGGGCAGGACTCCAGTCCTGCAGCGGGTCTCCAGACCCGCCAGTCGCCCTATCCTTCCGCTTCGAGCGCAAGCTGCAGGAAACCGCGCGGCTGATATTCGATTCGCAGAGGAACCGACCGGCTCGCGTCCTCGGTCCAGATCCGGAAGGGCGTCTTGTTGCCCGTGCGCAGATTGTGGATCGTGCCGCTCAAGGCGATCACCGATTCGGCCCGCGGCACCAGGCCCCGGTCCGCGAACCGTCGTCCCGTTTTCGGATCGGGCCTCCGCGACGTCGTCAGCTCGTACCGGTCACCCGCATAGACGTACATCTGCTTCCGCCGCGTCTCGCCGGAAGACATAGCCCCCCAGAGCGCGAACAAGAAGGTCGGGGCCGCGGCGCCGGAGGCTCCCGATTGGATGTGGCTTTCGCCCGAGGTCTGAGCCGGGTCGCGGACGGCGGCTTCCGCTCTACGTTCCAACTCGGTCCACTCCGTTCGCGCATCGGAAGAGAATCGCGCCCGCCGGCTGTGAGCTTCGCCGGGCCGGGACTGCCCCTCGATGGCGACAAACATACTCTGCGCCGTCTTGTCGTTCAGCGCCTTCTTGGCTTCTCCCAGGCTCTCTTCTTTGGAGGCGGTCATAAACCCGAAGTAGTTCGCCTCGAGGATTCCGGTATCGGATTCCGCCACCGTCTCCCGAATCAGGCCGAGCCGGTTCAGACCGTGCGCCCGGTCGGGAAGCGATCCCGCCTCGAACTCGAGCTGGTGAATGGAACGATCCGCCGACCGCGTGACCACATGCCGCGCATGCCCCTTCCCCACGCCGGCGCGCGTGAAGATCGAGAGGGAGAACAGAAGGATGGTGGCATCGACCCGGTACGTGCGGGAACTGGGCTGCGGCGGAGCCCCGGCGGTGGCGGAGGCAAACAGCCGCCGGCCGCCTTCAGCCAATAGGCCGAGCAAAAACCTGCGTGTCATCATCGTGCGAGCCCTTTCTCCAAGGACGAGGCCGCAAGACTCAGTCGGCTTCGGATGCAGGAGGACGTCGGCATTGGCATGAACAACCGCCAGTTGCCAAGGAGGAGATGTGGCCTCGAGACGATAACTCACACGCCATGGCGCCAGCTTGGCCGCTTACTTCGATTCTCGCCGAATAGTCGACGGACGGCAACGAGTGATTTGACTAGGGGCCAACGGGGTCTCACGAACCGGCGCTACATCCGGGG
>CAZBQQ010000031.1:25420-43966 GCA_964493965.1 uncultured Solibacteraceae bacterium
ATACCTGTGCCTCAGCGAACGGAGCACCCGAACTACGAGCTCCTCGAGGTTTGCGGGCGAGGGGGCATGGGAGTAGTGTATCGAGCCAGGGACAAACGCCTGAATCGCGTTGTGGCGCTGAAGTTCCTCGGGCCGGCGCAGGCGGACCGGCCGGGCGCATCGGAACGCTTCGAGAGGGAGGCGCATGCCATAGCGGCGCTGAGTCATCCGAATATCGCGGTCGTTTACGAGATCGGCGAATGGGATGGCGAGCCCTTCCTGGCGCTCGAATACCTTTCCGGCGGCAACCTGCGTGATCGAATCCGCGAGGGCGGTTTGCCGCTGGAGGAAATTCTGCGGCTGGCACGGCAGCTTGGCGCAGGGCTGGACTTCACTCATCGGCACGGGATTCTGCACCGGGACATCAAGCCCGCCAATTGCATGTTCAGCGCGCACGGGGATCTCAAGCTGGTGGATTTCGGGCTGGCGAAGCTGACGGAACGGAGCGACCTGACCCGTCCGGGCGCGGCCCTGGGGACCATTCCGTATCTGGCGCCGGAAATTCTGAACAGCGAGCCGGCGTCGGTGCGAAGCGAAGTGTATGCGTTTGGCGCTCTGCTCTACGAGTTGGCCGCGGGCCGGCCCATGTATGCTGCGCCCTCGGTTGAGGCGCTCTGCTCGAAAGTGCTGCACGACGCTCCGGAACCGATTTCCGCGGTGCGGCCCGAGCTTCCTTCGTACGTGACGGATGCGATCGCACAGGCCACGGCGCGGGATCCGAAAGACCGGCCGGGCAGCGTCGCGGAGGTGCTGAAAGAGCTGGGAATCGGCCTGCAGGCATCGACGCTGGATTCGGCGGTCGCTACCCAAACGCTCGAGAAGGCGCCGGCGAGGCCGCGCCGGACGAATAGCTTGAGAATCGGCGTGATGGCAGCGGGGCTCGCGCTGGCAGGCGTGGCGACCGCGTGGTTAGGCCACCTGGGCCCTTTTCGAGGAGTGGTTTCGCTGGCCGACCAGACCGTGGTGGTGCTTCCTTTCGAGAACCTGGGCTCGGACCCGGCCGGCCAGACCCTCGCTGCGGGCTTGCAGGAAACCGTGACGAACATGGTGTCTCACGCGGGGAATCCGACGGACGCGCCGCTGGTGGTTCCATCCGTCGAGGTTCGCCGCGACCAGGTACGAACGATCGCGGACGCGCGCAAGATGTTCAAGGCCACGCTGGCTCTTTCCGGCTCGGTACAAAAGACCGCCGAAGGGCTACAGGTGACACTGGCGCTCACGGACGCGCGAAAGGTGCGGTTGAAGGACTCGGCGACGTTTTCGCTGCCGCCCGATGCCGCGGGGCTCGAAGGGGCGCTGGCCGAGAGCCTCTCCAGGTTTTTCGGCAGTGGGACGGAGCCGGGCGAGAGCACGGCGAACAAAGCCTCCTACGCGCTTTACGTTCAGGGGCAGGGCGCGCTCGATAGCCGCCGTTATGACGAGGCGGTCACGCTGTTTCAGAAGGCGGTGGACCGGGACCCCGGGTTCGCGCGGGCGCGGGCCAAGCTGGCGCTGGCGCACCTGCGGTCTTATCTTCTTACCGGGGACCGGGTGTCGCTGGCCAAGGGCGACGAGGAGGCGAACCGCGCGGCGCAGGCCGGTGTGACTCCGGACGTCCTTCTGGTTCAAGCGATCATTCGCGAGGCGACGGGCCAGGCGGACCAGGCCATCGCGCTCTTCCGCCGGTACCAACAGTCGGAGCCCAACGACGTGGAGGCTTATGGACTGCTGGCCGATGCTCTGGGCAACGCGGGCCGAAAGCAGGAGGCTGAGGAGACGTTGCAGCGGGCGATCCGCCTGCGTCCGGGATACTGGCCCACGTACCAAAGGCTGGCCGTTTTCTATCTGAATGAGCAGCAGTATGACAAATCGGAACGGAGCTTTCAGGTGGCTATCGGAATCAACCCGGACAGCCCGTCCCTGCATTACAACCTGGGCGCGTTGTATTTCGATCAGCGAAGATGGCCGGAGGCGCGGCGGGAATTCGAGAAGTCCGTGGCGATCCGGCCGAATGCGTTCGGTTACTCGAATCTGGGCACGGTGCTGTTCTATGAGGGTAAGTACGAGGAGGCCGCGAAGCAGTTCGAGCAGGCGACCAACCTGCAGCCGAACAACTCCGTCAATTGGGGCAACCTGGGCGATGCGCTGTGGCAGTTACCGGGTGGACGCGCGCGGGCGCGCGACGCCTTCGCGAAAGCCGCGGTGCTGGTCAGCGAGCAACTCGGTCTCGACCCCGGCAGCAGCCAGCGGAAAGACTACGCGGTATATCTGGCCAAACTGGGGCGCAACCAGGATGCCATCACGGAGATAGGCCGGGCCATCGAGAAGGAGCCGAAAGACGGCGGGGTTCGGTTCTACGCGGCGCGCGCATATGCTTCGGCGGGGTTGCTGGCGCAGGCTGTGGATGCCCTCAAGAAAGCAGTCGCGCTGGGTTACAGTAAGGCCGAGATCGAAAACGAACCCGACTTTATCGCGCTGCGGCAGAATTCTGACCTCCGGGAGTTACTCGCTCGTAAATAGGCGTAGGCGCCGCGATCGAGGGGTGATATACTCGACCCAAGTCCAAAAACTGGGAAAGGAAACCTCTCATGAGCGCCACACCTGGCCGCACTCCGCGGCAATTGTTGATTCTTGTGAAAGTCACATTCACACTCGCCGGACCGACTTACAGCTACTTGTCGTTCACCGACGGGCATAAGGCGGATGACATCCTGGTAGCCACCGGAGACCAGGTGGCATGGTATGTAAAGGTTCAGACCGGCCCGGGCTGGAGCACGCCGGCTTACGAGTTGGAGTTCGAAGATCCCACCATCTTCGGGACGGATTCGATTTCGGTGCCGAGCGGAGGCATGAGTGGCTTCTTCACGGTGGTTGCCCTCTCGACGCCAGTGCCAAGCAAGTACAGCCTGGCGGTGAGCGGCATTTTTCCGACGAGCGATCCGCACATCCAGGTAAATCCCAACGGAAACATCATCATTCAGACGGACAATCAGATTGCTGTGCGGTGGACGGCGGCGACGAACATAATGGAGTATCAGGTCGGCGGCCCGTGGCAGCCTTTTCCGGACTATCTGTCGCTCTCGATCGGCGACAAGGTTGTGTTCCAGGCGGTGCTGACCCCGCCGCAGGACTTTCAGATCGTCTTTCCGGCGGATCTGAACCCGACGCTCTGGGCGTCTCCGTTCGACGTGACGCAGAACTCGTTCCAGGCGGTGGACCAGGGCCCGCTCGAATCCACGAATCGCCTGCCGGTGAGCGATGGGAACGATCCCGCGGGGACGCAGTTCCAATTCGTCGCGGCGCTTGCCGACGGGACCGCGCAGTCCGATCCATTTACGCTCGAATTGGCATGAGGCGGTCGATAGTGGATGGCCAATGGCCGGTGGTGGTCAACGGACCATGCACCGTGCCGCGCCTCCCTACGTAGCGGGAGCCGGCGGCTGACGAACCTCCAGCGGCCGCCTTCCTTGACCTGTGAGACTACAACGAGGGCTGGATTGGCTGGGAGGCAGGGATTCGAACCCCGATAAGCAGCTCCAGAGGCTGCCGTCTTACCGTTAGACGACCTCCCAACAAGACGGACCAGACCTCATATAGTAGCATGCCCCGCAAAGGCAGTTCGTCCAGGGCTACTTGATGACCAGCCCCAGCAGGCGCGCCAAGCCCATCGCCTGCGCCGCGGTGACGATCGCGCCGCGGACATCCTCCGAGCCAACCAGGATCCCTTCGATCCCGGCCCCCCGAAGGTCGGCATTGCGAAGCCTCGAGTGGCTGAGGTCCGCCCGGCTCAGCAGAACCTGCGCAAAACTCGCTCCTTCGAGATCGGTGCCTCGAAAGTCGGCCTCCGAGAAATCGCTCGCCCGGAACTCGCCCGCGCGGACCCGGCCGTCGCTGAGTCGCACGTAGCGTCCATCGCAGTTCTGAACCAACACATCCTGCCACCGGCATTCGGTCGCTGCCATGCCGATCAACCGGCAATCGATGAACTCAACGCGCCGCGCCTCGAAGCCGCGCAACACCGCGTTCGAAAGGTCGCATTTGACCAGGCGCACATCCTGGAAACGCGGCGACGGCATCTCGCACCCGGAGAACGAGACCCCCTCGAGGACCGCGTTCTTCGCTACGAAGCCCGCGAGCTTGCGGCCAGAAAAATCGGCTCCGACCAGGCGCGCTTCCACGATCGGTTCGCCCGCCACGACAGCGTCCGCGCTTAGAAGAGTCAGGTCGTCGGCCCCAGGTTGCAAGTCGGGCGGCTTGCGTTGCGGCGCTTCGTCGCGATGGCGTTTCACGGGCATCGTACCAGACCTCCAACAGAATACCCCGAACCGCATTCGCCTCACTCCGCCAACCGAATTTCAGGCCTCCTCAAGCACTTGCCAGTTTCGTCCCCCCGCCGGCGTCCGGCTCCCCAGTAATTTCGTCCCGATGGCATCCCGAGCCGGCCACCGCGCCGAATCGCGAAGTCATGCCCCGTCGGCCCCGCCACCGAATCCCGGAGTCCTGCCCGCCGGGGACTGCGCCGCAGGCCCCGCCGCAAGCCGCCGAAAAGTGGCTCGTTTTATTTGGCCCACTACAGGATCACCCTATAATGGTCTGTCACCCCGAGGTGTCCCGCACCCCGCCGGGCGTCTATCCGGCTGGCGAGCGGTTCATGGAATGCGCACTCTGCCGATGAACGAACACGCAGGTCAAGAGCAGATCCTCCGTTCGGCCACCCTGGTATCGGGCGCGGTGCTGGTGAGCCGGCTGAGCGGATTGGTGCGCGAAACCGTCATGGCCCACCTGTTCGGCGCCGGCCGCGTCTTCGACGCCTTCTCCCTGGGCTTCCGCATTCCCAACCTCACCCGCGACCTGTTCGCCGAAGGAGCCCTTTCCTCCGCCTTCATCCCGGTTTTTTCCGAGTACCTGGAGACCAAGGACAAAAAAGAAGCCGTGCGCCTGGCCAACCTGGTCGGAACCGCGGTCATCCTGATCGTCGGGATCGTCTGCGTGCTCGGCGTCGTCGGCGCGCCGCTGCTCGTCAGGTTGCTGGCCAGCGCCTGGGCCACGGCCGATCCCGGCAAGTTCGATCTGGCGATCCGCCTCACCCAGACCATGTTCCCGTTCCTGCTGCTGGTGGCCCTGGCGGCGCAGGCCATGGGAATCCTAAACGCTTGCGACCGCTACGGTGTCCCCGCGCTGGCGTCGACGGTTTTTAATGTCGGATCGGTGCTCTTCGGCGTCCTCCTCGGGTTCTGGCTCGGCCCGAGCATCCACATCGCGCCCATCGAGGGCATGGCGTATGGAGTGGTGCTCGGCGGCCTGGTTCAACTTCTCTGGCAGCTGCCCGCCCTCAAGCAGGCCGGTTTCAGCTTCCGGCCGGCCATCGATTGGTCGCACCCCGGATTGCGGCGCATCATCCGGCTCATGGGACCGGCCATCATCGGCACCGCGGCCGTGCAGGTGAACGTGCTGGTCAACACCAATTTCGCCACCACCATCGTCGATCCCGTGCGCGGCGTCAACGGTCCCGTGGGCTGGCTCCAGTACGCCTTCCGCTTCATGCAGCTTCCTCTGGGATTGTTCGGCGTCGCCATCGCCTCGGCTACCCTGCCTTCCATCTCGCGCAGCGCGGTCGCCGGCGACATCGACCAGTTCCGCAAGACGCTCTCCGATTCGCTGGGGATGGTTTTTCTCCTCACCGTGCCGTCCGCGATCGCCCTGGTCGTCCTCGGAGATCCGATGATCGCCGCCATCTATCAGGGCCGCAAGTTCGATTCCTACGACACCCACCAGACCGCGCTGGCGCTCTCCTGCTATGCCATCGGCCTCACCGGCTACGCGGCCATCAAGGTCCTGGCGCCCGCATTTTACGCCCTCGGCAGCGCGCGCATGCCCATGCTGGTGAGCCTGGGCTCCATCCTCATCAACTACCTCGCCGCGTACTCGTTGACGCGCTGGACCAAGCTCGGCCACGCCGGCCTCGCGCTGGCGACCTCGGGTGTCGCGCTCTTCGGCGCCGTCGTTCTGTTCGGCGTCCTGCGCAGCCGCCTGGGAGGAATCCACGGCCGCCGGCTGTTGAAGAGCACCCTGAAAATCGCGCTCGCCTCGCTCATCATGGGAGTCGCCATCAAAGCGTCCAACATCGGCTTCGCGGATTGGCTCGGCGTCTCGCGCCTGGGCCGCCTGGTGGACCTCGCGGTTTCGATTCCTGTCGGCACCGCCGTGTTCTGGGCGGTGTGCAGCGTGGCGAAAGTGCCCGAGCTCGAATCCGCCGGCCGCGCACTCATCGCGCCTCTGGTCGAAGGCCGGCGCCGTCAGCGTGGTAAAATCGAATGATAATGGTCCCAGACCTTAGAGTGGCTATCCTGCTGCAAGATCTGGATAGCCGCATTCGAACCTTGCAGGGCGAAGTCGCTTCCCTTCCTAAGCACGTAGCCGTCATAGAGAAAACGCTCGATTCCCACATCCGGAGAGTCGAGGCGGATAAGGCGGCGCTGGCCGCCAATCAGCGCGAGCGCAAGCAGCTCGACGCCGACATCCAGACCCAGGAGCAGAAGATCTCGAAGCTCAAAGATCAGATGCTCCAGGCCAAAACCAATGAGCAGTACCTCGCCTTCAAGCACGAAATCGACTATTGCGAGGCCGAGATCCGCAAATGCGAGGACGCGATCCTCGAGCGCATGTCCGAGTCGGAACCGCTGGACCAGAGCCTCAAGACCGCCCAGTCGTCGCTCGACGAGGAGAAGAAGCAGGTGGAGGGCGAGAAGAAAGTCGCCCGCGAGCGCACCGCCGAGGATACGCGCCAACTGAACGAACTGCTCAAGCAGCGCGCCGAGCTGGTGGCCGGAATGACCGCGCCGGTCTACCGCGAGTACGAGCGTCTGCGGAAAACCCGCAAGGGCATCGCGGTGGCCGAGGCGATCGAAGGCCGCTGCTCGCTCTGCAACATGGGCCTGCGCTTGCAGTTCTACCAGGAGCTCCGCCGCCTGGACCAGGTGATGTACTGCGAAACCTGCGGCCGCATCCTCTTCTATACGCCGCCCCCCGTCGAAGTCGACGAGATCGGCCCCGAGGCCGCCCCCGAGCAATCGCAATCGGTGGAATCCGGCCGCTAAGCTAACTGAGTGGGGCAGGACTCCAGTCCTGCAGCGGGTCTCCAGACCCGCCTCCGTGCAGCGCCCCGGTCCGCGCTACCATGAATTCCCATGGGCGAACTCGTCGATAAGGACACCGAGCACCTCCGGCTGCTCACCTTCTTCTACTATGTCAACGCCGGAATCAACGCGCTGTTCTCCTGCTTCGCCCTCATGTACGTAGTGATAGGCGCCCTCTTACTCTCCAACCCCACCGTCTTCGGGGCCGGCGGTGACGGCCCTCCCGCCATCGTGGGCTACATCGTTACGACCCTGGGCGGGGTTCTCCTCCTGCTGGGCCTGGGGTTTTCATCCTGCCTTGCCCTGACCGGCCGCTTCCTCGCCCAACGCCGCCATCGCCTGTTCTGCCTGGTGATCGCCGGAATCAACTGCCTTTTCCTCCCCTACGGCACAGTCCTGGGCGTGTTCACTTTCATGGTCCTCATGCGGCCCAGCGCGCAAGCGCTGTTCGCGAACGTACCGCCGCCGCTTCCGCCCGCCCGGCTAGAATAGTCTCTTGCGCGTCGTCTCGTTCGAAATCCTCGCTGAGTGTCCGAAGACTGGGGCGCGCGCCGGCGTGCTCCATACGCCGCACATGACGAGGCGGATCTCGGCGATGCTCCCGCGAACCCTAATCGCATTGCTGGCAGCGGCTTTCCTCGCCAGCGCCCAGCCATCAGCAAACTACAGCGTGCTTTGGGAGCGGGAATTCGGCGCGTTCTCGGACGTGTTCTTCCTTCAAGGAGTCGGCGTTGACGGGCACGGCGATCTCTGGGTGCTGACCAGCGCTTTCACCGGCAGCCGCGACTACACCCGCCGGACGACGCTATTCCGCATTGACGGATCTGGCGATCAGCAGTCGGCGGTCGATGTCGAAGCGCATGTCCCCGCGAATGTAAAGACGGACCTCGCGGAGTATTATCCCGTCGTCCTGCCTGACGGCCCTGCTGGTTTCCTGGTCGCCGTGCATCGCGTCCGGGGCCGCGACAGCGAGTCTCTGGGCGCGTTCTATGCACCGCTGTTGAAGCCAGGGGCGGTTGGGAGTCCAGTCCGCATTTCCGCCCCCGATGGACCTATATTCTGGCGTGTCGCCCCTCTGGCGGACCGTAATCTCCTCGTGGTTGGCGATCAGGACCCACTCGTGGTGGAGAAGATCAGCCCGAACGGCGAGGTGCGCTGGAGACGGCGCTTCTGGAAATGGCTCGACGGTCCGAGCGCGGCGGCCATGGAAGACGGAAAAAGCTGCGTTGTGGCAGGAGAGTATCCGAGGCCTACCGCCACGCAACAGCTGCATCTGCTGCGCTTGGACGCAGTCGGTGCACTTGAGCGTGAGACGAAGCTGCGCGGGTACGTAGCGACTGTTGCGGCCGGTCCGAACGGGGCGTGCGCGGTATTCGGCTATGATTTTCCCCCAGGGATGGACGCCGCCCACTACCACCTCACCGCCTTCGATACAAACTTCAAGCGCGAATGGACCAGGGACATCCCTCCCGACATTGCGGGGCCAATCGGAATGGAGTGGTATCTGGTCGCTCTGCGCGATGGCTATCTCGCAGCCGGTGTCACCTGGGGCAACGACTTGTTTCTCGCCAGGTATAGCTGGGCGGGTGACCTGCTCTGGCTTGAAAAACTCAAGGCCCCGTATGGGACGGCCTTTCTTGCGTCCAACCCGGACGGGTTCTATCTGGTCAGCGAGATTGACCACCCGCTAGGACCGCCCACGTCTTTTCGGGTCATGAAGATCGCTGTCCTGCGTTGAGTGCTCTCCTCCTCACTGAATCCTGCTCGGCCCGTGTCGCACCGGCGGCGCGGCACACTGCGCCATGCGGTCAATCCCATGCGCGCCACCGAACGGCTCGTGGGCGCGTTGCTTCCGAGCGTAGTCGATGCCGAGGCCCTGCCGGGTCGCTATGAACTCCGCCTCACGTTTCGGCCAAGGCCTCTCCAATTCGCTCGGGCTGAGTCGGTCGCGCGCCATAGGCGCAGTCCATCGGGCCGGGGGGACATCTGCTGGTGTTCTGCAACCGGCGTAGCGGTCGGCCTGTCCGGACCTGCACGGCCCTTCACAGTCTCCAAAGCCGCCCGGCTAGAATAGTCTCTTGCGCGTCGTCTCGTTCGAAATCCTCGCTGAGTGTCCGAAGACTGGGGCGCGCGCCGGCGTGCTCCATACGCCGCACGGCGACGTCGAAACGCCGGTCTTCATGCCCGTGGGCACGCAGGCCACCGTCAAGGGCGTCACCCAGCGCGACCTCATCCAGGAGCTCGACGCCCAAATCATCCTGGCCAACACCTATCACCTGTTCCTCCGCCCGGGCCACGAGACCATCCGCCAGTTGGGCGGTCTGCACCGCTTCATGTCCTGGCCGCGCGCCATCCTCACCGATTCCGGCGGCTTCCAGGTCTTCAGCCTCAGCGGCCTTCGCAAGGTGACCGACCAAGGCGTCCTGTTCCACTCCCACCTGGATGGCGACGCGCACCTGTTCACGCCGGAATCGACGGTCGACGTCCAACTCGCCCTCGGCAGCGACGTCATGATGACGCTCGACGAGTGTATCGGCTACCCCGCCACCCAGGAAGCCGCGCGCAGCGCCATGGACCGCACCATCCGCTGGGCGCGCGCCGCCTTCGAGCATTACCGTCGCGTCGAGCAGCCTCCGGGAGCGCTCTTTCCCATCGTCCAAGGAGGCATGTACCCCGACCTGCGCGCCGGCTGCGCCGCGGAGTTGGCCGCGCTCGACGCGGACGGCTACGCCATCGGCGGCCTGTCGGTCGGCGAGCCCCGTCCGTTGAGCCTGGAAATGGTCGACGCCACGGCGCCGCTTCTCCCCCGCGACCGGCCCCGCTATGTCATGGGAGTCGGTCTGCCCGAGGAGCTGCCCGAGTACGTGGCCCGCGGCGTCGACATGATGGATTGCGTGATGCCCTCGCGCAACGCCCGCAACGGTTGCCTCTTCACCTCCGAGGGCCGCGTGGTCATCAAGCACGCGCGCTACAAAGACGATGCCGCGCCACTCGACCCAGCCTGCGCCTGCTACACCTGCCGCACCTTCTCGCGTGCGTACCTTCGCCATCTCTTCCAGGCAGGCGAGATGCTGTTCTCCACCTTAGGAACCATTCATAACCTCAAGCATTACCTTGACACGATGCGGCAGATCAGGCACTGTATTATGATAGGAACGTATTCTGAGTGGTTGGAGTCCGTCCGCGCCGCGCCGGTTCGACAGGAATAGGTTCCCGCAGTCCTCGGCGTCTCTTCCATAGAGAATTTTGCTGCAGCTACAGCGCCGAACGATGGCGATGAGAGGATAACGCGTGCTCTTCGATCTCTTTCTTCTTGCGAACCTCGCCCCGAGTCCGCAGGCAAGCAATCCCCTGGTGGGCTTCTTGCCGATTCTCCTGATCTTCGGTATCTTTTATGTTTTGCTCTTTCTCCCGATGCAGCGCCAGAAGAAGGCTCAGCAGAAGATGCTTCGGGAGTTGCAGAATGGTAGTCTCGTCCTGACCAGCGGCGGCGTCATCGGCTCCATCACTGAGATCAAAGACGACGAAACCTTGGTGCTGCGGGTGAAACCGGATGGCGTCAAGTTGCAGATCGCCCGGAGCGCCGTGACGAGCGTGCTCTCCGGAGCCACGGAAGTCAAGAAGTAAGTTTATTGGGAAGGTGAGATGACCAAAGGCGTTAGAACTCGCGCAATCATTATTCTGGCCATTCTGTTGCTGGTTGTTTACGGCATCATCGGGCTACCGAAGAGCAAGGACGACCTGCAGGCCAACCTCAAGAACAACATCCACCTCGGGCTCGACCTGAAGGGCGGAAGCCACCTCGTGTTGCAGGTCCAGGTGCAGGACGCCATCAAGGCCGAGGCCGATCGTGCCATCGAGACCATGAAGGACAGCCTGCGCAAACGCAGCATCGACTACGCCAGCATCGATCGCAACGACCCGCAGACCGTCGACCAGGCCGATTCCATCCAGATCAACATCCATGGCATACCGTCTTCGAAGACCGGCGACTTCAGGGACCTGATCACCGCCGAGTTCGCCAGCTGGATGCTCAGCCCCGTCAGCTCGACCGACTACAAGATGAACCTCAAGCCGAGCGAGCTGATCGCGATGAAGAAGGAGACCGTGACGCGGACGATGCAGACCATCGAAAACCGCATCAACGGCCTGGGACTCACCGAGCCCACCATCCAGCAGCGCGGCCGCGCCGAAGCCGACTACGAGATCCTGGTCCAGTTGCCGGGCGTGGACGATCCGGCTCGCGTCAAGCAGATCATGCAGGCCGCCGCTCTGCTCGAACTGAGCGAGGTCAAGGACGGTCCGTTCCGCAGCCAGGAAGAGGCGCTGTCGAAGCACGGTGGCGTGCTCCCGCTCAATACGAAGCTGGTCAAGGAAAAGCCGCGGTCTGGCGAGCAGGGTGAAGCCTGGTACTTGCTCAGCCGTACGCCGGTCATCACCGGCCGCGATCTGCGCAGCGCCAAGCCCGAACGCGACTCCATGAACCGCTGGGAGACCGGCTTCACGCTGAATAACGACGGCGCGAAGCGGTTCGCCCGCTTCACCGAGGCCAACATCGGGAACCGTCTGGCCATCGTCCTCGACGCCCGTATCGTGAGCGCCCCGGTCATCAAGGGCAGAATCGAAGATCAGGGCGTGATCGAGGGCATGGCAAGCCAGCAGGATGCCTCGGACCTGGCCCTGACCCTGAACACCGGGTCGCTGCCGGCCGGGATTCAGTACGAAGAGGAACGGACCGTAGGTCCATCCCTGGGCGCGGATTCTATCCGCGAGGGGATCACGGCCGGAGCCGTTGGGCTGCTGGCAGTGGTGATCGCGATGCTGGTCTACTACAAGAAGGCTGGCATCAACGCCGTGCTGGCGCTGATCCTGAACGCCTTCATCCTCCTGGCCGCCTTGAGCTACTTCGACGCCGTTCTGACCCTGCCCGGTATCGCCGGTTTCATCCTCACCATCGGTATGGCCGTGGACTCGAATGTGCTGATTTTTGAACGCATTCGCGAGGAGTTGCGGGCCGGCAAGGGGGTCATCGCAGCGGTCGATACGGGCTTCAACAAGGCCTTTTTGACCATTATCGATACCCACGTGACGACGGTGGTATCCTGCGCTTTCCTGTTCATGTTCGGTAGTGGACCGGTTAAGGGATTCGCCGTGACCCTGGTCATCGGTTTGATCGCCAACGTCTTTACGGCGGTCTTCGTGTCCCGGACCATGTTCGATTGGACGCTCGGCCGCCAGCGGGAAGTAGCGAGTTTGAGCATTTAGGGCTGCAGGCCACTTTTTTTGGTCCAGCCCGGGAACTTAGGAATCTGAACCGGTGTCCAACTCTTTGGGTACCGGCAGGCGTACTGCATGGAAATCTTTGGACAGACGAATTTCGACTTTCTGGGCAAGAAGTGGCCCTTCATCATCGCCTCCCTGGTACTGACGGTTGCCGGCTTTGCCAGCCTCGGCATCAAGGGCGGCCCGCGCTACGGGATCGACTTCCGTGGCGGCGCCCTGATGGACGTGAAGTTCTCGGGGCCCCCGCCGGATGGCCGCATCCGCTCCGCTCTCGAAAAGAACATCAAGGGCGACGTCACCGTACAGAACGTGGGCGGCGCCTCCAACGAGGTCCTGATCGGCACCGAACTGAAGAGCGATCAGGAACTGGCCGCGGCCCGTGCGGCCATGACCCAAACCCTCGAGGCGACCTTCATTCCCCAAGATGCCCAGGGCAAGCTCGAGTTCAACAACGCGGGCGCCTCGGCGCTGGTCAGCCGTTTGCAGGACCCCCTGGTGCGCAACGGCGTATCGCTCAACGATCAGCAGCTTCAGGACCTGGTCGGACGCATCGTCGCCTATCGCGACCGGGAGCAGTCTGGCCTCCTCACCAGTTTCAATCAGCTTTCGGGCGTTCCCGGAGTCACCCCCCAGGTCATCACCACCCTCACTCAGGAGTGCGCGCTGGCGCCCTTCACGGTGAAGCGGGTTGAGATCGTCGGCCCCAAGGTCGGCGGCGAACTGCGCTGGCAGGCCGTCAAAGCCACCCTGTACGCCCTGGCCGGGATGCTGGTCTACATCGCTTTCCGGTTCGAGTGGATTTACGGCGCTGCGGCAGTAATCGCGGTGTTCCACGACACGCTCATCACCATCGGCATATTCTCTCTCCTGAATAAGGAGATCTCCCTCACGGTCATCGCGGCGCTGCTCACCCTGGTGGGCTACTCGATGAACGACACCATCGTCGTGTTCGACCGCATCCGGGAGAACTTGAAGATCATGCGCCGGGAGAAGCTCGACGTACTGATCAACCGCAGTATCAATCAGACCCTGAGCCGGACCATTCTGACCTCGGGTCTCACCTTCCTCACCGTTCTGGCGCTGTTCCTGTTCGGCGGCGAGGTGTTGCATGGCTTTTCACTGGCGCTGGTGATCGGGATCATCATCGGAACGTACTCGTCGATCTTCATCGCCAGTCCGATTCTGGTTTTCTGGCAGGATTTTGTGGAGAAGCGGAAGAAGCCGTCCTCCGGGCCCTCGGCTCCGGTTGGGGTATCGCCGGTACAACCCGCGCGGCGGGGTTCGGTGAAGGCGGCACGGTAGGCGTTCGGTTGGACCCGGCGCAAGCCGGTAGCGGAAAGACGCGAAAGGGGTATCGATAATGTTTGAACAAAGCCTCCTCGACACCAAGGGAAAGACCAATAAGCCCTGGACGATCGTGGTTTCCTTCCTGATCCAGTGCTCGATCATCGGAGTAGCGGTACTCATCCCGCTGATCTACTACGACGCCCTTCCAAAGGGGCAGTTGACGAGCTTCCTGACGGCGCCCCCGCCGCCGCCTCCTCCGCCTCCGCCTCCCGCTATGGCGCCCCCGAAAGTCATCCGGGTCATCCCACGCCAGTTCGATTCCGGCAAACTGATGGCGCCTAAAGTGATCCCGAAACAGATCGCGATGATTAAGGAAGACGAGCTTCCGCCACCTTCGGCTGGTGTCGTCGGCGGCGTGTATGGCGGCGTACCCGGCGGAGCGGCCGGCGGCGTTCTCGGCGGCATCATCAGCTCCGCTGCGTCCGCGGCTCCTCCTCCTCCCCCGCCTCCTCCCCCGGCCGCGCCGAAGGTCACTCGCGTCCGCGTGGGCGGCAACGTGCAGGCTGCCGCGAAGGTTCGCGGACAGAATCCCGCCTATCCTCCGCTCGCCAAGCAGGCGCGCATCCAGGGCCATGTGGTCTTCACGGCCATCATCGGCCGCGACGGGACCATTCAGAATCTGCAGCTAGTCAGCGGTCACCCGCTGCTGGTGCCGGCGGCGCAGGCTGCCGTTTCGCAGTGGGTATATCATCCGACCCTCCTCAACGGAGAGCCGGTTGAGGTCATTACCCAAATCGACGTGAATTTCACGTTGAGCCAGTAAGGTTACAAGACGGCATGGGACGGCCATAAGGTCCGTCCCAGCCAAATTCAACTCGCAGGAGAAAAAGAACAATGTTGCTAGCATCTCAAGTTTGGGCATTGCTGCTGCTCCAGGAAGCTGGAGGGGCGGTTGGTTGGGACGTCGTCGCGCTTTGGCACCAGATGGGCGGCCTGGCGAAGGCGGTCGTCATTATCCTGTTCCTGATGTCCGCGTGGTCGATCGGTGTGATGATCGACCGCCTGATCGCTTACAGCGCTGCCCGCAAGCAGTCGCGGCAGTTCGCTCCGGCGGTTGCCGGCGCACTGCGTGACGGCAAGCTGGACGAGGCCATCAAGATCGCGGACCGTTACAAGAAGAGCCATCTGGCTAAGGTTGTGGTCGCTGGTCTGCAGGAGTTCCGTGCGCATCAGCTCAGCTCCGAGATTTCGGGCGAAGAGATCGAGGCCTCCAAGCGGGCTCTCGAGCGCGCCGAAGCCATTGTCCATGCCGAGCTGAAGCGCGGCGTCGGCAACCTGGCAACCATCGGCTCCACCGCTCCGTTCGTCGGACTGTTCGGCACCGTCGCCGGCATCATCAACGCGTTCAAGAGCATGGCCGCCGAGAAGTCTACCGGTATCGGCGCCGTCGCGGGCGGTATTTCCGAAGCCCTCGTGACCACCGCTGTCGGCTTGTTCGTGGCTATCCCGGCCGTGTGGATGTTCAACTTCTTCACCAGCAAGATCGAAGCGTTCGACGTCGAGATGGGCAATTCCAGCTCGGAGTTGATCGATTACTTCCTGAAGCGGTCGCAGCAGCAGGTGGCGAAGTAACGTTACGGATTTAACCCAGCGAGTTGAATTGCGCGGCAGGGGAGTCCGGTGACGGGCTCCCCGCAAGCGCACAGGCTGGGCTGAGTCGGGAGGGAACGGAAATGAAAAAATTTCAGGCGCCGCCGCCCGTCGCGGACATCAACGTCACGCCCATGGTGGACGTGATGCTCGTGATGCTTATCATCTTCATGGTCATCACCCCCATGCTGTCGAAGGGCGTCAGCGTGGACCTTTACAAGGCGAAGAACCCGATCGCCATGGCCAACGCCGAGAAGGAAGACGCGGTCGTGGTCGCCATCACGCGCGATGGCAAGACCTTCCTCGGCAAGGATCGCACCGAAGCCGTGGATCTGCCGCCCAAGGTCAAGGACCTGATCTCCGGCCGCCAGGACAAGACCTGCTATGTGAAGTCCGATTCGCGGGCCAAGTACGCCAAGGTGGTCGAAGTGGTGGACAATCTGCGAGCAGCCGGGGTCGATCAACTCGGGCTGATGACCGATCAAGTCGAGGATAAGAAGCGCTAGCTCTAACGGGCTGGGTGCTTTCAAGGAGGATAGTCTTATGTCAATGGCCGTTGGCACCAGTACTTTGAAATGCGACATGAACGTCACGCCATTCATCGACGTGTTGTTGGTGCTGTTGATTATTTTCATGGTCATCGCCCCGGTAACGCCCAAGGGACTCAGCGCGCTGGTTCCGCAGCCCGCGAAACCGAACGAGCAGCCGAGCCAGTCCGACCTCCGGACCGTGGTCATCTCGATTGAGAAAGACAAATCGATGAAGATCAATCAGGATGCGGTCACGGAAGCCGACCTTCAGACGCGCCTCGAAGACATCTTCAAGAGCCGCGCCGAACGCGTCGTCTTCGTCAAGGGTGATCCGGATCTCGAATACGGGCCGGTCGCGAACGTCATCGACACCGCTCATGCCGCCGGAATCGACAAGGTCGGTCTGATGACCCAAAAGGTAGAATCCGGGCAGTGAAGCTGGAGGAGCTAGCATGAACCGCAAATGGACTTATTTAGTAGCTGCGCTTGCCATGGCATTGGTGCTTGTTTCCGGCACCGGGTGCAAAAAGCTAAGAGCGCGCGACGATCTCAACAAGGGCGTGCAGGCCTTCCGCAACGCGCGGTATTCCGACGCGGTGGACAAGTTTAAGGAAGCCATCGAGCTGGATCCCACGTTCCCGACCGCCCGGCTGTACCTGGCGATCGCTTACTTCCAGCAATGGATCCCGGGCTCCGACGAGCCCGACAACGAGAAGATGCTCCAGGCCGCCAAGGATCAGTTCAACAAGGTGCTGCAGGAAGACCCGAAGAACGCCGTGGCCATCGAGTACCTGGCGCAGTTGAACTACAGCGAGACCCAGGGCATCAAGGACCTCGATAAGAAGATCGCCAAGCTGGACGAGGCCCAGACCTGGTACCAGCGGCTGTCCGACGTCGACCAGAAGAACAAGACCGCCCTCTACAGCCTGGGCGTGATCGCGTGGGCGAAGTGGTATCCCACTCTCAGCGTCGCGCGAGCCAAGGCCGGCATGAGGCCCGAGGATCCCGGTCCGTTGAAGGACAAGAAGGCCCGCGAAGAGCTGCGCGCCAAGTATTTCGACATGATCAATGCCGGCATCGGGAACCTCAATCACGCGCTCGAGATCGATCCCAAGTACGATGACGCGATGGCCTACCTCAACCTGCTCTATCGCGAACGCGCCGACCTGGCGGCGACGCCCGAGGAATACAAAGCGGACGTCGGTCAGGCCGATCTGTGGATGCAAAAGACGCTCGACATGCGCAAGCTGAAGGCCGGCATAACGGCCGATGTTACCCCCGCCGCGGCGGGGCAGTAGTAGCGCGCAAGCGGCGCGGGCCTGATTAACTGGCCACTGGTATACTGGAGACAGGCGGCGATCAGCGCCGCCTGTTTGTTTTATGTCCTCCGAGCCTACCCAGGAAGTTCAAGCGCCGGAAGACGTTGCCGGCAGCCCCGCACAGGTCGAACGCCTGTACCGTGAGATCGAGGCCCGGCTCCAGGTCCTGCGCCCGCGCGAGGACCTCGCGCAGGTCGAAAAAGCCTACCGCTTCGCCGTCGACTGCCACAAAGGGCAGGTGCGCGCTTCCGGCGAGCCCTACGTCTTCCATCCCCTGACCGTGGCTCTCATCCTGGCCGACATGAACATGGACCTGGTCTGCGTCCAGACCGGTCTGTTGCACGATGTCATCGAAGACTCCGGCGTGGCTCCCGAAGAGATCCGCAAGCTGTTCGGCGACGACGTGGCGCACTGCGTCGATGGCGTCACCAAACTGAGCAAGCTGAAGTTCTACTCGCGCGAAGAGCGCCAGGCCGAAAGCGTCCGCAAGATGCTGCTCGCCATGGTGGACGACGTCCGCGTGGTCATCGTCAAACTGGCCGACCGGCTGCACAACATGCGCACCCTGGGCGCGCTACCGGCCGACAAACAGCAGCGCATCTCGCAGGAGACCCTGGAAATCTACGCGCCCATCGCCCACCGTCTCGGCATGGGCAAGATCCGCGGCGAGCTCGAAGACCTGGCGTTCAAGCACCTCGAGCCCGCGGCATACGAGGAGATCGTCACCGCCATCGAATCGCGCCGCCAGGGCAATGAGGAGTTCCTGAAGCAGATCAAGGACCACGTGGACGTGGTCCTTCGCCGCGAGGGAATTCCGGCGCGCATCGAGGGCCGCATCAAGCGAGCCTACTCGATTCACACCAAACTCAAGCGGCAGAAGATCACCATCGAGCAGGTCTACGACGTGCTGGCCGTGCGCATCGTCACTGATTGCGTGAAGAACTGCTACGCCGCCCTGGGCGTCATCCACAACGAGTGGCGTCCCATTCCCGGGCGCATCAAGGACTTCATCGCCATTCCGCGCCCCAACCTGTATCAGTCCCTGCACACCTCGGTGATGGGCCCCAACGGGCAGACCTTCGAAGTGCAGATCCGCACCGAGGAAATGCACCGCGTGGCCGAGCAGGGCATCGCCGCGCATTGGAAGTACAAGGAAGGCCGCAAAGGCGCGGGGGACGAGGAGGACCAGCGCATCGCCTGGCTGCGCCACCTGCTGGAGTGGATCCAGGAGATGCGCGACTCCAACGAGTTCATGTCCACCCTGAAAGTGGACCTGTACCGCGAGGAGGTCTACACCTTCACGCCGCGCGGCAAGGTGATCGT
>CAZBQQ010000032.1:0-34015 GCA_964493965.1 uncultured Solibacteraceae bacterium
AGTCCGGAGCCGACCACGATCACCGTGTACTTCCGCTTGTTGGCCGGGTTCACCAGCTTCATGTCGAACTTGCGTTTCTGCCAGGCCTGCTCAATCGAGCCGGAGGGTGACTTGGAATCCAGTGCCATCAGAGCACCTCGCTTCCGACCAGGCCGGTCAGGACCGCAACGGGAATCGAAATAAAGCCGATGGCCACGACCCACGCGAAGACATGCGCCGCCACCTTAAGCATCGGAGTGTATCTCGGATGGCTGACGCCAACCGACTGGAACATACTCCAGGCGCCGTGATAGAGGTGCATCGAGAGCAAAATCATGGCGACGATATAGGAGACCGAGACCGGCCAATATCGGAAGCCGTAAACGATGTTCTGGTAAGTGAAGTAGCGTTCTTCCCCGCCCGCAATCATCGGCCCCTGGTAGTGGAGGCCCAGGTTGCCCATCGTAAGATGCAGGAGGTGGAAGACGACGAAGGCCGCCACGATCGGACCGCCCCACATCATGGTGCGCGAGGCGTAACTCGCCGGCAGGTTGTCCTTCTTCACGTAGCCGACGGGCCTGGCGCGCCGCTTCTGCAGCCACAGCAGGAAGGACGACCAGATGTGCAGCACCGCCACCGCGATGAGCGACACCTCGATGACCGAAAGTACGTTTGGGTGCGCGTGCAACATCCGCGTGTAGTAGTTGATGGGATAGACGGTCTGGTAACCGTCGCTGGTCGCCGGCAGGTAGATCAGAAGGTTGCCGATCAGGTGGCCGATGATGAACCCGACCAGCATCGCCCCGGTCACGGCCATCACGACTTTCTTCCCGATGTAGGCTTCGAAGAACGCCAGATGCTTGCGTGGCGAGGTGTCAAGCGCAATTGAGCCCATTCGCAGTCCCCGGAGGACCATTATAGGACTTCCGATGGGCGTGCTTCAGAAGCGACCGCGGCGCCGGGGTCCCAGCGTCGCGGTCGTGAGGCAGGTTACACCCGACTTACCGCATTATCGGTTTGAACGTTACGTCGACGCGGCCGATGGCGTCCACCGGCTTGCCACCAACCATCGGCGGCTCGAACCGCCAGTCTTTTACACCCTGGGCCGCGATCCGCAGCAGTTCCGGGCCACTGATCGCAACCGCGTTTCGGACACGGCCATCTGCGCCGATCGTGACCTCCACCGATACCGTGCCGCTCACCCGAGCCTGCTTCGCATACGGCGGATAGGGGATGTTAGTCCTGCGCACCACGGTCAGCGCACCAACCCGCAGCGGGCCGGCGGGCGCGTGAACGACGGCCGCGGCCGGAGCCGTGACAGCCGGCGCCGGATCGTGCCTGGGTGCGGGAGCGGGCGCGGCCGGCGGAGGTGCCGGCGCCGTCAGGCGTCTTGCCGGCAACTCGATCGCCGCGGGCTCGGACATCGCCGCGTTCCCTTCAATCGCAGGTGGCTCGGAGACGCTGGCGACACTTGCGGAAGCAGCAGCCGGGGACGGCGGCGCAAACAGGCGCGCATTCCTCGGGGTAGCGGCAGCCAGCGTGGCATCGGCCGCCAGACCGGACGGCCCTTCGGCGCCGGCCTCTGCGGCCGGGACCATTGGCCCGTCCCAGATGGCAGGACGGACGGATTCGATGGCATCGGAGACGCCATCCGAGCTGACCGTGAGGCGGAACATCACATCCGTGGTCACCGGCTGGTAGACCAGCGAACCACGGCGGAACGCCGGCAGCAGGAGCTCTACGTCTTCCACGCGGTTGCCGTCCGTGATGGAGAGAACCGCGCGCCTGGCGCTCCTCACCGCTTCCGAAGTGGCGTTCCAGGTGAGCAGCAACTTACCGTTCGCGGCCCGGGCCGAGAAGCCGATCGGCCGGAAAGCGTCGGACGCAGCCGAAGCGCTCTCAAGCCGCGGCTGGTGGGGAAGGTACAGATAAGAGGATGCCGCTGCCCCTCCGCCTGCCAGGCATACGAGCCAAATCCACACATGGCGGCTGCGGCGGGGCGGGGCGGATGACTCCGGGACGCGCGCGGCCATTGAGTGTGCCGTCGCGACCGGGACTGAATCGACGTCTGCCGGCAGTTCGATTAGTGGCATAACCGAGAACTCCTTGCCACCGCGCTAGACTCGCGATGGCGGCACGATTGGAGACACCAAGCGACGTTGATTGGCAGCTCCAAATTGGTTGTTAGAGAACCCGAGCCTGGTTAGGCGACCGAGTGCGTGAACCGGAACCGAATGGCGTCGACTTTCCGGTTCAAGGTCAGTATACACCGAGTTGCATATTCTGTAATTACATATGAATTAAATTTGTTGCCGATTTGGGTGAAAGGCACTAGACATCCAACACTGCCGCTGGATCTGCGGCCCACAAACGGGGGTGGACCCCCTGCTGCGTGCGTGCGGGTGTGATTCGGTCGCGGGGAGCGGTGCCCGCAGGCGCACGCGGCGAGGTCACAGCGGGTCCTCCGTTATTCCCCGCCTTCGCGATATTATTTCCGACTCCAGGTTGAATAATGCCGGGGCATTCATCGCGCGGCACGAAAGCCGAGAGCGTTCTTGGGAGAGCTACTAGGGTGACGCCTCGCTGGCACAAAGCCGCCACGAGCGAAGGGTCAGGGTGGGGAGCCCGGCGGCTGCTCCAGGCCTGTCCGGCCGCACCGGCCAAGCGGCCAATTGTAGTATATTGAGTGGCACGCTTGACGCGCCTTTCTTTCATACTGAGGTGTCTTGAATGCCACTTAAGTCCGACCACGAGAACGTCGGCTGGATCGAACGTATCGGCTACGCCGGAGGCGACCTGGGCTTTTGCCTGTACTGGAATACCTTTAGCATCTTCCTGCTGATCTTCTACACCGACACGTTCGGGATCACCGCGGCCGCCGCGGGCACGATGTTGCTGGTCACGCGCACCTGGGACAACTTCGTCGATCCGATCATGGGGATGGTTTCCGACCGCACCCGGTCGCGCTTCGGCAGGTTCCGGCCCTGGCTGCTGTGGATGTGCCTGCCTTTTGCGATCTCCGGCGTTCTGGCATTTTCGGCGCCGAACCTGTCGCCGAACGGCAAGCTGGTGTATGCCTACCTCACGGTCTCTCTGTTGATGCTGTTCTACACGATGCTCAACGTGCCCTACGCGGCGCTGCTGGGAGTCATCACGAACCAGGGCGAGGAGCGGACGCGCCTGGCGTCATACCGATTTGTCGGCGCGTTCTCGGGCAACCTGGTGGTGCAGGGCACACTGCTCTACCTGGTGGCGCACCTGGGGCACGGCAATAAGAGCGTGGGCTACCCGCTCGCGCTGGCCGTATACGGCTTCGCGGCCATGGGCCTGTTCCTGTTTACGTTCGGCTCGACGCGTGAGCGCGTGCAGAACATCAAGAAGGAAAGATCCAGCGTCCGCGAGGACCTCGGCGACCTGACCCGCAATCGGCCCTGGGTCATTCTGGCGGCCATCAACATCATGTTCCAGGTCTGGGTGGGCATCAAGCTGGCGGGCCAGGTCTACTACTTCAAGTACGTGGTGGGAAGCGAAACGATGGCTTCCTCGTGGATGGTTGCGGGCACTGTGTTCAGCCTGCTTGGAGTACTGTGGGCCCCCAGGGCGCTGAGGTTGCTGGGCGGCAAGCGGACGACCTACATCTGGCTGTCGCTCGCGAACGCGGCCTGCTGCGCCGCGCTGTTCTTCGCCGGGCCGCACGACTACGTGCTCATCTACGGCTCGCAGCTTCTCGGTTCCTTCGTCGCGGGGCCGTTGAACCCCATTACATGGGCCATGTTCGCGGACACGGCGGACTACGGCGAGTGGCGGTTCGGACGGCGCTCGACGGGCCTAGTGTTCTCCGCCGGCAGCTTTGCTTCCAAGCAAGGCGGAGTGCTGGGCGGGGCGGTGGCGGCATGGCTGCTGGCGTTCTACGGCTACAAGCCGAACATCGCGCAGACGCCCTCCGTAGTGTTCGGAATCCGCATGATGGTCAGCCTGCTGCCGGCCGCGGCCAGCGTGCTCACGGCGGGGGTCGCACTGCTCTACGGCCTGAATGCCAAGATGGAAAAGACGATCGCAATCGAATTGAAAGCACGGCGCGCGGAAGCGGAAGCGGCGCCCGCCAACTAAGAGCAAATGAAACCATCACAGACCATAGTGGGGACTCCTGTCCCGAATCTCCCCTGGGAGGACCGGCCGGCCGGCTCGAACGACGTGGTGTGGCGCTACAGCGGCAACCCGATCATCGGATGGAATCCGGTGGGACGGGTGGCGCGCATTTTCAATAGCGCGGCGATTCCGTATGAGGGCGCGTTCGTGGGAGTGTTCCGCGCCGACCACCGCAATGGCCGCGCGGACCTGCATTTCGGACGCAGCGCCGACGGCATTCACTGGGACATCGACGCGGATGTGATCCCGTGGCAGGACGAGAGCGGACGGCCGAAGCCCAACAGCTACGGCTACGATCCGCGGCTGGTGAAGGTCGAGGACACTTACTACATCAACTGGTGCGACGATTTCCCTGGCGCCTCGATCGGCATGGGCCGCACGAAAGATTTCCGCACGTGGGTGAAGATGGAGAACCCGCTGATGCCGTTCAACCGCAACGGCGTCCTGTTTCCGCGACGGATCAATGGCCTGTACGCGCTGCTGAGCCGTCCGAGCGACAGCGGGCACACTCCCTTCGGCGACATCATCCTTTCCTACAGCCCGGACCTGACGTATTGGGGACGGCACCGCCTGGTGATGAGCCGCGGCGGCCAGGGCTGGTGGCAAAGCACGAAGATCGGGGCCGGGCCAGTGCCGATCGAGACCAACGAAGGCTGGCTGCTTTTCTATCACGGCGTCACGACCACCTGTAACGGCTACGTGTACAGCACGGGAGCGGTCCTGCTCGACCTGGAAGACCCCAGCAAGGTGCTCTATCGCACGCGCGATTACCTGATGACTCCCGAGAAGGACTATGAGACGGTGGGCTTCGTGCCCAACGTCGCGTTTCCGTGCGCGGCGATCGTGGACGCGCCCACGGGACGAATCGTCCTCTACTATGGGGCCGCGGACACCTATACCGCGCTGGCGTTCTGCCAGGTGGATGAGGTGCTCGGGTACCTTAAGAACAATTCCGAAGTCTTCTAAGACGCTCGTCGCTTGTCGCCCGTCGCTCGTCGAGTCCTGAGAGCGGGATTCGTGCGCTGCGCGGGCGGGGTTCGCCACGACGGGCGACAAGCGACGGGCGACGAGCGTTAGAGTAGTTGTTTGTGAACCTTCGGGACGCGATCGCACAGGGGCGGTGGGAGCAGGCGGAGGCTCTGTTCGACCGCTTGGATGCGGCGAGGGCGACCGAACTGTTCCTGAGCGTACCATTCGAGCAACAGCAGGAGCTGTTTCGGCGGTTGCCGGTCGAGGCGGCGGCGCGGGTTTCAGAGGGCCTCCCTTACTACCAGACTTACGTCCTGCTGCACGTGCGTCCGGCCGATGAAATGAACGCCATCGTCGACGCCATGGACCCCGGCGTCCGTTTGCAGTTTTTCGACGAGTTGCCGGAAGAGGCCTGGCAGCGGCTGATGGACGAGCTCGCGGGAAAAGCTCCGGTCGCCGTGTTCGAAGCGGGGCCCGCGACCGTTCCGGCCGCCGTGGAGCCGATCATCGTGGCGCGCGGGATCGAGAAGAGCTTCCGGAGCGCCGATGGCAGCGAGGTGCAGGTGATCGCACCGACCGACCTCGCGATCGAGCCGGGCGTCATCGTCGCGCTGCTCGGGCCATCCGGCTCGGGCAAGTCCACGCTGCTGCGCATGCTTTCGGGGCTGAGCGAGCCATCGGGCGGCGAGGTTCTGTGGCACGGGGAACGGGCCAGTACGTGCGCGCCCAACGTCGCCATCGTCTTTCAAAGCTTCGCGCTGTTTCCCTGGCTGACCGTGCTCGAGAACGTGGAAGTGCCGCTCGCGGCGCGGGGCCTGGAGCACGCGGCGCGGCACCGGCGGGCGCTCCAAACCCTGCATTCGGTGGGCCTCAAGGGGTTCGAGACCGCGTACCCAAAGGAGCTCTCGGGCGGCATGAAGCAGCGCGTGGGATTCGCGCGGGCGCTGGCGGTTGAGCCCGAGGTCCTCTTCATGGACGAACCATTCTCGGCGCTCGACGTTCTGACGGCCGAGAACCTGCGCGGTGAATTGCTGGAGCTGTGGATGGGGAAGCGCATCCCGACGCGCAGCATTTTCCTGGTGACGCACAACATCGAGGAAGCGGTGCTGCTGGCCGATCGCGTGATCGTGATCGGGCGGAACCCCGCGCGCTTGCGGGCCGATTTCCGGCTCCCGATGCCGCAGCCGCGAGACCGCAAATCCGCCGATTTTCTGCTGTATGTGGACTACATCTACAAGCTCATGACGCAGCCGGAGCTTACGGCCGCGCCGCCCACCACCGGGGCGAAACCGGCGTACCAGATGCTTCCACACGCACGGCGCGGCGCGATCGCGGGATTCCTCGAGATGCTGAACGACCGGCCGGGCAGCCAGGACCTGTATCGCCTGGCCGAGGAACTGCAGATGGACGTCAACGACCTGCTGCCGATTGTCGAGGCCGCGGCGCTGCTCGATTTCGCCAAGTCGGATCGCGGCGACGTCGAGATCACTCCGGCGGGGAAGGCGTTTGCCGAGGCCGACATCGACACGCGAAAGCGCCTGTTCCGCCAGGCCGCGCTGGCGCACGTGACGCTGCTCAAGCAGATGGAGAGCGCGCTGGCCGCCAAGTCCGACCACACGCTGCCTCTGGAGTTCTTCCGCGACATGCTGGAGGACCACTTCCCTGAGGCCGAGGTGCAGCGGCAGATCGAGACGGCGCTGAACTGGGGCCGCTACGGGGATGTCTTCACGTTCGATTCGAGCGACGATAGAGTGCTGTTGTATCAACCCGGCACCTCGGTCGAGCTACACTGATGCCGTCGGAAATCTCCAGGAAGCCGTGGGCTGCTCCACCGTGGGCCGCTCTCCCCACCGTCGCACCCTCGCTCCTTACCGATTTGCCCGTGATGGCGGCGGGGTTGGGGCTGTTGTTCGGGCTGCTGTCGCTGGCGCGGTATTGGGCGGGCCCGGTGAATCCGTCGCCCCAGATCAGCCTCCACCCGGCGGCGCTGCCGTTGTACGCGCTCTACTCGCTGGCGCGCCTGGGCGTAGCCTACGCGCTCAGCCTGGCGTTCACGCTGGTCTATGCGTGGGTGGCTTCGCACAACACCCGGGCAGAGCGCGTCATGATTCCGCTGCTGGACACGCTGCAGTCCATTCCCGTTTTGAGCTTCCTTCCACCCGTGATGGTGGCAATGGTGTCGCTGTTCCCGACGCGGCAGCTGGGTGTGGAGCTGGGCGCCATCCTGCTCATCTTCACGGGACAGGTTTGGAACATGACGTTCAGCGCGTATTCCTCGTTCAAGAACGTGCCGCGCGAGATGGCGGAGGCGGCGGGAGTGTACCGGCTGAGCTGGTGGCAGAAGTTCGTGCAGCTCGAGCTGCCGTACGCGACCATCGGCCTGGTGTGGAATTCCATGATGTCGGTGGCGGGCGGGTGGTTCTTCCTGATGGCGTGCGAGATGTTCGTGCTGGGAAATCGCGACCTGCGACTGCCGGGCCTGGGCTCGTACCTGCAGACGGCTGCGAACGCGGGGGACACGCGGGCCATCCTGTGGGGCGTGGCGGTAATGGTGGCGGTGATCGTTCTGCTGGACCAACTCATCTGGCGGCCGGTGATCGCGTGGAGCGAAAAATTCAAAGTCGAGCAGGTGGAGGCGTCGGAAACGCATCGCTCGTGGGTGCTCGATCTGCTGCGGCGGTCGAAGGTGCTGCCGCGGGTGGCGCGGAGGACGGTGCTCCCGGCGCGCGAGGCCTTGACCTTGTTCTTCGCGCACAGGGAAAGCAGGGCGACGGCCCGGAGGCCGGTAGCACGGGTGATCGGATGGGCGGTGGCGGGCGCCGCCCTGATCGGTTTGGTGTATGCGCTCGTGGAGATGACGGCGCTGCTCTCGACCACTTCGTGGGCCGAGCTGCGCGGCATCCTGCTGGGCGCGGGCGCGACGTTTCTGCGCGTGGAGCTGACGCTCATGCTGGCGGGGCTGTGGACGATTCCCGTGGGCGTTTACATCGGGCTGCGGCCGCGGCTTTCCGCGATCGCGCAGCCGATCGCGCAGGTTGCGGCTTCGGTTCCGGCGACGGCGTTGTTCCCGATCGTGCTGCTGCTGCTGATCCGGGCGGGCGGCGGGCTGGGGATCGGCTCGATCGTCCTGCTGTTGCTGGGTACGCAGTGGTATTTGCTGTTCAACGTGATCGCGGGAGCGAGCGCCATTCCGACGGACCTCAAGGAAGTCTGCGACGTGTTCCACCTGGGCCGCGTGGAGCGATGGCGCAGGCTGCTGCTGCCAGGCATCTTCCCGTACCTGGTGACGGGGTTCGTGACCGCGTCGGGCGGGGCTTGGAACGCGAGCATTGTCGCGGAGTATTTCCGATTTCAGGGGCACACTTACTCGATCACGGGTCTCGGCGCGACGATCAGCCATGCGACCGACGGGGGGAATTTCCGGGTGCTGCTGGCGGCGACCGTGGTGATGGCGGCGATGGTGGTGACGGTCAACCGGCTGGTGTGGCGGCGACTGTACGGGCTGGCGTCGACGAAGTTCAAGCTGGAAAGCTGAGGGGACGGGAGCTTTGTTTTTGTTGAAAGCTGCGAACGCGTAGATCGTTTCCGAGCCGGAGGACAAGCCTTGGAAGCTGCACGAATTCATGGCTGCCGACCTGGATGGCAACCTGATTCGCGTCTTCTACGATTTCCGGGGCGACATCTAATGCGCGGGTTCTCGAACATGCGCCGCCTTCGAGTTGAGTTTGGCGATCGCGGAGGCCAGTTCGGCGGGATCGTGGATCCGGTAGACCTCGCCGGAGCAGGCGTGCACCAGCCGCTCAAGGGTGTCCGGATACTCGATGGGACGCACGCCCATCGTTCTTTCTGCCCTTCCAGCATAGTCATCGCGGAGGCGGCGTCCAATGGCGCGGTTGATCCGTTGCTGAAAGTAGAAAATCGCCGGGCCGGCACGACCGGATTCACAGGGAACACTGCTCCACTTCGATTCGTCGTCCGCATACGGACCCAGGAAGAGAATCGCGTCCGGGGGCTTTGGGGAGGACAGCTCCGCTCGCACCAGCGAGTCTATTAGTGCATGGCGCGGCTGTCCGGGAGCGAGCGCGGTCACGGGCACGGATGAGAGCTTCAGCGAAAGGACCTTCTCGGCCAGCTTGCTAAAGCCATCCGCGTCAAAGCGATCCTGCCGGAACAGTTCCTGCTCCTGGTCCAGGTTGAAAGCGATCAGACGTACCTCGTCGAACGCTCCTTCCGAGAGGACCGTCGAGAGCGAACTCAGCAGAAGCACTGGATCGTAAAGTGTGGGCAGCTTGCCTTCCCCATAAAGGCTGGTCGCATGGAACAGAATGGTCAGCCGCTGCCCCCGTCCTGCCGGTTCACTGTGTCGTTTCCACCGCAGACTGTTGATAGGCTGAACCTCTCCTGGCGCGAGTTCCAGCCGCACCTTGCGCTCCCGGCCCTTCAAAGCTGCCTCGAGATTGAAGCCGGCCTGGTACAAACGGCCCGCCTGATCGAATACGGCCAGATCGACCCGGTAATTCCCTTCCCCGAGGAAGAATCCGCCCGTGATCGAAAGATCAGGCTTGTCGCCTTCAGGAATCTCGGGCAACTCCCCGGACTGGAAAAAGCAGACCGGCGGCCGGGATCCATCGCTCGGCCGAACCCGTGCGATCACCCGAACCGTATTGCCCTTACCGGCGAACTGCCTGAGCGGTATGTCGATCGAGTATCCGGCTTGAAAACGGAATGCGTAATTGAGCCACGGGTGCCTTAACTCCGCACGGCCTTCGAGGGTCTGTTTCCCGCCGGCGTCCGACAGCAGGGCCTGAATTCCCAAGCAACTGCCCGGGCTCAACAGGTCCTGGGCGCTCGCTCCCACAGCGAAAGCCGCCAGCAGCAACAGCCTCTCACCACGCATTCATTTCACCCGGGATTTCCATTTTTGCCAGCCAGACCCGGTGTCGATCATACATCCAACGCTCGTCGCGGTGCCGGTCAGGGTTATTATCTTCGGCGATTCTGTCGATTAGATAGCGAAGCGCAGCTCGCGCCCGTCCGGGCCATGCCGGCGGCAGCGCGGAGCCCATGGGCTACGCCCCAGGAGTTCCCACTAGGGCTGGGACGACGGGCTGGAGGAATGGAAGGAGGACCTTGTCCGCGCTCTGGCGGCGCCGTGCCTGAACCTCGAGGACTCGTAGGTTCGCTCTATACGGGCGGGCAGTTCGTATGATCTTGCAGCTTGTTTACGCGGTTCCGCTCCTGGCGACAGGGGTTGGGGCCATGGCGCTAGCCGCCTACGTCTGGCGGAGACGGGCGGTGCCGGCCGCCGCGCCGTTGCTGGCGCTGCTGATCCTGCTCGCCTTGTGGTGCGTTCCCTGTGCCTTCGAAACGTTCAGTTCGACCGTGGGCGCCCGGCTGCTTTGGATGAGACTGGAACTGCCGGCGATGGTCGGCCTTCCAGCCTGTTATCTGTTGGTTGCTCTGCAATACACGGGCGGGCGGGTCTCGCGTTGGCGCTGCGCCGGCCTGTTCGCGGCTCCCACCGCACTCCAGATCCTCGCCTGGACCCGGCCGGAGTGGTACTGGCAGCGGATCTGGATCAACGAGACCCATCCGCTCCGGCTCACAGGTGTGCAGTGGGGCCCGTCGTTCCGGTACAACCTTGTGTACAACTGGGCGGTCTGCGCACTCGCCATATCGCTGGTTGTTCGGGCCGTGATGCGAGCCAAGGGGCCACGGAGACGGGAGGCTGCGATCTTTCTCGCCTCGACGTCACTCCCGGTGGTGGTGGGTATTCCAGACGGCCTGGGCCTGACGCCCGGCTGGCCCGATTTCACGCCCTTCGCCTTCGCGCTGACGGCGGCCGGGATCAGTTGGGTGCTGTTCCGGTACCGGTTTCAGGCCATTGTGCCGGTGGCGTGGAAGAGCGTGTTCGAGGGCATGGGGGACGGGGTGCTCGTGCTGGACCCCGAGAGCCGGGTTCTGGCGGTGAACGCCTCGGCGGAGCGCCTGTTGGAGCACCGCCAGCGGCAGGTCATCGGGCGACCGATTGGTCAGGCTTTCGCGGCCTGTCCGGCGCTGGCCCAACTGGCGGAGGCGACCCACAGCGACGCGGACATCGAGGTTGGCCCGGAGGGCAACCGGCGCACCTGCGAAGTTCACCTCTCGCCGCTGCGTGACCAGCGGTACGAGCTGATCGGAAGCCTGCTGACAATTCGCGACGTGACCGCCCAGCGGGCGACTGCCCGAGAACTGGAGAACGCCAAAAGCGTCGCCGAGGTGGCCAACCGGACCAAGAGCGAGTTTCTCGCGAACATGAGTCACGAGATACGGACTCCGATGAATGGCGTGCTGGGAATGCTCGACCTGGCGCTGGGCACCGGTCCTCCTCCCGAACAGGAGGAATGCCTGGTGATGGCGCGCAGTTCGGCGGAGGCGCTCCTCGGCATCATCAACGACATTCTCGACTTCTCCAAAATTGAGGCGAACCGGCTGGAATTGGACCCGGTGGATTTCAGCGTGAGCGACTGCATGAACGAGACGCTGCGGTCGTTCGCCCTCGCGGCGGCCGAAAAGGGAATCGAAATTGCTTGCGAGGTAATGCCGGAAACGCCGGCGGTGGTGCACGGCGATCCCATCAGGCTGCGCCAGGTGATCACCAACCTGGTGGGCAACGCGCTGAAGTTCACCGAGAAAGGCGAAATCCGTTTGCGCGTCGCGAGCGACGGGGAGGCGGATGGGCTCATCCGGCTACACTTCACGGTCAGCGACACGGGCGCCGGCATCCCCGCGGCCAAGCAAAAGCTCATTTTCGATGCATTTGCGCAGGCGGATGCGTCGGTCACTCGCAAGTATGGCGGAACCGGGCTGGGCCTGACGATCTCTGCACGCCTGGTGCAACTGATGAACGGAGAGATCTGGGTGCAAAGCGAGCCTGGCCGGGGCAGCGACTTTCACTTCACGATCATGGTGGCACGGCCCGAGAAGGAACCGGTGCGGGACGCTCCGGGCCGCGTTCTCCACGTCGCCGCGGTCGCGGGGCGTTCTCCAGGCAGCGTACACGCGAGGCAGGTGCACCCGCTGCGGATTCTACTGGCCGAGGACAACCTCATCAATCAGCGGTTGGCCGTGAGGCTCCTGGAACGGCGCGGCCACAGCGTCATGGTGGCCCATAACGGCCGCGAAGCTGTCGAGCTGCTCGAGAGAAGCGTCTACGACGTTCTATTGATGGATGTGCAGATGCCCGAAATGGACGGGTTCGAGGCCACGGCAGTGATTCGATCGCGAGAAGAGGGAACGACGCGGCATGTCCCGATCCTTGCGATGACGGCCAACGCGATGCAAGGCGACCGGGCACGCTGCCTCGCGGCCGGCATGGATGGCTACATCTCCAAGCCGATTACACCGGACGCCCTCTTCAGCGCGATCGAGTCGTTGCACACGGCGGTGTGACGGGGGCGCGCCGCCTCACTCACTGCGGAGGGCGGCCATAGGATCGACGGTCGCGGCGCGGCGCGCGGGGAGGGCGGCGGCAGCCAGCGCCACCGAGCCCAACAGGATCGCCACCGCGGCGGATGTGGCGGGGTCCGCCGGCGCGACCTCGAACAACAGGGTTCCAAGGAGGCGTGCGAGGACCAACCGCTGGCCCCGTTCCCGCCGAACTTCAGGTAATCCGGTATCGTTATATGAAACATGATCCAAGATATTCGATTTGCCCTGCGCGTCCTGGTGAAGAGCCCTGGATTCGCCTTCGTCGCAGTCCTCGCGCTGGCGCTCGGGATCGGACCGAATAGCGCGATCTTCAGTATTGTGAGTGCGGTGCTGCTGCGACCGCTGCCCGTCAAAGACGCGGACCGCGTGGTCAGCATCTGGGAGAGCAATGCCAAACTGGGCCTGCCACAGGTCCCGGCATCGGCCGCGAACTACCTGGACTGGAAACAGCAGAGCCAGGCCTTCGACCGGATGGGGACGGCCTTCGCGCTGCCGGAGTACGGCGTCAACGTGATGGCCGGGCGCGAACCGCAGCGGGTGCCGGCGGGGAAAGCCTCCTCCGAGTTCTTCGACGCCATCGGCATTGCGCCCGTGGCCGGACGCGCGTTCCAGCCTGAGGAGGACCGTCCGGGCGGGCCCGGCGCCGCCATGGTCAGCTACGCTTTCTGGCAGAGCAAACTGCGCGGCGACCCGTCGGCAGTGGGCCGGCCGCTCAGCGTGGATGGGCTGCCGCGGACGCTGGTGGGCATCCTGCCCGCGTCGTTCGATATGTTCGGCCGCATCGATGTGTGGACGCCCATGGCCATGGACACCGGCGCCCCCGACCGCAGCAACCGAAGCTTCGGCGTGTTTGCGCGCCTCAAGCGCGGCGTGACCGCCGGGCAGGCCCAGGTGGAGCTGAGCGGAATTGCCAGCCGCCTGGCGCGGCAATACCCGAGGTCGAACGAAGATTGGGGCGCGACGGTTGTGCCGCTGCAGCAGTTGGTCAGCGGCATGGTCACGGCGCCGCTGATGATGCTGCTGGGGGCGGTCGGACTGCTGCTCCTGCTGGCCTGCGCCAACGTGGCGAACCTGCTTCTGGCCAAGTCGGGCGCGCGGCAGCGCGAGATTGCCGTCCGCACCGCGCTGGGCGCCAGCCGATGGCGCATCGTCCGCCAGTTGCTCACCGAAAGCGTGATCCTCTCGCTGGCCGGCGGCCTGGTGGGGCTTCTGCTGGCACGCTGGTCGATCGGGGTGCTGCGCGGTTTCATCCCGGACATGTTTGCCATGATGCAACAGATGAGCATCGACCAGCGCGTGCTGGCGTTCACGTTTGGCGTGTCGCTGGCCACCGGTTTGGTGTTCGGCGCCATCCCGGCTATTCAAATTTCGAAGACCGACCTCAACAGCACCCTCAAGGCGACCGGACGATCAGTCGCGGGCGGGTCGCAGAAGCTCCGCTCGGCGCTGGTAGTGGCGGAGTTGGTGATCGCGCTGGTGCTGTCGGTTGCGGCCGGCCTGATGGCACGCAGCTTCGTCCGGCTGGTGGCCGTGAATCCGGGCCTGCGCACCAAGGACGTGCTCACGATGCAGCTCTCGCTGCCGGAGGCGCGCTACCCGGATGAAGCCAAGAAGGCGCTCATGATCACGAACGTGGTGGAGCGCGTCGCCGCTCTGCCCGGTGTGGATTCCGTGGGCGCCATCGACTTCCTGCCCTTCCGCAACAGTTTCCTGAACAGCCGCATGTCGGTCTGGCGGTACCGCGTGGAGGGAGCGCCGGAGGTCCGCGAGGGCCAGGAGCCGCTGGCCGATCTTCGCGGGGTAACGGCCGGGTTCTTCACGGCCATGGGGATTCCGCTGCGCCAGGGCCGCTACTTCAACGACCACGACACGCACGGCGGACCACAGGTTGTGATCATCAACGAGGCCATGGCGCGCCTGCAGATGCCGGGCGAGAACCCGCTTGGGAAACGCCTGCGGCTGCCGCCCTGGAACGAGCCGGCGCGCGAGGTGGTGGGCGTAGTCGCGGACGTCAAACTGTACGGGCTCGATTGGAAGGTGGAGCCCGCCATCTTCGTTCCGCACACGCAGAAGTCCGGCTTCTCGATGAGCCTGGCGGTGCACAGCGGGCTCGAGCCGGGCGCCCTGGCGGCCTCGATCCGCCGCGAGGTCGAGGCGCTCGATGCGGAGCAGCCGATCGCCGATGTGCGCACCATGGCGGCCGTTGTCTCCGATTCCACCATGCTGCGGCGGCTGGCGATGGGGATGATCAGCGCATTTGCGGTGCTGGCGCTGGTGCTCGCCTCGGTCGGTATTTACGGACTCACGGCCTACTCGGTGAGCCAGCGCACGCACGAGATCGGGTTGCGTCTGGCGCTGGGCGCGCGCGGCATCGACCTGCTGCGTCAGATCGTCGGGCGCGGGGCGGTGATCGGTCTGATTGGGGTCGGCCTGGGTACGGTTGGCGCGTTCGGAGTGGCGCGCATGTTGAAGAGCTTCCTGTTCGGCATCGCAAGCACCGATCCGGTGATCCTGGTCGGCATTCCGGCGGCGTTGCTTGCCGTCACGTTGATTGCCAGCTACATTCCGGCGCGGCGCGCGGCGAAAATCGATCCCATGGAGGCGCTAAGGTACGACTAGTGCTCTGACCGCCAGTCGCGGTTCGGGGCCAGCACGGAACCGCGCGCGTAAGCGAGCGGATTCGAACCGCGATAAGATGAGACTCACAAATCATGGACCGCGAAGTAACGAAGCAGGAATTCAGAGAGCTGTTTTTCAAACACGGGGTTGCCCATGACTCCGGCGGCTGGACCGAGAGTTACTGGGACAGGTTCTTCGAGCGCGAAGAGGACGCCCATTACTTCTTCACCGAGCCGACTTCGCCCGACCAGATACGAATGTTCATCAGTTCAGGCGAAGGCAAACACCGAATCTTCTTGCTGAGCGAGGAAGCCGAGGAGTCGCTTTTCGAGCACTGATGTCCCGCGCCCGTTCGCGGGCGGCGATCGCGGGAATCCGAAACCGGCAGGAACCGCTCGCAGAACGGCGTGGGGATCGGGACGGGGGTCCGGCCTGGTGTAAACTGGACCGTTCGACCTGAAAACCGGCCTCGACACGAGTGTCGAGGCGGCAGGCAGGAGTGCCTGCGCTACGAACAATTGGAACTCTGCCACACTTCATCTCGTCTGGCACTGAAGGACCTGACCCTTATGAGAACTCGTGTACTCCTCGTGACACTGGCGTTGGCAGCGGCCTCCGTTTCACTGCCCGCGCAAACGAAGCTGAAAGAAGAGATGCGATCGCCCTGGACTCGGGGCGATGGGCGGTTCATACGCCACTGGCTGGTGGTGAGCGATCTGCCGCTGGCGGAGGGCTTCGACAAGGACTGGCTGGCAGCGCAAGGCGGCGAGACGGGCGCGCATCCGGCGGAGAAGATGGCGGTCAAGCTCCCGGATGGCAAGAGCCAGGAATGGCGGTCGGTGGTGGCCTGGGGCGATGAGGTCGATCTGTCGAACGGACAGGGCGTGAAGCGGGACCTGGTGGCGTACGCGTTCGCCACGGTGAAGCGAGCGGAGGCCGGGAAGGCGGTGCTGAGCCTGGGCAGCGACGAGAGCATACGCGTCTGGCTGAACGGCGCGCTGGTGCTCGATAAGCGAACTTCGCGACCGCAGACGTTCGATGAGGACCGGGTCGTGGTGGAGATGAAAGCCGGCGAGAATACGCTGCTGGTGAAATCCGAGCAGCGGATCGGGCCGCAGACGATCTCAGCTCGGATGCTGGAGCCGGGCGCCGTTCCGGCGCGGATCCAGGAGATTGGGCCGTCGCTGCGGGAATCCAAGGCGGACGCGCTGGTGGTCACGACCGACATCAACGGCGCTCACGCGGCGTTGGATAGAGTGACGGTCACGGTGGTTGGCGCCGGGGGCCGCGTCGCTGCCGAGAGGACCGCGCCGCGCGGCGAGCGGCTGAGCTTCGACGCCGCGGCATGGCCCGATGGACCGTATGAGGTCCGCTGCACGACGCGCCGGCCGAACGGCTTGATGTACGCCACGCACCTGGCCTGGTACAAGGGCGACGCGGTGGCGCACGCGCGGCGATTGCTCGCGGCCGCGGCCAAGGCCGACGATCAAACCACGGCCGGCTTCACCACCAAGATGCTCGCCGATATGGTGCTCGACCGGCTGGACACCAAGGACCTCGACAAGGTCACCGGCAATCCGTGGTGGACCATCCATTCACCTCTGATGGAATTCGACGAGATGCAGTTGGAGGCCAAGGGCGTTCCGGCGGTCGTGAGGCCGTACGGCTTCGCGCGGCTGGCGTATCGCGACGATGTCGACGGCTCGGCGCAGTTCGCCGTGGCGTATCTGCCGGGCGGTTATGATCCGGCGAAGAAGTGGCCGCTGGTGGTGAAGTTGCACGGCTACAACCCGGCGAATCCGGAATACGTGCGCTGGTGGGGCGTCGATTCGCGCCATCACGTGCTGGCGGACACCGAGTACAACGGCCACCAGGGCGTCATCTACACGGAGCCGCGCGGGCGCGGGAACACGTCGTATATCGGTATCGGCGATCAGGACGTGGTGCGGGTCATCCAACTCGCCAAAGAGCGCTTCAACGTCGATGACGACCGCGTGTACCTGATGGGCGATTCGATGGGCGGCTGGGGCACGTGGAACGTGGCCACGCGCCATCCCGATCTTTTCGCCGCCATCGCTCCCATCTTCGGCGGAGTGGACTATCATTCCACCCTCTCCGAGGACGCGCTGGCGAAGATCACACCGCTGGCCCGCTACTTCCAGGAGAAAGACAGCTCGTGGTCGCTGGCGGAATCGCTGGTGAACATGCCTATTTTCGTGCATCACGGCGATGTGGATCGGAGCGTGAACGTCGATTACTCGCGCTACGGAGTGCGGTTGCTTCAACGGTGGGGATACAACATCCGGTACGAGGAGATGCCCGGCTACGGGCACGAAGACCTGAACCGGTGGGCGGACATCTTCAACTGGTTCCTGGAACACCGGCGCGAGGCCAATCCCGCGCACGTGCGGCTGCACACGGCCGAGTTGAAGAATGCCTCGGCGTACTGGGCCAGGATCGACCAGGCGGCGAGCCCCGGCGATTTCATGACGCTCGATGCCGAGATTACAGACCCGAACACGATCCGGCTCGACACGCGGAACGCCGGCAGGGTGACGCTCTCACCCGTTTCACCGCTCATCGATCGCGACAAGCCGGTTACGGTGAACTGGAATGGCGTGACGCAGGAGGCGTCGTTCGAGGGCGGCCGGCTGCGCCTGGGCGCGGCTGTGGCGGGCACGGAGAAGGGCCCCAGAATCGCGGGGCCGGCGGCCGACATCTTCACTACTCCCTTCGCCATCGTCACGGGCACCAGCGCGTCCGATCCGGAGATGAAGCAGATGTGCGCGCAGAAAGCCGAGGCGCTGGCGGCTGGGTGGAAGAACTGGCAGCGGGTGCCGGCGCGGGTCTTCAAGGATTCGGAGCTCACGGACGCGGACGCGGCGCGTTATTCGCTGGTCCTCATCGGAGGCGCGGACGCGAACCTGGTGACCCGGAGGCTGGCGGGCGGGATTCCGCTCGAGGTCTCGTCGGACCACGTGAAGGTCGGGTCGCGCTCCTTTTCGGCCGCCGACGCACGGGTGCAACTGATCTATCCGAACCCGCTGAACAAGCAGAGGTACGTCATGGTCATCGCGGCGACCTCCGCGGCGGGGATGTACTTCGTGAATGCCAACGAGTTGATGAACGTGCAGTTCGATTTCGTCATTCAGGACGGGCGCATCCCCGGCGCGGCGGGCGGCTCGGCGGCGGACCTCGCCGTGGCTGGCGGCTGGTTCAACGGCCATTGGGAGTTCGAGGATGCCTTCTGTCACGAGGGCGATGCGAAGCTGCGGGCGGGCGGCGCTCTGCTGCACGCCCCTGGACACGGCCCCGGCATCGATCCCAAGGTGCTGGAGTCTTACGCGGGAAAATACCAGATCGCGCCGAACGTTGTCGTGGGAGTCGAGCGGAAGGAGAACCGGTTGATGGCCCACGGCCCGGGCTCCGATGGGCCTGGGGCCGAGATGCTGCCGATATCCGACAGTGAGTTCTTCATCATGGAAGGCGGGGTCCAGGTCGCTTTCGTGAAAGACGCCGCGGGCAAGACGGTCTCACTGAAGGGCTCGCAGAACGGGCAGCCGTTCATGGCGAAGAAGGTGGAGTAGGTCCGCTGAGTCCGCTCCCGGGCGGTCGCGGCTCGGTACCGAGTTTGAGTATATTGGGGACATGCTCAGGGGGACTCTGATCGGCGCCGTCGCGTTCGCCGCGATGGCCGCGCAAAATCCGCACAGCAGAAGCATCTCGATGGAATACTCGGCCTCGATCGGCCCGGTCGCGGCCGGGACGGCGAAGGTGGATCTGTGGATGCCGGTTCCGCACGACGACCCGTACCAGCGCATCGAGGGGCTCGAGGTTACCTCTCCCTACCCGTACGAGATCGCGGTGGATGAGACCGGGAACCGCATCCTGCACCTGCACGTTGAGGAGCCCTCGAGCGAACCGATCCGGGTGACGCTGCGCTTCGAAGCCACGCGCCGCGAGCACCGGCAGGACCTGGCCGTCGCCGCCGGGGACGTGCGCGAAGAGCCGCCGCAGGAACTGGCGAGGTGGATGAAGCCGGACCGCCTGGTGCCTCTCGACGACCAGATTCGGGCATGGTCCAACACGGTGGTTTCGGCGGCCCACGCGAGCACCGATCTCGAGAAGGCGCGCGCCATTTACAACCACGTGGTGGCGACGGTGAAGTACGACAAGAGCGGAAAGGGGTGGGGCCGCGGCGACATCTACTTCGCGTGCGAAAACCGGCGCGGGAATTGCACCGACTTTCACGCCATTTTCATCGGCTATGCGCGCGCTGCCGGCATCCCGGCGCGATTCTCGATCGGGGTCCCGCTGCCCGCCGCGCGCGGCGCCGGAGAGATCGCCGGATACCATTGCTGGGCGGAGTTCTATGCAAAAGGCATCGGCTGGGTTCCGGTGGACGCCTCGGAAGCGGCGAAGGATCCATCGCGCCGCGAGTACTTCTTCGGAGCTCACGACGAGAACCGGGTGGAGTTCTCGCGCGGCCGCGATCTGATGCTCGCGCCTCCGCAGAAAGGCGAGCCGCTGAACTACTTCGTCTACCCCTACGCCGAGGCGGACGGCAAGCCGGTCGAAGTCGAGCACACCGTCCGCTACCGCGACCTGGCGGCGGCGGGCGCGGTGGCGAGAATGCTCCCCTGATGGCGGCCGCAACTCCATTCGATGAAGGCTCGGTGCGCGGGTTTCTCGAACGGCCGGCGGGAGCGTTGCGCGACGGGCTGGTGCTGACCCACGGAGCGGGCGGGGATAGCCGGATGTCGCTGCTGGTTGCCGTGGCGGGAGCGTTCGCAGCGGCCGGCGTATGCGTGCTGCGCTGCGACCTTCCGTTCCGCCAGAGGCGCCCGCACGGGCCGCCCTCGCCCTCGACGGCCGCCGGGGACCGCGCCGGTCTGCGGGACGCCGTTGCCGCCCTGCGCGCCATCGTGCCGGGCCGCGTCTTTCTCGGCGGGCAATCCTACGGAGGCCGGCAGGCAAGCATGCTCGCGGCCGAAGATCCGGAACTGGCGGCCGGGCTGCTGCTGCTCTCCTATCCGCTGCACCCGCCGGGTAAGCCGGAGCGGCCGCGCACGGAGCACTTCCCCGCCCTGCGCGCTCCCTCGCTTTTCGTCCACGGACCCCGCGACCCCTTCGCCACCACGGATGAATTGCGCGCGGCGCTGGCTTCGATTCCGGCGCCCGTGGAGCTGATCGAGATCGCGGACGCGGGGCACGATCTCGGGCGCGGTGCTTTCAACGTCGCGGGCCTGGTGGTGGAACCGTTCCGGAAGCTCACCAGTGAACCGTAGCCGGCGACTCGCTACTCGGCGGATAACTGAAGGTGAAGCCCCTTGGCGGAATTGGCCTGGCGCGTCGCCTCACGATCCACGGCGCTGAGCGGCATGCTTCCGGCGGCGCCGTCTGCGTCGAGGAAGTGCAGCGTGCTGTCCTGGGCCCAGACGGCCACGGCGGGATGGGCGACGTGGTCTTTCCCCACGATGGAGAACTCCGCGGGCGAGCCCTGTTCGGCCTCCGCGGGACTGGTCTTGGTGTAGTCGCGGACTTCGCCTTGCACAATCCTCGGCGGCGCGGGCTGCTGCTCGGGCACCACCACTACCATGCTCGGAGTCGCTTGATAGGGGGTGTACTCGGCCTGGGAGTCGTCATAGGCGCCGGGGAACCAGTAGCCATAGCCTCCGCCTTGGCCGAATCCGCGCGCGACGCCGCGAACACCGCGCTGGAAGAAACCAGGGGCGGTCCCCATCGGGGGAAGAGGCCCCAGCGGCGGGATGCCGACGGAGCCGGAAGGAGCAGCGGGGCGACCTGTACCACCGGCGTGGACAAAGCCGCCCGGGGAACCGCCACCGCGTTGCCCGGCGGCAGGCAGCCACATCAGGCCACAGAGGGCACACGCAGAAATCAACGCCTTCATATGCAGCCTCCTGATCAGAGCCTACCTCGGAATGGCGCGCGGAACAAGCGCGAGCGTCGACACGAGTCTCGACGCGGCACGCAGGAAAACCGTGGGGCAGGACTCCAGTCCTGCAGCGGGTCTCCAGACCCGCCTCCGTCCAACTTCCTGAAACCAAGGAAGCCGGACGTGGACGTCCGGCGCAGCTCTGGAGAGCCGCCCCACTCCGGCTGTCCGCGTCTGGGAGAACTAAGTTGCATCGGGCAGGAGTGCCTGCGCCACGGGGCGCAGAGCAGCAAGGGATGTATAAGTTTCGTTGGGCGGTCGGATTTATACTTGAGTATATTGGTGGGGCGACTATGAGACGGCTCTCTGTTCTGTTCCTGTTTGGCCTGAGTGTCCTCTGTCTCGGAGCGACGGCGGCCTCGAACCCGCAAGCCGCGATCGCGATCGACTATCCGGCCGACGGGTCGATTTTTCCGCCTGATATTATCGCGCCGACATTCCTGTGGCGCGATTCCGATGCCGGGGCGGTGATCTGGCAGATCGACGTGGGCTTTGCCGACGGATCCCCCGCTCTACGAGTACGGTCGAAGGGCGGGCTGATGCCGATCGGCGAAATCGATGAGCGCTGCGCGGCGGCCGGCGCGGTGCCGCCAACGCTAACGCCGCAGGAGGCCGTGTCTCAGTCCTGGAAGCCCGATGCGGAGACCTGGGCGGCGATCAAGCAACACTCGGTGCGCCGCGCAGCCACGGTGACCATCACCGGCTTCCGGGATACGGAGGCGCGGGAGCCCGTCTCCCGCGGACAGATCCGCCTTCTCACGTCAAAAGATCCGGTTGGCGCACCGATCTTCTACCGCGACGTGCCGCTGGTTCCGCCGCCCATCGGCGAGAAGGGGATCATCATGCCCCTCCCGACGAGCGCCGTGCCCCTGATCGCGTGGCGGCTGCTCTACATCGGCGAGGCGCGCCCCAAGCTGATGATGCAGGGTCTGCCGACCTGCGCCAATTGCCATTCGTTTTCCCGCGACGGCAAGACGCTGGGCCTGGACGTGGACGGCCCGGCCAACGACAAGGGGCTGTACGGCCTGGTGCCGATCGCGACGCACACCTCGATCCGCAACCAGGACGTGATTCGCTGGAGTTCCTTCGCCGAGGAGAAAGCGAGCAAGCGATTCGGTTTCATGTCGCAGATATCCCCGGACGGGCAGTACGTGGTCACCTCGATCGAGAATCCGGGTTCGCACATTCGCAACTTCGACGAGCGCCTTTATAACGGCTTTTACAGCAATTACGGATTTGGCCAGGTTTTCTTTCCGACCCGGGGCGTACTTGCCTGGTACAGCCGGGAGACCGGCAAGCTGCGGACGCTGCCGGGCGCCGACGACCCGGATTGCGTGCAGACCAGCGCCTTCTGGAGCCCCGACGGCAAATGGCTGGTCTACTCACGGGCGAAGGCGAAGCCTCCGTATCACGAAGGCCAGCAGGAGGCCAAATTCGCGAACGATCCCAACGAGACGCAGATCCAATACGACCTGTACCGCATCCCGTTCAATCAGGGGCGGGGCGGTAAGGCGGAGCCAGTGGCCGGCGCCTCGGGGAACGGGATGAGCAACGACTTCCCGAAAGTGTCGCCCGATGGCCGCTGGATCGTCTGGGTGCAGAATCGCAATGGCCTGCTGATGCGTCCCGACAGCCAGCTCTATATCGTGCCGTTCAAGGGCGGCCGCGCACGCCGGCTCAACGCGAACACCCCGCGGATGAATTCCTGGCACAGCTTCTCGCCCAGCGGGCGCTGGCTGGTGTTTTCCTCCAAGGGCCGCTCGCTCTACACCCAGCTCTACCTGACGCATATCGACAAGAACGGCAACGACAGCCCGGCTATACGGATCGAGAACGCCACGGCGGCCAACCGCGCGGTGAACATTCCGGAGTTCGCCGACATCGCGCCGGGCGGCCTCGAGAAGATGGACGCGCCGGCCACCGAGTTCTACCGGCTCTTTGACGTGGCGGCGGACCTGGCGCGAAAGGGCGACTACCCACAGGCGATCGCCGAGTGGCGCAAGGCGGTGGATCTCGATCCCGCCGACGCCAAGGCGCGCTTCAACCTGGGGCTCTCGCTGCAGCAGTCCGGCAAGCTCGACGAATCCATCGGCGAATATCGCAAGGCGGTGGAGTTCAATCCCGACAACGCCGCGGCCTATACCAACCTGGGCTTCGCGCTGGCCCAGGAGGGCAAGCAGGATGAAGCGATCGCGGACTACGAAAAGTCGCTGGCGGTCGACCCGAAGAACGCCAAGGCGCAGGCCAACCTGGGCGCCGCGCTGATCGACAAAGGCCAGGTCGCGGAAGGGATCGAACACTGCCGCAAGGCCCTCGAAGCCGATCCCGAGGACGCGGAGGCGCACAACAGCCTGGGGGTCGCGCTCGCGCGGAGCGGGCACTTGGACGAAGCGATTCCGCATCTGGAAAAAGCGGTATCGATCGATGGCGGTTCGCTCGAATACCAATACAACCTGGGACGTATTCTGGCGGCCGGCGGCAAGTTCTCCGATGCGCTCCCTCACTTCGAGCAGGCGGTGAAGATATCCGGCGAGAAGGACCCGCTGAGCATGGAGATGCTGGCCGCGATGTATTCCGAAGTGGGCCGGTTCCGCGAAGCGGCTGCCACCGCCCGGCTGGCGCTGGACCTGGCAGAGCGGCAGAACAACGGCCAGCTGGCGCAGGTGCTGCGCGCGCGGCTGGCGCAGTACGAACAGCAGGCGCAGGCGCGGTAAAGGCGGAGTCCGGCCGTGGCGCAGACTCTCAGTCTGCCGCGTCGAGACTCATCTCGACGCAAAAGATGTGCCTCACTTACGCTGTGGTTTCGGGCACCCAGTGCATGCGTTCGACGATGGTGGGCGGCTCGTAGATCTTGCCGCGCGCCAGGCGGAACTCTTCGCGCAAGGTGCTCAGCAGAAGCACCGGGCCGAGTATGCCGGCCGAAAGCGACGCCAGCGGCCCGAGGGCGCGCTCAATCTCCTGCCGCAGCGCCTTGACGCGCTCGCTGACGGCGGCGTTGGTCTTGCGCAGCTTGTGCTCCATGGCCCACAGCGCGCTGGCATAGACCAGTTTGAGGGACTTGGCCTCGCGCTCGAAGCGGGCGCGGATTCGGGCGTCGGCGCTGTCCCGATATTGCTTCCAGCCCTCAAAGGTGGTCTGGCAGATACGGAAGAGGCTCGGTCCGTTCAACTCGAAGTCGCGCAGGAACGCATAGTCGAGGAACTTCTTCGAATCGTCCCGCGAGATGGCGGCGTGTTTGAAATTGAACTTGAACTGGCCGTGAATGTCGGCCAGATCCACGTCGTCGAGCAGCCGGCCCGCATCGTCAATCTCGCTGTAGAGCGGGGTGCCGGGGACGGGCGTGTAGAGCATGAACTGGTGGAAGTCGGTGTTGTGACGGACGGCGTGCTCGATCTCGGCCATCATGTTGCCGGGGGTGTGATGCTCCAGTCCCACGATGGTGGAACCGAGCACGCGAATCCCGTGGTGGTGCAACTGGCGCGTGAGCCGCAGCGTATCCGTTCCCTGGAGCTTGTTGTAGTTGGCCTGCGGCGACTCGAGGCCCATCCAGATCCACGAGACGCCCAGATCGACCAGTTCCTGCATGCTGTACTTCTTAATGGCGTTGGCGGAGGAGAAGACGTTGAGGTCCCAGCTCTTGCGTTCCTGCTTCATACGAGCCAGCAATTCGAGAGCGCGCGGCTTGTTCAGCAGGAAGTTCTCGTCCATGATGAAGAACGATTGCATGCCCTGATCGGACTCGGCCTGGCGCATCACTTCGAACAGCTCGTCTCCGGTGTTGAAGAAATTGATCTGCTTTCCCTTGCCGCCGAAGAACGCGGAGGTGGTGCAGAAGTTGCAGCCCATCGGACATCCCACCGAAGGGATGATGGTGGCCGCGGTGGAGCCCTTGGTATCGGGAAAGGGCAGGCCGAGGAAGCGGCGGCGGAAGCCGGAGGGAATGCTGGGATGACTGACGGGGGCGGTCTCGTCCTCACCCAGGTGGCGGCGCATCCAGGAGATGCCTTCGCCGCGCACGAAGTGGTCGGCGTCCACCAGGTTCTCGATGCCGGGGGTCGCCGTGACGTGCCCGCCGATCACGATTTCAGAACGAGGCGACAGTTCGCGTACCATCCGGCACATCTCGCGCACTTTGCCGACGTTCACGATGATGGAAGAGATGCCGACGATGTCGTAATGCTGGGACTGCAACTCGCGGGCGAAGATCTCGCGCGTGGGAAAATCAAGCACCGTCGAAGGCGCCGAGATATTGGCCTGGATCATGACGATGCCCCAGGACCGGTGGAACATACGCAGCGAGAAGGCGCCCTGCGCGCGGGTGACCTGGTTGTGGTAAAGCTCCATCGGGTTGATGGAGCGGCTGCCAAACTCGTCGTCCTGCGCGTAGGGGCCGAAAACAGAGGCTAAAAGGACACGGGCAGTGCTGCCCTTCGGATGAGGCGACAAAGGAACCCTTTCTTCGGAGAACGGAGGAAACTACCAGCGAGGCTCACGCCGCCGGCCGCCGCCACCACCGCCACCGCCGCGGTTGCCGCTGCGGAAACCACCGCCGCCGCCACCACCGCCGGGGCCATGGCCGCGTTCGGGCCTGGGCCGTGCTTCATTCACGTTGAGGGCGCGTCCGCCCAGCGCCTGGCCGTTGAGGGCGGCGATGGCGCGATCGGCCTCAGCGCCGTCGGTCATTTCGACGAAGCCGAACCCGCGCGGCTGGCCTGTATCGCGGTCGCGGATCAGCGTGACCTTCTCTACGGCGCCGTAGTTCTCGAACAACGCGCGAATGGAGTCTTCGGTCGCGCCGAAATCCAAATTGCCGACAAAAATGTTTTTCACCTTCTCCCTATCTCCTTACGTTGAAACCGGCTTTCGTGGCGGAAATGGACCTCGGCCAGTTCGGCTGGGAGCTCAAACGCAATCCCAGTGTAGCAGGTCTCGGCCCGCGGTCGAATGTGTTAGAAAGGTGCCAGGGAACCGCTCCGCGGCCCTTCAAAAACAGGGGGGATTATGAATATCGGCATCATTGGCGCGGGCCATATCGGAGGCACGGCGGCGCGCCTATTCGTGAAGGCGGGGTATGAAGTGGCCGTGAGTAACTCGCGTGGCCCGGCGTCTTTGCGAAGCCTGGCTTCCGAGATCGGACCTCAGGCGCACGCCACCGACGTGGACGACGCAGCGCGCTTCGGCAGCGTCATTCTCCTGGCGGTTCCGTGGCGCACTCCGGAGGCGCTTCCGGCGCCGGAGCTGGTGGCGGGGAAGATCGTCATCGATGCCATGAATCCGTACGGACCGGGCGGCGAGATCCTCGAATTGGGCACGACCACATCCAGCGAGGAAGTGCGGAGCCGGCTGCCGGGAGCGCGGCTCGTCAAGGCCTTCAACACGATCTATTACCAGCACTTGGCGACGCTCGGCAGCACCGGTCTTCCGCTCGACGATCGGTACGCCATTTTTGTGGCGGGCGACGACGCGGAAGCCAAACAAGCGGTCTCCAAGTTGATCGACCAGATCGGCTTCGCGGCTGTCGACACGGGGGGGCTGGTCGAAGGAGGGCGCAGGCAGCAGCCGGGCTCGCCCATCTACAACCGCCCCATGACGGCCCACGAGGCCCGGCTGATTCTGGAGACCTGGCCGCGGACCGCGGCGGGGTAGACGGGTTTGACAGATCTGAGAATCGTGCTCAGGTTGTGGGGCAGGTTGTCAAACCTGCGGCGGGTTGGCAACCCGCCTGTAAGTCTCTGCGTAACAGGTCGGCCGGGCAACGGTTCACAACCGGCGCGCAGGATGCCATCCTGCCCCACGCCGTGGTCACCTCAGCCGGCAAAGCGGGTCGCCGATTACGATATTCTGCCAGCTGAGCGCTGGAATGGCGAGGTAGTAACTCTCGGCGAGCGTTCTGCCGCTCAGGTAGGCGGGGAACAGGAAATCAGGCCGCGGCGTCAGGCGCAGATACGGCTCGAAGACGTGGCCGGAAGCGCCTGTAGCGCCCTCGTGGATGTAATCCGCCGACAGCGTCTGCGGCGAACCCACGAACCAGTGCGGCGTGTCCTTCCAGGTGGAGATGTTCCAACTGTCGGGAGGGCGAAGGAAGGTGCGTCCGTTGGTCGAGACGAACTCGGTCATGATGGCGCCGGGCAACCATTCGAATCCGACGAAACGCCGCTTGCGGTTGGGGTCGTTCGATCCCCAGGCGGCATAGCCGATCACGTCGCGCTGGCCGTAAAGAACCTCGAGTGACTGATCGAGAACGACGCGATCCTTGGGAAGACGGAGCGCGGTGTCCCGCAACCAGTCGTCGCCGCTCTGGTCCGTTGGCGATTTCATGTCGATCACCACGCGGCCCCGGTTCCGCGCCACCAGGGCGCGCTCGATCATGCCTTTGACTTCCTCGAAATCGTACGCCGCGAGGCGGCACACCAGGTAAATCGGAAACCGCGGATGGCTGAACGGAATGTCCCGCATCCCGAAGAACGGGTTCTGCACGGCGCCCCGCGTTTCGTGCCGCGGTCCACGCAGATCCCGGTAGAGCAGCGCCAGTTCGGAATCGACCGCGGCCTGGTCGCCTTCCATCCCTTCGCTGCCGCTGATGCGTAGGGGAACGCCGAGGGTAGTCGCGATGTAGAGGATCTTCTCCTGGAGGTGGCGCGACTTCAGACAAGCCGCCACCGGCCCGGCGACGGTTCCATCGTAGGCGCTGCGCGAGATGGTTTCAGCGTCGGGCGCGGTGATGGCGCACACATTCGCCTCGGGGACGCCGCGCCGCGTCCGATAGTAATCGCCTATCCGCATCGAGACCGGCGAGGCGCGGTTGACCACGATCAGCACGTTCTCGGGGCCCTGCGCCAGCGCGGCGCCGGCGGCCAGCAACAGAACCCAACAGCACCATCGCATACTCTGAGGGTACCGGAATCGGCGGCCGAGCCCCGGTGGTGTATACTCGCGAGAGCGCGAAGGAGGAATCTCGATGAAGGTGGGTTTCTGGCTGGCAGGCGTGTTAGGGGCGGTCTCGGCGTGCGCGCAGACGCTGCCGGCGACGTTGCGCGGGGCGGCTGCGCCGATCCCGCTGCTGGTGGGAGCGGCGGCGGATGGCAGCGACGCGTCCCCCGACCCTCTGGCCACCGACACGGTTTACAGCTCCACACTCGCCGCGCAGTACAACATGCTCGAACCCGAGAACGCCATGAAGTGGGGCCCGGTGCACCCCAACCCGCCGGGCTCCCCCAATGAGTACAACTTCGCGGCCGCCGACGAACTGGTGCGTTTCGCGCAGGCCAACGCGATGAAGGTCCGCGGGCACAACCTGCTATGGCACGCATACAACCCGACCTGGCTCACCTCGGGCGGATACAGCAGCGCCCAGCTTTACACGATCATGCAGAACCACATCACCACCGTGGTGAACCACTATAAGGGGCAGGTCTTCGCCTGGGACGTAGTCAACGAAGCCATTGACGACAATAGCGGCAATTTGCGGGATTCCATCTGGTACAACCAGCCGGGCATCGGCCTCACCGGAACCGGGTACATCGAGCAGGCATTCCGCTGGGCGCACGCGGCCGATCCCACCGCATTGCTCTTCTACAACGAGTACAGCATCGAAGATCAGTGGTGTTCTAACGGCATTTCGTCGGGAGACGGCACGAAGTTTCCGGCGATGTACGCCATCATGGCTGATTTCGTCGCGCGCGGCGTGCCCATCAACGGCGTCGGGTTTCAGATGCACATTGGCATCAGCGGATGCCCCACCAGCGCTGTCCTGGCGCAGCATATCCAGAAAATCACGGCGCTGGGCCTGGCGGTACATATCACCGAGATGGATGTCTCAATCCCGGATACCTCGGCCGCGTCGCTGCAGGCTCAGGCCCAGACCTACCAGCGCATCCTGAACGTCTGCCTTCAGAATCCGGGGTGCACGGCTTTCCAGACGTGGGGTTTTACCGACAAGCACACTTGGCTGCCGACCGGCTTCCCTCTGCCCTTCGATAGCAACTACCAGCCCAAGCCGGCGTTCACGGCGCTGCTCGCCACGTTGAACAACGCGCAGCCTCCGCCGGCCTCTTCGTGCACTTATTCCCTCGGCAGCACCACCTTGGAAGTCTCGGGCGCGGGCGGCGCCGCGCCCATCGCGGTCACCACGTGGCCCGCATGCGTCTGGACCGTGGCGGGCCTTCCGGATTGGATCAGCGGTCCCGCGTCGGGCAAGGGGGCGGCGATCGCCCCGCTGACGGTTACGGCCAACTCCGGCGCGGCGCGCTCGGCGACCGTTGCCGTTGCGGGCACCCCGGTGACCATCACGCAGGACGCCACGTGCACCTACAGCGTCCGGACCCTGTCCGATGGCTTCTCGCTCGCCGGCGGCTCCGCTACGATCACTGTCACGGCCGGCACCGGCTGCCCCTGGTCCGCGTCGAGCGCTGTGGATTGGGTGACGTTCACCGGATCGGCATCCGGCGCCGGTGATGGAAGCGTGACGATCCAGGCCGCTCCCGACGCCGGCGCCGCGCGCTCTGGCGTCATAACCGTCGCCGGACATCCAGTCGCCATCTCGGAAGGCGCGCTGCGGTTCGTCCCCGTCACACCTTGCCGCGTCGCCGACACGCGCAATACCGCCGGACCCTTCGGCGGTCCCGCCATGACGGCCGCCTCGACGCGGTCGTTTGCGATTCCGCAGAGCGGCTGCGGCATTCCCGCGACCGCCCAGGCATACTCGTTGAACGTGACGGTGGTGCCTCCCGGCCCGCTCTCCTACCTGACGCTGTGGCCCGCCGGCCAGCCGCGGCCGACGGTCTCGACCCTGAACTCATTCCAAGGCCTGGTGGTGGCGAACGCCGCCATCGTACCCGCGGGCGACGGCGGCGCGGTCAGCGTCTACGTGACCCAGCCGACCGACGTCATCCTCGATATCAACGGCTATTTCGATTCGCCCTCGGGCAACTCGTATTCGTTCTATCCGGTTTCGCCGTGTCGCATCGCCGACACGCGCGGCACCGCGGGCCCGTTCGGCGGTCCCACAATGACGGCGGGCCAGAGCCGCGACTTCGCGATCCTCGAGAGCGGCTGCACCATCGCGAACGTGCCGAGCGCCTACTCGCTGAATGTCACTGCGGTTCCGGCCGGGTACCTGGGGTACCTCACGACCTGGCCAACGGGAGAGACGCAACCACCGGTCTCGACGCTGAATTCGTGGACGGGCAAAGTGGTGGCGAACGCCGCCCTGGTCCCCGCGGGGAGCAACGGATCTGTTTCGGTCTACGTGAGCAACCCGAGCAACGTGATCCTGGACATCAACGGGTATTTCGGCCGGTTCGGCAACCCGGGGGCGCTGTCCTTCTACCCGGTGACGCCGTGCCGCGTCGCGGACACGCGCAGCGGCACCGCACCCTTCGGCGCGCCGATTCTCGAGGCCCAGACTTCGCGGTCCTTCCCGATTCCGTCGAGTGGGTGCGGCATACCCGCAACGGCCGCGGCATATTCTATGAACGTCACGGTCGTGCCCGACGGCATTCTCCCGTATCTGACGGCCTGGCCGACGGGATCACCTCAGCCGCAGGTCTCCACGCTCAATTCCTTCGATGGGACGGTGACGGCCAACGCGGCCCTCATTCCGGCCGGCGAGAACGGCGCGGTCAGCATTTACGTGGCGGGCCGCACCCACGTGATTCTCGATATCGACGGATATTTCGCTCCGTAGACGGGCTTGTGCTTCAAAGAAGGCGGTCCAGGACCAGGGTTTCGAACGACCCGACGCGCTCAAAGACTGCGTCGTTCGTAATCAAGGCGGTCGCGCCGGCGTATGCGGCGGTAGCCGCCTGGAGAGCGTCTGGAGTCCTCAAGCGATGGACGGCGCGAAGGCGCGCCGCCAGGTCGGCGATCTCCAGGTCTGGCGCCATCCACTCCAGGTTGGGAAAGGTGGAGAGCAAGGCGTAGAACTCGTCAACGCGTTGATCGTCGGAGCCGCGATAGGGCGCGACCAATAGTTCCGTCATCGTGATGGTGGACGTCACCGCCTTCGCGTCTGGCCGTTCCAGCCAGGAGAAGATGAGATCGGTCAGCGGAACATACCGGGCGTTCGCTTCCAGTTGGTAGATGAAGACGCTTGTGTCCAACGCGATCAGGCGGTGTCGCCGCAGGAATCCCCGGAGGCGGCTCAGTCCCAACTCTGACGTTCCTTGCGAAGGTGGGTGCTGGAGTAGAGGCCGCGAGCCAGTCCTCTGATTGCGGCATGAGGGGATTTAGGCTTGGTCAGAACGATCACCCTGTCGCCGCGAACGGTCACGATCAGTTTGTCGCCGGGCTTCGCCCGCAATGCCTCGCGCGCCGCACGCGGGATCACGATCTGGTTCTTCGCCGACAGGGTCGCTTCCGTCATCGCTTTACATCCTAGCATAAAGTAAAGGGGAGTGAGCGCCCGCTCCCTCACGGTCGCGGTGCGGTGCTGAGCCGGCCGGGCTCCGGCCGCACACCCCATGCTTGCGCTACCCTGGGTCGGAGACCAACATGTCCGATCCACGCAGTCGTCGAGATTTCATGAGACTGTCCGCCGCCGGTGTGGCCGCGGTGGCGGCCGTTCCGGCCAAGGGAGCGCCTTCGGGCGACATCGGCGTACGGCTTACCGCAGGGGCGAAGCGCTATGCCGAGGAGCAACCGCTCCAATGGCAAGCCGCCAGTGGTCCTTCGGTGGGCGCGATCGTCCTCGATCCCGCCAGTACCTATCAGGAAGTGCTCGGCTTCGGCGCCGCGTTTACCGACGCCTCCTGCTACATGTTCAACCAGCTTCCCGCCGCCGCGCGCGAACATCTCTTTCGCGAGTTTTTCCATCCGTCGGAGATGGGCTTCAGCGTGTGCCGGACCTGCGTCGGGTCGAGCGACTATTCGGCCAGCGTCTACAGCTTCGATGACGGCGATGCCGATCCGGAGTTGCGGCGCTTCTCAATCGCTCACGACCGCGAGTACATCCTGCCCATGCTGCGCCTCGGCCGCCAGGTCAACCCGGGCCTGTTCCTGTTCAGCTCGCCCTGGAGCCCGCCCGGCTGGATGAAGACCGGCGGATCGATGCTGGGCGGGTCGATGCGCAAGTCGTCCTACGCCGTCTACGCCCGATACCTGACGAAGTTCCTTCAGAGTTACGCGGCTGAGGGCGTGACCATCGACGCCCTCACTTCGCAGAACGAGGTGGACGCGGACCAGGACGGCAGGATGCCGGCGTGCCTGTGGGGCCAGGAATACGAGGTCGAGTTTGTAGCGCACCACCTGGGGCCCGAACTTGCTCGCAACAAGCTCGCTACCAAGATCTGGATTCTGGACCACAATTACAACCTGTGGGGCCGCGCGCTCTGCACGCTGGACGAGCCCGGCGTCAGCCAGTTTGTCGATGGCGTGGCGTGGCACGGGTACGGCGGCAGTCCGGCCGCGATGACGCGCGTGCACGAAGCGCATCCTGACAAGCACGCCTACTGGACCGAGGGCGGGCCGGACTACACCGATCCGGCCTACCTGACCGAGTGGACGAAATGGTCCGCCATTTTCACCGGCATCCTGCGCAACTGGGCGCGGTGCATCGTGGGCTGGAACCTGGCGCTGGACGAGAAGGGCCGGCCGAACGTCGGGCCGTTTCCCTGCGGCGGACTGGTCACGATAAACTCCGGGACCAAGGAGATCACGCGCAGCGGGCAGTACTGGGCCTTCGCCCACTACTCGAAGGCGATCCGCCGGGGCGCCCGCCGCATCGGCTCCGAAGGAGTCATCGAGAACGTTTCGCACGCGGCGTTCGCCAACCCGGACGGGTCGACCGCGATGGTGCTGACCAATGCGGGCGCGGAGCGGAAGGTACGGCTCGAACTGGCGGGGCGGATGGCCGAGGTCGCGATGCCGGCCGACTCCGTCGCGACGCTGACCTGGAGCTGATCTCCACACCAGGGTCGAGGACAAAGAAAAGGGGTGCGCCGGAGCGCACCCCTTTTCGCTGCGTCAAAATAATTCGACCCTGAATTGGTAACTTCTTGGTCCCCTTCGAATCGGGGCGTTTCTATACTACCATATGCTGATGCGGCGCAACGCGGAGTTCGACATCCTTTCCGTCGGGCCCGTTCGTTCGGTTCTGCGCTGGAGTGGACTGCCACGCACGCTCCAGGGCCTGATGCTGATTGCCATCCTCTTCGAACCGGAAAAGTTCCTGATCTCGCTGCCTGCGATCCTGGTCGCCACGGTGCTGGTAGGCAGGGTGTGGTGCGGCATGTGCCCCCTGAACCTGATCGCCGCGCTTCCGGAGTGGATCTCCGGCTCCGATCGCGAGGTGCCAAAGTGGGCCGCTTCCGGTCTTCTTGGCGTGGCGCTCTTCGGGATGCTGCTCCTTCGGCCACCGGCCCCGCGCTTCCTGGTCGGACTGGCAATCGTTACGGTGTTCGTCTCAGGGTTGTTTCGCGCACGGGCGTTCTGCCGGACGCTGTGCCCGGTATCGGAGTTGCTGGCAACCTATGGCCGCGGCGGCATGATTGCGATCCGGCCCGCTTCGGCGGAAGTCCAATCCACATGCCCTGCGGCTCTGCGACCGGCGGCGTTGAACGATAGCCGCGACTGTAAGTTCTGCATGTCCTGCGTGCGGCAGGGCGGAATGAAGGTGCTGCTGCGGTGGCCGTTCTCGGCAGCGGATGCGCGGCGGGCGATTTCGTCGTGGCCCACGGCGCTGTTCGTCGCGTTGACGACGGCGGCCCTGCTGTGGCAACGCACGGGAGATGCGCGGCTGGCGATTGCCGTCTGGCCTGCCGTGGCGATGGTTGCCTGGGCCCTTGGCGGCGGCAGGACTCCATGGGATGCCTTCCGGCGGCTGGCCCTGCCTGGCTCGCTGCTTCTGATTGCGGCGCACCTGGCGGGATTTCTGCC
>CAZBQQ010000032.1:34115-38238 GCA_964493965.1 uncultured Solibacteraceae bacterium
TGGCCCTGCCTGGCTCGCTGCTTCTGATTGCGGCGCACCTGGCGGGATTTCTGCCCCTGGCGGGCGCCATCGCGCTGCTTTTTGTTTCGGTGTTCCTGGCGGTTTCGGAATCCCTCAAGGCGGGCTTGCCTGCGAACCTGGCGACGATAGGCTCTCTGCAGATCCTTGTGGCGGCGTTTGCGTATTCGCTGGCGTGGCCGAGGTGAACTGAATCGCTACGCCGCCGCGGAGTCTTCGGCAGCATAGTCGAACCGGTGCAGGTTGAATTCTCCCGGCGGATGTCCGCGTTCCCATGCGACGGTACGGCGGATGGCTTCCTCGAGCGGTACCTTTTCCCGATAGCCGAGTTCCCGGCGGATGCGGGTTGAGTCCGCGTCCCAATGCTGCGCACGGTTGCCTGGTTGCGCCAGGTGCGCCGGCATCCGCTCCTCCGGTAGAGTCACGAATTGGCCGTCCCAGCCCGCCGCCAGCGCGACCTTCCGCGCCCAGTCGAGTTCGGAGAACGCGGGTGTCTCCGCGACGTTGTAGATGCGACCGGCGGATTGCGCGGAAACCGCGGCCAGTGCCAGCGCCGCCGCCACGTTCTCGACGTATCCTCGCGGCGAGCGCCACTCGGCCCAACCCTGGTCAAGCAGGATCAGGCGCCGGCCGTCGTCGATTCGTTTCAGCACCGGGTGGAATCGATGCAAATGGTCGCCTGGACCATAGACCATAGGCAGGCGGAGCACCGTGCCAGGCAGTTCGGGATCGCCCAATATGGCGCGCTCGACCGGAATTTTGTCGTAGTCTTCGTCAAGCCAGTCGAACAGTCGTTGGAGCATCTTCACCTGTGCCGGAGGATACGTCCGCAATCTGGTGCGTAGCGGAGAATCCTCGGTCAGAGGGGCTGGCTCGAGCGGGCCCTCTTCGCTTCCGTGAAGCACCCCGCAGGCGCGGTACACGTCCATGCTGCTGGCCGCCACCACACGGCCGGCAACGCCCCGGAATGCACTCATCAACGACTCCGCCTGCGCGCCGGAGCTGAGAATCAGATCGATGACCACGTCGGCTTTCGGCCGCAGCCGGGCCAGATCCCGGCGCTCGCCAAAGATCGACTCGGCGGGCAACTGCGCCGGCGTGCTGCCGCGGTGGAACACCGAAACGGAGTGCCCCATCCGGGAAAGCTCGCGCACGAGATGAGGGCCAATGAAGCCGGTCCCGCCAATCACGAGAACCCGCATGCCACCAGATTAGCGGCCCAGCGACCACCGTGGCCTTCAGCCCGACACCGTAATCCCGATGAACGCGGATATGCGGGCGTCCGCGTCCATCGGGGGCCGGCCCCTTTAACGGCGGGCTACGTTGACTTTCGGCGTGGCGAGATAGCCGACCACTTCGTCTTTCTTGACTTCGTTCACGACGATCTCGTAGGGCTGATGGTTGCGGGCAACATAGAATTGCACCGGCTCGTTGATGGTGCGGTCCCTCTTCTCCACCACCTTGTCGTCGGCAACGACGCTGATGGTGAATCGGTTCCTCTTGGGATCCGTTTTGCGGATCGAAACGCTAATGTCGCCGACCTTGGTCGGCGCGGGGTTCTTGCGGATATCGAACTCGAAGTAGTTACGCTCTCCCAGAGCTCGCAGCTCAGCCAGTCCGCCGGAGTTGGTGGCTACCAAGCCGCTCATGACGCCCATGTCTCCCATGACCCTCTTGAGGTCCGAGCCGGTCGCCTCGAGCTTCGATTGAGTGGAAGCGACGTCGGCTTTCACGTTGGTGACATCGCCGCTGACCTGGTCGAGTTTCGAATTGGTCGTAGTGGTGGCGTCCTTGAGATCGGCCAACTGGCCGGCCACCTGTTGCTGCTGTTGGCGCTCGACCTCGAGCCTGGCCCCCAGGCTGGTGGCGACTCTCGCGGAATTTCGGTGCGCTTCCGAACGAGCTTGATCGAGAGCGGCGGCGAGCGACTTCTGCGCCTCCGTGGAGAGCGCTTCGATCTGCTGGCGGTTGTCCGCGACCGCGGTTGCGTTCTGGTCTGCCCTGGCGCTCTCGGCCCTCAGGGCGTCCTGGAGCTGCGCCGTGGTCTGGTGGAGCCGCTCGGTCGCGAAAGCGAAGTACACGCAGGCGGCCAGCGACAGCAGGATCGCTGCGTACCAGGCCGGGTGCAAGGGCGCTCGCGAGTATCTCCTCGGCGCTTCAGACGATTCATCGGGCATATTGATAGACATGGTTCTCCCTTTCGTTGTTGGCGGTGTTTCCACCGATTCTTACTGTGGCCGGTAACTCCGGCCGGTTGTCCTATAACAGGCAGCTTTGGCGCCACTTCCGAAGGTAGATGAAAACAGGCGTGTTACTCCTTATCTGGCACCAAGGGCGGGAGAGTTCGCGTAACATGTGCGAGCACTTATTACCGGGCCGGACCTAGTCCAGTTGTTCCTGCGGCCGGTATCCGTGCGCGGTCAACACCTGGCGCGCCGCCTCGGCGGATTCGGGCGCGACATAGAAGAACGCACCCACGCGATCGCTGCGGAAAACGATTCCGCCCCGGTAAGTGTCGGGCTCCACCAGGTAGTCGACGCCTGCCTCGGTCAGCAATGACTCGAGCGCCAGCGCCTCCTTCAGCTTTCGGGCGATGTAGAGGAGAGCCGGCTCGACCTCGCCGAAATCGTCAGGTTCTTTGCGCACTGTTGGCCAGTATAGCGGGCGGCGACGCGCGACGGGCGTCGTGTTGCAGTACACTGTCCACAGCGGAGGTGAGCCATGATTCCGCTGTCGAAGATTCTGCTGCCGGTGGACTTTTCCGAACGTTGTGCGTGGGCCGCCCACCATGCGGCGTCGCTGGCATCCCGCTTTCAGGCTGAGATCGCTGTCGTCCACGTGGTCGAGCCGCTGCGCTACGACTTCGGCGAGATGGAGTTCGCGGGCGGAGTGGCCAACGAGGTGATGCAAGGCCGCGTTGCGCAGGCGCGCGAGCGGCTGGAGACGTTTCTGGCGCCCGAGTTGGCCGGCGCTCGCGTCAGCCGGGTGCTGCTCGAAGGCGACCCGGCGCGGTGCATCGTGAGTTTCGCACACGACCAGCAGGCCGGGCTGATCGCCATGCCGACGCACGGATACGGCCCGTTCCGGCGCTTCATCTTGGGATCGGTGACCGCCAAAGTGCTCCACGACGCGGACTGCCCGGTGCTGACGGGCGTGCACCTGGAGGGGACGCCGGAGCTGGAATCCATCGCCTTCCGCACCATCCTGTGCGCGGTGGACCTGGGACCGCAGAGCCGCAAGGCCCTGTGCTGGGCGGCGCAGATGGCGGCCGAATTCGGCGCCCGGCTGCTGCTGGCGCACGCGAACCCGGCGATCGAGGCGCGGCCGGGCGACTACTTCGACAAGGGCCTGACCAACGAGCTGGCGACGGCCGCGCGCGAGGAACTGGCGCGGCTCCTCGAGGATATGCACGCCGAGGCGGAGACGATCGTGGAAGGCGGCGATCCTCCGCAGGTCATCTGCCGGCTGGCCGCGGACCGGAAGGCGGACCTGCTGGTGATCGGCCGCGGATCGGCGGCTGGTCTTTTCGGACGCCTGCGCACGAACGCGTACGCGATCATCCGGCAAAGCCCATGCGCGGTGGTGAGCGTCTAGATGGCGCTCGTTGCTCGTTGCCCGTTGCCCGTTGTTAGTGTCGTTCGTGCCCAACGGCTCGCCTCTGGTAGTCGATGAAGGCCGAGGTCTTGCGGATAAGCTCTGCCAAGCTGGCGTGACGGTCGGGCGGCACCGCGTACCCCAGCTCGACAGCAACTTCGAGCAACGTGTCGACTTCGTACAGAGAACCTAGCGCGATTTGCACGAGTCTGGCGGTGTCGGCGTGGGAACGGCGCCCTACCCCTTCGGCAATGTTGGCGGGGACCGACACGGCGGCTCGTTGCGCTTGGGCAGTCAGGCCATAGGTCTCGTGCCTGGGCCAGCTGCGACTGACTTCGTAAACGCTCTTCACGAGTCGTATCCCAAGTCTCCAAATGTCGAGATTGCGGACTGTATCCGGAATAGGCACAGCTGCCATATTGAGGAAGTGCCCGGAGTCCCACGACTCTCTCACGGGATCAACGGGCAACGGGCAATGGGCGCTTCTCAGGCGTAGCCGAGAGTGCGGGCC
>CAZBQQ010000032.1:38338-43016 GCA_964493965.1 uncultured Solibacteraceae bacterium
GATCAACGGGCAACGGGCAATGGGCGCTTCTCAGGCGTAGCCGAGAGTGCGGGCCGCGGCCTGCAAGTCGTCGCGGAACCTAGGGTCCGCGATGGAGATCAGGGCTGCGGCTCTTTGGCGGAGGTTCTTGCCGTGTAAGTAGGCTACTCCGAACTCGGTAACTACGTAGTGAACATCTCCGCGCGATGTTACTACTCCCGCTCCAGCCTTGAGCGTGGGAGTAATTCGAGAGATGGTTTCGCCTTTGGCGGTGGCGGGCAGGGCGATGATGGGGACTCCGCCCTTGGAGCGCGCGGCGCCGCGGATGAAATCCACCTGGCCTCCGATGCCGCTGTAGGGCAGGTTGCCGACTGAATCGGCGCAGACCTGGCCGGTCAGATCCACCTCCAGCGCCGAGTTGATGGACACCATGCGGTCGTTCTGCGAGATGACGAACGGATCGTTGGTGTAAGCGGTGGGGTGGAACTCGAAGATGGGGTTGTTGTCGATGAACTTGAAAAGCTTGCGCGTCCCGAGGACGAAGGCCGTAATCACCTTGTGCGGGTGGATGGTCTTGCGCTCGTTGTTCACCACGCCAAGCTCGATCAGGTCGATCAGCTCGTCGGAAATCATCTCGCTGTGAACGCCCAGGTCCTTGTGGTCGCGTAGCGCCAGCAGCACCGCTTCGGGAATCCCTCCGATGCCGGTCTGAAGCACCGCGCCATCGGGGATGAGCCCGGCCACGTGGGCTGCGATGGCGTGATGGATGGGCGTGATCTGGCACTTTTTGTACTCGGCCAACGGGTGCGAGGCCTCGACGATGGCGTGGGCCTTGCTCACGTGAATGAACGTGTCGCCGAGCGTGCGGGGCGTCTGATCGTTGACTTCCACGATGAGGTGGCGGGCGCAGTTTGCACCGGTGAGGGTGACGTCGACGCCGGCGCCCAGGCTCATGTAGCCGTAGTCGTCGGGCGGGGTGCACTGGATGAGCGCTACGTCGATGGGGATGACGCCGGTCTGGAACAGGCTCTCTATTTCGTGGAGGAAGATGGGGATGTAATCGGCGCGGCCCTCCTGGACAGCGCGGCGGACGTTGGCGCCGATGAACATGGCAGAGTGACGGAAAATGCCCTCGTACTGCGGCAGGGTGTAGTCGGCCGTGCCCATGGTCGCCATGTGGAAGATCTCGACGTTGCGCAGTTCGGAAGAACGGCCAAGCAGAGCCGCGATCAGCGCCTCGGGTTCGGAGCAACCCTGGTGGACCAGGACGCGGTCGCCGGACTTGACGGCCTGCAGGGCCTCGGCGGCTGTGCGGATCTTGGAACGGTAGCTCTCGATCCAGTACATGGCTCAGGCCCCCTCGGTCAGAATGTCGGCCAGCGCCCGGTATTCGGCCTTCCAGGCAACCGCGAGCCGGTGGTGCACGCACTGGCCGTGGTAGGTATAGACGCCACGAGCAAGCTGCGGGCACTGGCGGAAGGCGTCCTCAATGCCCAATTCGCCGAGGCGGAGCAGGTATGGCATGACCGCCTGCGCCAGGGCGATACTGGCGCTGCGGCCGATATCGGCGGTCAGGTTGGGGACGCAGTAGTGCACCACCCCGTGGTAGACGAAGGCCGGGTCGGCGATGGTAGTGGGGCGGCTGGTTTCGACGCATCCGCCTTGATCGATGGAGACGTCGATGATGACCGAGCCGCGTTGCATGGCTTCCACCATCTTCTTGGTCACGACGTGCGGGGTTCGAACGCCGGGGACGAGGATGGCTCCGATGACCACGTCGGCCGAGGAGACAGCGGCGGCGATGGAATCGGGATCGGCCAGCGCGGTGGAGATGTTGGGAACGTGATCGACCAGGTCGCGCAGCTTCTCGGCGTCGGTATCGAGGATGGTGACGCGCGCGCCGGAGGCGGTGGCGGCGCGGGCGGCGCGGGCGCCCACGACACCGGCGCCCAGAATCACCACGTGCGCTTGGGGAATGCCGGGCGCGCCTCCTAGTAGGATGCCGCGGCCTCCCGAGCTGGAGCGCAGAAGGTGCGCCGCGAGGGGAATCGCCGTGCGGCCGCACAACTCGCTGGCCGCGGCCAGCACGGGGTGGCGGCCGTCGGAGGTTTCTATAATCTCGCAGCCGATGGAGGTGATCTGGCGGTCGAGCAAGCGCTCGAAGACGGCCTTTCCGGCGACGGCCATGTGGTAGAAGGCCATGACGGCGGTCCCGGGGCGGCAGAGATCGAGCTCGCGGGTGGTGGGGACGGAGATGCGGGCGATCAGGTCCGAGCGGGCGATCACGTCGGCCTGCGAGTAGCCGATGCTGGCGCCGGCGCGGATGAACTCGTCGTCGCGGAACATGGCGCCATCGGCGGCGCCTTGCTCGACCCAGACCACATTGCCGCGCTCGACGAGCTGGCGGACGACGGGCGGGGTGAGGGCGACCCGCCGGTCATGGGGATCTTTTTCGCGCAGGACTCCGATGTGCATGCCGGGGGTAAGTATACAGCTATCAGCCATCAGCTGTCAGCTTTCAGCCAGGGATGGGGGCGCGGGGCGACGGGGCGGCGCTCGAGCCCCCTTGCCCCGCCGACGGTGGGCTGGGCGGCGGCTGGGAAGCAGACGCGGTGGGTCATGCCGGGCCTGCTTTTCCGGATGGGTCTATGTGCAGGGTCGGCGGGACCGGGGGAGTGGCGTCCGCTGGTGGGATTAGGTTCGTTTGGTCGGGCGTGGTTTCGGCCGGCGGGGGAAGGGCTGGGAATGGGGTAGCTGGGGGAGCATAGGCGCGGAGGAGGAGGAGATTGTGGAGTCCGCGCTGGTACATGAGATGGAGGCGGGTTTCGTAGCGGTGGAGGAGGCCGAGATCGGGAGAAGTGGCCATGTTGCCGAAAGCGGCGGCGAGGCGGCCAACCTCGTCAGCGGACGGGTCGGCCTGTTTGGCCAAGGTGTCCTCGAAGATGCGTTTCTCGATAGCCCAGGCGCGGCGCATGCGCCAATAGGCGGCTGCCATTTCCTCGATCAACCCGAACTCGACGCCGTCGACGGGCCCGAAGCGCTCCAGATGCTGGGCGAGAAGGGATTCGAAACCGGCGCAAGACTCGTTTTGGAGGACGATGCAATCGGCGAGGAGGCCGTGGCGAAGCGAGTTGAGGGAGGCACGGCGTTTGCCCTCGGGGGTCTTGGGGCCTTTTGAGAGGGCTCCGTTGGCGCGGGAAGCGCGGATTCTTCGTAGAGAGGATGGCACGAGCCCATTATAGAATGCGGGGTCTAGCAAACCGGCAGAAGTCCTTTGGATTCAGCACGAGATTGGTGTGAACGGGAAAAGCCGTCTTCCGGAGTTGTGGCGGGATGTGGAGCGGGGGCAGACCCTGCTCATCACGCGGCAGGGGCGGCAGATCGCGCGGATCGAACGTGGTAGCGTCTTTTCCGCGCCTGTTCGTTACCCCACCTCAAAGCGCTTTCCGGTACCTGCCGTGGAGACTGACATGCGAGATGGCTTTGAGACCGACAAAGCGATCCTCGTGCTCAAGAAGGCTATGGAGGCGACGCTAGACGATGGCCGGTGGCAGGAGTTCGTTTTTGCTCGGCAAGGCCGCGGTTGTAGGAACATCCCCAACTTTCGGCTGGACCCGACAAAGCTCTGTCGGCCGCAGGCTGGGAGGTGCAACACATCTGTTGCGGACTGAACAGATGTGTTGTGAACTGGATGAGGTGACAAGCGCCGAGTTCAAGCGCTGGCTGGAAAAGCGAGGCTGCCTTTTCGAACCCGGCAAGGGCGGCCATCTCAAGGTCCGGCGGGCGGCGTTTCTCGGTGCTTCCGATGCACGGCTCCAACAAGGAGATCGGCACAGGGCTCGTGGCGAGAATCAAGAAAGACCTCGGTCTCAGGTGAGAAGAAACCATGTTGCGATATCCCGTCAAACTGGAGCGCGATAGCAACGGTACAGTGCTGGCCGGTTTTCCGGACGTGCCGGAGGCACATACCTTCGGCGATGATCGCGCGGAGGCCCTGGCCCGCGCCGCGGACGCGCTCGAGACCGCCATGATGGGTTATGTGGAGAATCGCCGGGCAATCCCCGAACCTTCGCCCTTCAAGCGCGGACCGCATGTCGCGCTTCCTGCGCTGACCGAAGCGAAGCTGGCTCTCTATTCGGCGATGCGGACGGAGCGGATCACCAAGAGCGAACTGGCGAGGCGATTGAACTGCCATCTTCCCCAGGTGGATCGCCTGCTCGATCTGCGCCACCGTTCGCGGCTGGATCAGTTGGAAGCGGCATTCCGCGCCTTGGGCAAGCAACTATCTGTGGAGATTCGCGACGCGGCGTGAGCCAGTGAAAAGAGTGGTACGCCCGGGGTGATTCGAACACCCGACCTCTTGCTCCGGAGGGAACCGGAATCAATCACTTACAGACCACTTACTAGTGGTTACATAGACATACAGCCAGGCGATTTGGACTCCATTTGGACGCCACTGGTGCGTATGTGGGGGGTCTGGACTCCAGAGGACTCCGTTTTCGGGGGGTGGAGTCCACAATGTGATGGCCCGGTACGTGCTCCTACGCGCGAGCTGTGACCGCCTTTCCAAAAACCTGTCCCTTCACTTCAGAAGGGAAAGGACAGGTTTTTCCGAACCCCTATATGTACTGAAGGAAAGGCCGGTCCTCGCCCTTTTCGTTCTCGATCCCTCCCGTACCTCACCGCTCCCGCTCCGTCT
>CAZBQQ010000033.1:0-4797 GCA_964493965.1 uncultured Solibacteraceae bacterium
GCGTGGCTACAATCGCGCCAGGGCTGCCTCGATTTCCGCGCAACGCTGCTCCAGGAAGAACACCTCAGCTCCGGTGAAGTAGCGGCGGCGGGAGGGCTTCATCAGGCCGCGTCGAATCTCCGCAAGTGCCTTGCGCGCATTCTCAATGGAGACTCCGGACTCTTCCGGGCCGCGGCGCAGTCTTGCGGAGTCGATGAACGTCAACGCAAGATCAGCCTCTATCCGCAGAAAGTTGAACCAGGGCTCCATCTCTCAGACCGTGCGGCACCATGGCCACTCGAAATACGGATGATGAAACTGTATTCCTGTTGGGGCTGCGTGTCAACCGTAGGGCAGGCGCTACTGCAGTGTGACCGCGAGCACCAAGATCGACGTTTCGGCAACCGAGGTCAAGGCGTGAACCTCTGGCGGCCCGGCTTCCCCGTGGACGCCAACCATGTTGGCACACAGATTTAGCGCACTACCGAGCCGCGAACGTGAGGGAGCGGACCTCCTCGGCGCGGCCCTCAGAAACCCGCGGATTCTGCCGATATGCACGTAATGGCTTCCTTCCACGCCGTCTGGCTTCAGTACCCGCTGGTGCCGGCCGTGGCGCTAGTCCTGATGGGATGTTGCGTCTATGCGCTCTTGCATGGAACCAGCCGGCGGCTGAATCTTCTCATGGCCGCGGTGGTGCTGACGATCCCCGGGCAGATCCTGGCGGCGCTAGGCGCGGTGGGCGCGGATCGCTTCCGTCCGCTCAAGCTCGACCTGTACGTTTACAGGATCGACCGGTTGCTTGGGTTCCAGCCGAGTTTCGCCCTCGGACGCATGGTGCTAGGGCACTCCTCCACGATCGTTCTGCTGGCGCTCACCTACCAGCTCCTGCCGCTTGCCATGGTCGCCATTTTCGCGGGGTACTTGCGGCATCGCCCGGAACAGGAAGCCTGGAGTATGGTTTCCGTCTTCCTCCTGAACCTGGCGCTCAGCGTGCCCTTCTACCTGTTGTGCCCGGTGTGCGGTCCCGCATACGCGTTCCCTGGATTCCCTACCCTGCCCGCCGGTCCGGTCGTCCCGCACCCGATCCTGCTGGATGCCCCGGCGAACGGCGTGCCCAGCATTCACTTCTCGACCGCGCTCCTGGTTCTTTGGTATGGCCGCAAGCTGCCGCTGGGCCGGTCGATAGGCGCGGCGTACGTGGCATTGACGGCCATCTCGACGCTGGCATCCGGGGAGCACTACCTGTTCGATCTCCTGGTGGCGGTGCCATACGCCGCGATGATGGTTGGCTTGGGCAACCGCGCGTGGCGCGCCGGTGTCATAATGTTCCCGACATGGATCACTCGCGCGTATTCGCCGCCCTGCTGATGTTCGCGTCCGCCGCCGGTGCGCAGGACCTGGTGGAACACGCCGCCGGCACCGCCAGAGCGACCTCAGCGGTCGGGATGCGGGGCGCCGGCAAAGGTGCCGCGTCGATTCTGGACAAGGCCGTGAAGGCGCTCGACGCCACCGCGGCGCCGTCGTCCTCCAAAGTCGAAGCCATCGTGCTGCCCGCCTCGCCCGCCAAGCCCGAGCCGGCCGTCAAGCTGGTCGCGCCGGATCCCGCCCTGATTTCCCTTGGAATGGCCCAGGAGGAACTCATCCGCAAGTTCGGCCGCCCGGCCATGAAAACCAGCGGGACCGCGGATTCGGACGCCGGCGAAACATGGTGGTACGGCTCCGGCGCGGACACCGTAACGGTCACCTTGGCAAACGGCAAGGTTCGCACGGTATCGCCCTCCGCCCGCCCCACTCCTGCCCCTCGAAAACCGGACACGCAGGTCACGGTTCTGCCCTGAGCGGACTACCCCCACCTCGCCGACCTGTGCTGGAATGAGGGTAGGTCAACTGGGACCGAATCTCAGAGGAGGCAGATGATATGTGCGATTATTCGCTGCATGCCGTGCCTAACCGCCTTGCAGTCGAGGGAGAGGAGCTGGTCACCTATCGGTTTCCGACCAGCTCGATCGGGTTGGCGTCCCCTGCGGATCTGGAGAAGGCCAATTGTCAGGTGAGCGCCGCCGGTGTTGGGAGGTCGTGGTGGTCGGTGTTGAAGAGCTGGCTTAACCCGCCGCCGCTCCGGATCGACAAGATTCCGGCCGTATGCATTCCCCCAGGCGCCCGCCTGAGAATGAACAGCATCCCCCGAGAGCTTCAAAAGGAACTCGGCGTGGGGCAGACCGAGGAAGTCACTTTCGTCGAGCTGAGCGCCTCGGCGTACCGCTATCGGGATGGGGTGCGCTTCCCGAACGGCCGCGAGATCCTGCTGCAATACCTGGACGAAGGGTTGCCCGTGGACGTGCTCTCGCTGGGTGGCAGCGAGCAGCCCGACTCGGTGCCCATGTCGGCGATTGAGGCTTAAAGCGGCCAAGCAGCCGGAAGACCGTCCTGGGGCCTGTTACAATTGGTAGCAAGCCGAAGCGCCAGGAGTGTCGCCCGGCGATATGGACCTCGATCAGCTCCATACGTTTCTCGAAATCGTCAGGCTGAAGAGCTTCTCGAAGGCCGCGCAGACGTGCTTCCGGACCCAGCCCGCCATCAGCGCCCAGGTGCGCCAGCTGGAGCAGGAGCTCAACGCGCAGCTCTTTGAGCGCTTTGGCAGCCGGATCTCGCTTACCACCGCCGGCAAGATTCTGGCCCAGTATGCCGAGCAGATACTCTCGCTCCGCCGCCAGGCCCAGGACGCTATCAGCGAGCTGGAGCGGATGCCGCGCGGGGAACTGGTCATCGCCGCCAACGAGGCCACCTGCATCTACGTTCTGCCGGAGGTTTTCGCCGAATACAGCCGGCGCTTCCCGAACGTCCAGCTGCTGGTCGAGCGGCAGTACGGTTCCAAGATCGCGGAAGCGATTATGGACAACCTGGCGGATTTCGGCTTTACCCAGCTCCCCATCACGGACCGAAAACTGCAGGTTGTCAAGATTCACTCCGATGAGATAAAGGTGGTGACGCCTCCGCATCATCCCCTGGCGGGGAAGAAGGCCGTTCTGGCGGAAGACATGGTGCCCTATCCGCTCATGCTGCCGAAGTATGGGAGCACGCGCGCGCGTCTGAACGAGTGGCTCGAACTGGTTGAGGACTCGATTCACACGGCCATGGAGCTCGATTCGAGCGAGATGATCAAGCGCTTCGTGATGGCGGGCCTGGGCCTGTCGTTTCTGGCGGAGTCGAACTGCCGGGAGGACATCCGGATGGGGCGGCTGGCGGCTCTTTCGCTCGGCCCGGAACCCATGATCCGCCGGCTCGGCCTGGTGTATCGTAGGGACAAGGCGTTGTCCAAAGCGGCCCTCGGTTTCATCAGCCTCGTCCTGGAACAGGCAGGCCTCGAGGACAGGGTTTTGCAGGGCGGAGAGGTGCACGCGTGAAGCAAAAGCCGGGCGATCAAGGGACGGTCAGGACTTCGGCCATCCTCATCGCCGATCGACGCCGGACCGCCGTCTACCGCAGCGTTGACGAGGTCCCCCCGGAGCTTCGCCGGAAGTTGGCCGAATCCACCGCCGGTTCCAACGCCGCCACGGTTCTCATCGCGGACCGCCGCGGAGCCCGGGAACTGCTGCGCGCCAATGTCCGTGCGCTGATCGAAGAGCGGATGCCGCCGGCGCCGGGCTTCCGCGCGCTGGTGCGGGACGACGTCGTGCAAATCACCCGGTTCCTGCGCGCCCACTGGCTCAGTTTCACGATCCCGGTCACGGCCGCTTTCGTGCTGTGGCGCCTGTTCCGCTGAGGGGCCCCCGCCTCACAGGACGGCCAACCCCATCACTCCGTGGTACACGGAGAGCACCAGGGTGGTCAGCAGCGCCAGATACAGTGCCAGTCGAATCCGTTTCATGGTCACATCCATCGGATGTTTCCGCCCGCTTTAGTAGATGCGCGATCGAACCCCTTCGGTTGCGGGATTCGGAGGGCGGCGGCGTGGTATCGTAGCGACTTATGCGGAAGAGGGCGGTGGTTTTCGGCAATGTCGGCCAGCTCGGCGTGGAGCTGACTGCGGAACTGGAGCAGCGCGGCTACGAGGTCTTCGGCTCCGACCGCGCTCAGTTGGACATCACCGAGCGGGCAGTGGTCGAGCAGCATCTGGCCGAGGTCGATCCGCAGGTGGTCTTCAACGCCGCGGCGCACAATCAGGTGGATGTGGCCGAACAGGAGCCGCAGGCGGCCTACCTGGTGAACGCTCTGGCGGTGCGCAACGTCGCGCTGGCCTGCCGGCAGGTGAATGCCCAGCTGGTTCACTACTCCACCGATTACGTCTTCGACGGGCGGGCCGGCCGGCCGTACACCGAAGACGATCAGACCCATCCGCTCGGTGCCTACGCGGTCTCGAAGCTGGCCGGAGAACTCTACGCGCAGGCCTACCTGGAGTCGCCGCTCATCATTCGCACCTCCGGAGTCTTCGGGCCGGGCGGCCTGCACACGGCCCGCGGCAACTTCGTCGAGGCCATGCTGAGGCTGGCCGCGGAGAAAAGGCCGATCCGCGTGGTGCAGGATCACATCGCCTCTCCTGCCTACGCCCCGGCGCTCGCCGCGCGCTCGGTGGACCTGGTGGAGAAGGGCGTGACCGGCATCGTTCACGTAGGCGGTGGAGCCCCGGTGTCGTGGTTCCGCTACGCGCAAATCGTCTTCGAAGTGGCGGGCCTCAGCCCCGAGCTGCGGTCGACCGACGAGCGCGAATACCGAACCGCCGCCCATCGTCCCAAATTCTCCGCGCTCTCGAACGCCAAAATGGAAGCCCTGGGCCTGGAGCCGATGCCCTCGCTGGAGTGGTGCATCCGCGACTACTTC
>CAZBQQ010000033.1:4897-39150 GCA_964493965.1 uncultured Solibacteraceae bacterium
TATTCGTGTTCATTCGTGTTCATTCGTGGCCAAGGTTTTGCCTTTCAGAAATACGGAGCAGGTTCGGGCACGGCCGCCCCGTCTTTGCGCGGGTCTGAGGCGCCGTAGTTCACGTGCGTCGCGGCGTCGTGCATGACCGCCTGACCGCCTCCAACCTGGCTCGAGTAATTGCCTAGCACTTCGATGAAGTGGCCTTTGCGGGCCAGCTCTTCACGCGTGGCCGCGGGGATGCGGTCTTCCATCAGCAGATCGCAGCCGCCGAAGGTCACCTTGTTGAAGCGAGGGGCTTCGAGAGCCGCCTGCAAGTTCATGGCGTGATCGACGACGTTCGAGACGAACTGCGCGTGGGCCTGCGCCTGGTTGAATCCGCCCATGATGCCGAAGCCGATGTGCAGATTTCCCTTTTCCATGAAGCCGGGGATGATGGTGTGGAACGGGCGCTTGTGGGGCGCGAGCGCGTTGGGGTGGGCCGGGTCCAGAGCGAACAGCCCTCCGCGATTGTGCAGATGGAAACCCATGCCCTTGACCATCACGCCGGAGCCGAATCCGTTGTAGAGGCTTTGAATCAGCGAGACGATGTTGCCGTCGCGGTCCACCACCGTGAGATAGATGGTGTCGCCGGAGGTGGGTGGCGGCGTGCCCGGCGCGACGTCGCAGTGAGCCTGCGCCGGGGCGATCAGCGCGGCACGGTCGCGGGCATATTCCTTCGACAGCAACCCGGCCACGGGCACCTTGGCGAAACGCGGATCGGCGACGTACTTGAGCAGGTCCTGATAGGCGAGCTTCTGCGCCTCAATTTCAGCATGCAGTGCTTCGGGGCTCGTGGGCGCCAGTTGCGGCAGGGGGAACCGCTCCATCACGTTCAGCATCTCGAGCGTGGCGATGCCCTGGCCGTTGGGCGGAAGCTCGTAGACTTTCCAGCCACGGTAGTCGATCGAGATGGGCGTCACCCATTCGGCTGCGAATTGGGCCAGGTCCTCGGCGCGCATGGTGCCACCGGCTTTCTCGGAAGTCGCGAGGATAGCCTGCGCGATCTTGCCGCGATAGAACGCGGCGGGACCCTCGGTGGCGACCAACTGGAGCGCCGCGGCAAGCTGCGGATTGCGGAACACCTCGCCCACAGCCGGCGCGTGGCCGTTCAAGAGATGGACCTCGCGCGCATTCTCATCGGCGGCCAGCTTCTTCTCCGCCAGGCGCCAGTACTCGTGGATCAGCTCGGTCACAGGAAAACCGTCCGAAGCGAAATGAATCGCGGGACGGAACAGGTCGCGCCAAGGCAAGCGGCCATAGCGCTGGTGTAGCTTCGCCCATCCCTCGACGCAGCCGGGCACGGTAGCGGAATCGATGCCGAGCTGGGGCATGCGCAAAATGCCCTTGTCTTTGAGGTGCTCGATGGTGAGCCCTGCGGGCGCCCAGCCGCTGGCGTTCATTCCGGTGAGCGTGCCTGTTTTGGCGTCCCAGTAAATGGCGAACAGGTCGCCGCCCATGCCGTTGCTCATCGGTTCCACCACGCCCATGACGGCGTTGGCGGCGATGGCGGCGTCGATGGCAGAGCCGCCGCGCGCCAGCACCTGCGCCCCGGCCTGCGAGGCCAGGGTCTGGCTGGTGGCCACGATGCCCTGTTGCGAGATGACCATCGACCGCGCCTGGGAACGGTCTTGCGCGCACATCGTCAGATCCATGAGCATGAGAATCCCCACCACGCCTCGGAACCACATGCCCGAATTCTACCGCGCGCACGCTACCATTGAGGCTTGGAACCGTTTGTCCCGCTGGTTCGCAATCCTCATTTGGCGACGATCCTGGCGCACTTCTGGCGCGCGGGGTTGGACGAGAGCCGCTACCCGGTGGAGCGCAGGCTGGTCCCGACCGAGGCCGACGTCGAAGTGCTGGTCGAGACGCAGCGGCCGGCCCGCGAGGCGGAAGGAGAGGTCGTTCTGGTGCACGGCCTCGAAGGATCGAGCCAGGCGGGCTACATGAAAGTCTTGGCGCGAATGGCCCTCGAAGCGGGCTATGCCGCGCACCGTCTGAACCTGCGGAGCTGCGGGGGCACGGAGGCTCACTCGAAGACGGCCTACCACTCGGGGCTGACGGCGGACCTGCTGGCGGTCTTGCGCCAACTTGCGGCGGAAGATCGCGGGCCGCTCTACACGGTGGGCTTTTCCCTCGGCGGCAATGTCGCGCTGAAGCTGGCGGGCGAGTTGGGCGAGGGCGCGCGCGGACTGCTGGCCGGGGTCGCCGCCATATCCACGCCCATCGACCTCGAGGAAAGTACACGGCGCCTGGAACGGTGGGACGACCGCATGTATGAGCGGCGTTTCCTGGGGCGGCTCAAGCGGCGCATTCGCGAGCTGAACCGGCTGCGTCCCGACCGGTTCCCGATCGCAGGACTGGAAGCCGTGCGCGGCCTGCGCGAGTTCGACGACCGCTTCACGGCGCGCTACTTCGGCTTCCGCGATGCCGCGGACTACTACTACACGCAATCGGCCTGCCGGTTTCTGGATGGGATCCGCGTGCCCACGCTGCTGGTGCAGGCTAAGAACGATCCCGTGATTCCGTTCTGCATCTTTGAGCGGCCGGAGGTGCTGCGGAATCCCTGCATCAAGCTGCTGGCGGTCGAGCACGGGGGACACCTCGGCTTCGTGGCGCGGCGCGGGGCTCGGTTCTGGGCGGAGGCCGCGGTGATGGAGTGGATCCGGGGAGCCGGTGGCTGAAGGATCGGCGATGCTACCGCTCAGAGCTGGCCTTTGGCCACACGGGACTTGCCATTTCGATTCGCCACACGGGGCCGTCCTGAAATAGCGGGCCTTCGGATTTCAAAAAACCAGGGGCCTTCCCACCGACTAGCCAGACGTGAGTGTCGGGCGGCTGCTTCCCGATGATGGGTGCGATGACGCCGCTAATGCCGCCGATTTCGATTCTGACCGCATAGCGAATCGCCTTTTCCGGGGAGCCGCCGACGGAGAACCTATCCTCACCGAGCGGCGTAACGTGGAGTTTGACGAGTCGCGGCTTGGGCGTAGCGACGAGCATCGATAAGACGGTTTCAGGCAGCTTGGGGTCTATGTCGCCCAGTAGCGTGGGGACCAGGCCATTGGCAAGATCGGCAGGCAGCTTGAGGTGGTCTGTGATCGTCTTTTCTTTGCCGTCATCGTCGGTGTATTGGATGTTGACCTGGCCGGTGGAGGCGTTTACGGACATGTCCATGCTGCGTTTGAATGCCGGCCCCTTCTGGACCAAGTGATAGCTGAGAAGTTGGAACGTCCGGCGTTGCGCAAACACAGTGGTCTCTTGATGGACAGAGCCGTCATGGAAACGGAGGCTGAGTTCGCTCGTGACGCGGTTTCCGTTCGCCACCTGGGTCCAACTACCAGACGCGAGAAGCTTGTCGTCCAGATCGCGAAGCACGAGAAAGCCGTGAAGAAGGCCCTGAAGATGACGGACCGGCACCTGATCCGCGACCAGCGTGGACAGCGGCAGCAGAAGGGCGAATCTGGCCAGCAGACCGAACGCCCGTAGGGCGGGGCGCACCATGCCTTCATTGTAGGCCAACGCGCCGGCCCATCCGGAGCCTGTGCCGTAGTAGCCTGAAGGCAACAATGCCTGTTCGCCACCCGATCCTGCTAGGAGTGTTCTCAGCCATGGCCGTTACCGCCCAGACACCGCCAACCGCGCCGCGCGTCGAACATCGCGAGGTGCGGCACGGCGACACCGTGATCGATGACTACTTCTGGCTGCGCGAGAAGTCCAACCCGGCGGTGACCCAATATCTGGAGGCTGAGAACGCCTACACCGCCGCCCTGACCAAAGGCCTGGAGCCGTTCAGCAACGCGCTCTACCAGGAAATGCTCGGCCGCATCAAACAGACCGACCTCTCGGTGCCCACGTCGCTCCGCGGATACTTCTACTATTCGCGTACCGAGGAAGGCAAGCAGTATCCCATCCAGTGCCGCCGCAAGGGCACCGTGGATGCGCCCGAAGAGATCCTCCTCGATCTCAACGAGCTGGGCAAGGACAAGAAGTTCGTCGGCCTCGGCGCGTTCGAACTGAGCGACGATCAGAACCTCCTGGCTTACACCATAGACTACGTTGGTTTCCGCCAGTTCGCGCTGCGCGTGAAGGATCTGCGTACGGGACAGACGCTATCCGATACCGCTGAGCGCGTCACCTCAGTGGCCTGGGCCGCGGACAACAAGACGCTCTTTCTGGTGACCGAGGACTCCGTCACCAAGCGCCGGGACAAGTTATGGCGTCACGTACTGGGTGGCGCGACATCCGAAGAGCTCTATAACGAGAAGGACGAGCTCTTCGATATCTCCGTCCACAAGACCCGCGATCAGCGATATCTGTTCCTGCAAAGCGAGGCCAAGGACACCTCCGAAGTCCACCTCCTGCGAGCCGACCGGCCGGCCGATCCGTTCGCCGTCTTTCTTCCGCGCCAGAAAGGCCACCGGTATTACGTGGACCATCGCGAAGGGCTGTTCTATATCCGGACCAACCGCAGCGGCCGCAATTTCGCCGTGATGACCGCGCCAGTGGACAATCCTGCACCCCAGAACTGGAAGGTGTTCCTGCCGCACCGGGACGACGTGCGAATCCAGCATCTCGATGTGTTTCGTGACTTCGCCGTGTCGGTGGAGAAAGGCAACGCGGCGGATCACCTGCGCATCCACGACTTCAAGACGGGCGCGTGGAAGGAAATCGAGTATCCGGAAGCCGTGTATTCGGTCTTCCCGGGCGACACGCCGGACTACGAGTCTCACACCTATCGCTACAACTACCAGAGCTTCGTAACGCCCCCGAGCGTTTTCGACTACGACGTGAGCACCGGCAAATCGACCCTGCGAAAGCAGCAGGAAGTGCTGGGCGGCTACGACCCCAAGCAGTACGCCAGCGAGCGGCTGTGGGCCACGGGCCGCGATGGAGTCAAGGTGCCGGTTTCGATCGTCTACAAGAAGGGGTTCCCACGCGACGGCAAAGGCGCGCTGTTCCTGTACGGCTATGGGAGTTACGGTTTTGGCTCGCCGCCGGCGTTCTTGAGCAGCCGGATCAGCCTGCTCGACCGCGGCATGGCCTATGCCATCGCGCACATCCGCGGCGGCGACGAGATGGGCGAAAAGTGGCGCGAGGACGGCATGCTCATGCGGAAGAAGAACACGTTCTTCGACTTCATCGATTGCGCCGAATTCCTGATCCAGCAGAAGTGGACCTCCGCCGACCGCCTGGTGATCGAGGGCCGCAGCGCCGGCGGCCTGCTGATGGGCGCGGTAGTCAACATGCGGCCGGACCTCTTCAAAGCCGTCCACACCGCGGTGCCGTTTGTCGACGTAATGAACACCATGATGGACGCCACGCTGCCTCTGACCGTGGGCGAGTATCTGGAGTGGGGCAATCCCAACGAGAAGGCCGCGTACGACTACATGAAAACGTACAGCCCCTACGACAATCTCGTGAAGCGCGCGTACCCGGCCATCCTGGTGACCACCAGCTTCCACGATAGTCAGGTGATGTACTGGGAGCCGGCCAAATACGTGGCGCGGCTCCGAACTTTGAAGACCGATTCCAGTCCTCTGCTGCTCAAGATCAAGATGGACCCGGCCGGCCACGGCGGGGCCAGCGGGCGGTATGACCGGCTGCACGATACCGCCTTCGAATACGCGTGGTTACTAAGTCAGGTTGGGATCACTAAATAGGAGCCCCTTATGCGACTCACCATTTTGTTAGTGGTTTGCTCCCTAGCGCCGCTTCTCAGTCAGACGCAGACCGCTCAGCCGGCAAGCCAGGTGGAAGACCGGCTGGTTGGCGCCTGGCGTTTAGTCAGCCTTGAGACCGTGCGGCCGAACGGCGAAGTCATCTACCCCTTCTTTGGTAGGCATCCCGAAGGGTTGCTGATCTATGACCGCAGCGGCTGGATGAGCGTGCAGATCGTTGCCGACCCCAAACCGAAAGTGCCTCTCAGCGACTCACGCGAGGGATTCATGGCCGCTCCGGCGACCGAAAAGACGAGCGCCATCGATGGCTACTATGCCTATTGCGGCACCTGGACCGTCGATCCCTCAGGCCAGAAGGTGACCCATCACATCCGGCAGTCTCTGTCTCCGGGAGAGCGGGGTGAGGAAGCAGTTCGGCGCTTGTCTCTGGACGGCAACCGGCTGACGCTGGTGGCGAAGGCTCACGAGATGGGCGAGGATCACGAGCGGCGACTTGTTTGGGAGCGGATTCCGCCCACGTCGCACTAGCGTTGCGCATCGGGATGATCCGCAGACCCGGGACTGGCTCGAATTCCGGCGCTTTTGCGAAATTCGATTATTTTACCGCTTGCACGCGCGCGATTCGGAACGGAGCCGCGACCGCGAGGGAGCGGTCTAAAGGGACTTCAGAGACACCCCGCTAGCCTGCCCACGCGCGTTCGAGTTCCGCGGCGATCGCGCTCCAGGTGTAGCGGGCCTCCATCAGGTGTCGCGCGCGCCGGGCCAGTTCGGCGGAATCCTCCGGATGGTCCGCCATACGCAGCGCGCCTTCGATGAAGGCTTCGGGCGATTCGGCCAGCAACACCTCGCCGCCGTTCTCGACCTCCAGGCCCTCGCAGCCGAGCGCGGTGGAAATCACGGGCACGCCCGCCGCGAAAGCTTCCAGCACCTTCAGCCGGGTCCCGGACCCGCTCAGTATGGGCACCACCATCAGGCAAGCCGCGGCCAGGAATGGCCGCACGTCCTCCACCACCCCGTGAAAGACCACGCCGGGGGAGGCGTCCGCGCCGTCGCGAAATCCGCCCGGCTCGCCGATCACATCCAGCTCGAGGTCCGCATTCCGCCGCCGGATCCCCGGCCAGACCTCCTGGAGGAAGAATCGCAGACCAGCCGAGTTCGGCGGATGCAAGAGGTTCCCGAGGAACAGCAGCCGGCGGCTGCCGGGGTCGCGTTCGCGAAAGGCAAAGAAGCCGGTATCGACTCCGTTCGGCACGGGCCAGACACGCCCATGGCCGGCGCTTTCGGCGACGGTCCGCGCGTCGACGGCCGACATGGTGAGAATGCCGTCGCACTTGCTCCACAGGCGCTTCTCGAACCGCTCCATCTTGAGCGCCCACCTCTCCACGCGCCGCCGCGTGGAAGGATCCTGCTCGACCTCAGCCCGCCGTCGCAGCGCGATGTAACTGATGTCGATCTCGTCCAGAAACACCCGAGCGTTTGGTGAGACGCGCCGTATGAGAGGCAGGTAGCGTCCCATGGCGGTGTACTCGATCTGAACGATGTCGAACGGCAGTTGCTGGAGCCGCTCGCGTATCTGGGACGCGAGGTCCGTGAAGTTCATGTGGACGGCATCGGGAGGATACTGCTTGAGCCGGTCGAGACCGCGCGACCAGCCGCGGCGCCACTCAGCGGGCCGCAACGCTTCGGACATCCTCGACCGCCAGTCCGGATTGTGTCTCGCGCGAACCAGCACGGGCGGGGATGCCAGGCCAGCCAGAGGCGGGAGAGCGCCGTCCTCCTCGGGCGTGACGAGCGACATCCAATGCAGCTCATGCCGCGGCGCCAGTTCCTGAACCAGCCGAGCCAGGCGGGTATGGCCCCCCGACCGGATCGGCAGCGGATAGAACGGCGCCAGCATCAGTACGCGCATTAGTTCAGTGCCAACCAGTTGAGCACTGACGCGGGCGTTCACGCAAGCCTCGGGCTCCGGGAATGCTCACCGAGCCAACAAGACCGTTGACCCTTTGCCGTGAAAAGGATCTGATAGAGTGGTTGCCTGCAACCAGCATGAAATTAAGACACCTCTGGAAGCCTGTTGTTCAAAAGGCCGTCACAGGTCACTGGAAGCGGTTTCGCATGAAACCGGTCATGCCGCCTCTTCCCACGGGTCTCAAGCATGTTGGCCTCTACCTCCATGTGCCCTTCTGCGAGGAGCTCTGTCCCTATTGCCCCTACAACAGGGTCAAGTACAACGAGGGCCTCTTTACCCGCTACGAGTTGGCGGTCCACCAGGAGATCGACCTGTACGCACCCTACCTCGCGGGAGCGACGCTTGGAAGTCTCTACATTGGCGGTGGCACACCCACGGTGAATGCCCCGGGACTTCAGAGGATACTGGCACACCTGAAATCGGCGCTGTCCTTCTCTGGCGACATCTGCGTCGAACTCCACCCCCGCCACATGGATGATCGATGCCTTGCCATGCTGCTTGGAGAGGGCGTGACCTTGCTATCGCTCGGAATTGAATCCACGTCGGACGAGCTCCTCATCAGAATCGGCCGGAAACACAACGGGCGCTCCGCGTTGGATGCCCTGTCGCGGGCACGAAGAGCCGGCTTCAAGACCATCAACGTCGACCTGATGTTCTCCCTCCCAGGGCAGACGACGCACGACTGGGAAGACGACGTGCGCGCCGTGCTCGACTCGGGGGTCGATCAGCTCAGCACCTATCCGATGTTCGCCTTCCCGTATACAGACCTCGGAAAGGAGAGGCGGGCACGCACCGTAATGCGTCCACCCGGCCGCACGATCAGAAGGATGCTCGAGGTGACGGATACGCTCTGCTCGGCCGATGGCCTCGGGCGCTGCGCTGTTTGGAGCTGGCTGAGACCAGGCGGCGAGAAGTTCAGCTCGATCACCCGTCATCACTACATCGGTTTCGGCCCTAGCGCGGCATCCATGACCGGCACGCAGTTCTATGTCAATTCCTTCGATATAGACGCCTATGCGTCAAGCCTCCCCGGCAAGCGGCCCATCGCGCTCTCGATGCCAGTCGACCGGGCTCTCGAGATGAGCTATTGGCTGTACTGGCGGGTCTATGAGCTGCATATCAGAAACGCGGACTTCCAGAAGCAGTTCGGCGAGGGCGCATCCCTGACCTCGACATTCGGACCGGCTCTTTGGCCCTTGTGCTGTGCCGGTATGGCAGAGCGCACGGCGGAGGGATTTCGGATCACCCCGTCAGGTGCCTATTGGGTACACCGCCTTCAGAACGAGTACAGCCTGAATTACATCGACCGTTTATGGGGCGCCTGCCGCCGTAATCCGTGGCCTGGGGAGGTAATCCTTTAGCCATGGGACGCTGGGGAGAAAGGTTGACCTACGCGTTCAAGACTTTTATCCTGCGCCGCGAGCTCCCCTATCTCTTTGGCCTTGTGATAACGGATCGCTGCAACCTGGACTGCTTCTACTGCGAAAGCAAGAACAGCGGGCACTACCATTTCTCCTCGGATGGCGCCATCAAAGCACTGAGCGATGCCTACCGGCGTGGTCATCGGTCGCTGTACTTCACCGGCGGCGAGCCGATGATTTGGGCCGATGGCGCGCTTCGCCTCCAGGACCTCGTCCGCTACTCGAGGGAACTCGGCTTCCACGATGTGTTCGTCTTCACCAATGGAACCGTCCCCCTCGCCATCAGCGGCTGCAACTACATCGTCACCGTGGACGGAACTCGGGCAATCCACGAGTCCATCCGCGAGGGGACGTATGACCTCATCATCGAGAACGTCCGGAGGGGAGTCACGCGGGACGTCTTCGCTTCGATCACATTCAGCAAACAAAATGTCCATTGCCTTGAGGACTTCGTAAAGGAGATTGCTGCGCTCAATCTCTTCCGGGGCATTTCGTTCAACCTGCTCACCCACTGGCCCGAGATGGTCGCGAAGCATGGAATCGCCGGTTCCGAGCGTGTCCACCTGCTCGATCGAATCTGGGCTCTCAAGAAGCAGGGGTATCCGATCGTTCTTTCGCGAGCCGCCTATCGTTCCCTGCGGAACAATGACTGGAAGCGCCCTATCCCCCAGATCGAGCTGGGGACCCGCGACAGGGTGTTCACGTGCTGCCGGGACGTGGATCACAAGGAAGTCTGCGAGTGTTGCGGCTATGCGAACTGCGTGGAGATATCACAGATCCTGGCTCTCAAACCTTCGGCACTGTTTCAAGTCATGAAGATGGTCAACTGAGTGGGGAGGCGACGTCCGGCGAGGCGCTGTACCGGGTGTCCGGTCCCTGAATTCAACGAGCAGGCGGGCCCATTCGATGCTTCGACACCGGTGCCGCGGGAACGGCCTTCTCGATAGCCACGAGCGCGACGGGGGCCATCAGGCGGTAGCCCAGGCTGTTGGGATGGAGACCGTCGTCGGATAGGTCCGGGCGGAGTTGGCCGGATGGGCCCACCGTGGCCGCAAAGTAATCCACGTAGACGTAGTTCCGCAGGCGGCAGAGATTCTTGATCCAGGCGTTCACGGCGACGATGGTCTGTGGCGGATGGTCGGACCGCGATTCGCCGGCCGGGAGAACGGATGCCAGCAGAACCTTGATGCCGTGAGACTGCGTCAGCTCGGCGATGGCCTGGATGTTGTTCTCCACGATGTCGATGGGAACTCCGCGCGCGATGTCGTTGGTGCCGCCGAGCAGCAGCATCGCCGCGGGCTTGAGCGCGACGACGTCGGCTTCGACCCGGGCCAGCATCTCATCCGTGACCTGGCCGCTGATGCCGCGGTTGACGAAGTCGCGCCCTGGGAAGTATTCGTTCAAGCGCCAGAGGTCGGTGATGGAATCGCCGAGAAACACCACGCGGGGTCGGCCCTGCTGAGGAGGGCCGAGTTGGGCGTTGGCTTGCGCGTGGCGGGCCAGGTTGTCGCGGTCGGGGTTGCGCAATTGTGCTTCCTTGCTCCGGAGCAGCGTGCGGAAATTGGCGTCGGCGCGCTCGAAGATCTGGCGCAGTTCGGTGAACTGCCGGGCGGTCTCGTCGGCGAACGTGCCTGCCTTGGGAAGCGCGTCGGCCAGAGCGAGGTAGGCGCGCAGATTCCCGAGGAAGGTGTAGGTCACCTCGGCATTCTGGCGGTTGAGCGATCGCAACGTGGCTGCGGCCTGGCGCGCGTTCTCGATGATGGGAGCACCGGCGCGGGCCAGTTCCGGCTGGACCAGAGACGTGGATTCCATCAACTGGACGCCGCGCTCGTAAAGGTCGAAGGCGTCCCGGTTGGAGAGCGGCGCGGGCTGCTGGGCGAACACGCAGACGCAGGCCGCTAGAGCGGTCCAGAGCAGTGGCAGCTTCATGGTTTGCTCACTCTCGCCAGTTGGAGGGTCACCGTACCGATGTAGAACGGCATGCTGATGCGGATCTGCACGGGCAGGCGGCGCTCGTCGTCCGTCATCCACACAAAGAGGCGGCCGCGCCTGCGAAACAGCACATTATTGAACAGGAACGCTTCGTAGCGAACGGTTTTGTAAGTGGTGGGACCCAGCTTGAGGGTCTCGCGCTCCTGCGCTTCCACCTTGGCCATGACCGCCTTCTTGCCGTCGCTGAGGGGGATCTCGACTGAGCGGCCGGGCTCCATGCGCATGCGGCGGAGAGCGTACAGAGCGCCGAAGATGTCCTGGGTGCACGGCTGGATTTCGGTCTCGTGGGTCACCGTGACGTTCTTCACCAGGTCGCGGTCGCGATAAGAGGCCTTGCGGCGCGCGCCGTCGAAGGTGACGGCGGTGTCGTGGCGGCGGCTGCCTTCGTTGGACTGGAGCGTCAGGCTGACGGCGCAGAGCTCGCGGTCGGACACCGACGCGTATTCGTCATCGACCTTGTAGATGCTCGAAACCATCCCGGCGGATTCCAGGTGGAGGCGCGCGGCGAAGCCGTCGCCAGAGGGGCTCCAGGTGAGGCGAGCGTTGCCGCCGTGGATGAAGCGCCACTCGATGTTGTACGAGAGCACCTCGCTACCCGGCGGTGCGCTGTCCGCGCCAGGGCGAGGAGGAGGCGCGGCAGCCAGGACCGCCACATACACCCCTAGCGCCGCGGTAGTTCGAAAAGACCGCATGAAACCCGAGTGTCGCAGATCCCAAAAGAAGGAGGCAAGCCGGAGCGGGGCCCGGAGCGAGGCAGTGACCGCCGGCGCAAAGGGCTACAATGAGTGATTCTATGGATTGCAGCAAGCAACTGATCGCCGCCGCCGTACTGTGCATTCTTGCCGGCTGCCACAAAGCCCCACCCGCTAACGTGGCCGCCACCATCAATAACCGCCCCATCACCTTCGAAGAGGTGGACCGCATCTACCAGTCGCAGCTTTCTTCGCCCGGCGCTACCAGCGACGACCTGGCGCAGATCCAGAAGCTCGAGGTCCTGCGCAGCCTGATTGAGAGCGAGATCATGCTGCAGCGCGCCGAGAAGATGGGGTTGATGGCGACCGATGCGGAGGTGGACGCCAAGTTCGCCGAGCTCAAGGCGCCCTATACGCAGGAAGAGTTCCAGAAACTGCTCGAGACCCGCAAGATGACCATCATCGATTTGAAGAAGAACCTGCGGCGGGATCTGAGCGTGCAGAAGCTGGTCAACAAGGAGATCACTTCGAAGATCAGCATCACCGACCGGGAGATCGAGCAGTTCTATGCGAACAACCGGGCCAGCTTCAACCGGGCCGAGCCTGCCGTACACCTGGCGCAGATCCTGGTGACCGCGGCGCCGGACGCCTCGGTGCGCAATCTGAAGAACGACAAGGCGCAGAACGACGATCAGGCGCGCAAGAAGATCCAGAATCTGGAAGCGCGCATCCGTCAGGGCGAAGACTTCTCCATGCTGGCGGAGAACTTCTCCGAGGACGCCAACTCCAGTGCGAACGGAGGCGACCTGGGCTTTGTGCCTCTTTCGGCGTTCGACCAATCGAGCACCGAGGTCAAGAAGTTGATCGCGACGATGCAGCCGGGCCAGGTCTCTCCCATCATTCCCAGCCAGCAGGCGTACCGGATCCTGAAGCTGATCTCGCGTGAACCCGCGGGACAGCGCGATCTGAACGACCCGCGGGTCCAGCAAACGATTCGCGAGGGCCTGCTGAGCCGCAAGGATCAACTTCTACGAAACGCCTACTACGAGGTCGCTCGCAACGAAGCGACCGTGGTCAACTACTTCGCCAGGAAGATCTTGGAGACGAAGGCGCAGTAGGCGGCGAGGCGGAAACCTCGCCTGGGCTTAGGCCCGCCCCCTGGGCCTCGGCATCGAGTTCGGTTGCCAGTTCGGCGACAAGGCACGCCGATTCCAGCATTTCTTCGGGCGTCTGCCCGGCAGCGGAGACCGCATGCGCAAGCCGGCCCGCAATACGTTCAAGGTTGTCCACGTTCCCCTCCCCACCAAAAGACACTGCGCCCCTAGCGCAGAGACAACAAAGTGAAAGACCCCCCAAACATCCAACGAAACCCCTAATAATCTAGGTCAAGTGTAACTCAAGTACGGCAGAACGACGCAAAAAACTGCGGCGATCTGCGTGGGGCAGGCGTCCACGCCTGCGCGGGACGTCCACGTCCCGCCCAGTTCCGCTCGTCTCACACTGCAAACCGATGCCTTTGTTAGGATGGAAGTCCGGAATGCTACGCTTCGAGACCGCGGGAGAATCGCACGGGGAATGCCTTGTCGCCACGCTGACCGGGTTGCCGGCCGGTGTGCCGGTGACGTCCGCGGCGATCGACCGCGACCTGCGTCGCCGCCAGCAGGGATATGGGCGCGGCGGCCGCATGAAGATCGAGACCGATCACGCGGAGATCGTCGCCGGAGTGCGTCATTCGGAAACCATCGGCTCGCCAATCGCGCTGGTGATCCGGAATCGGGATTGGGAGAACTGGACCGAATCCTTGCCTGTCGAAACCTTCGAGGGCGCGGAAGAGAAGAAGAAGCCGGTGGTGAGGCCCCGGCCCGGACACGCCGATCTGGCGGGCGCGTTGAAGTACGATTTGCACGATGCGCGTTACATTCTGGAGCGCGCCAGCGCCCGCGAGACCACGGCGCGCGTTGCGGTCGGGGCAGTTGCCAAGTCGTTCCTCGGCCAGTTCGGGCTGAGCGTTTTGAGCCACGTGGTGGAGATCGGAAGCGCGCGGCTGGAGCGGCGCGCCACCTGGGAAGAAGTTGCGGCGCTGAACGAAAAGGAAGACATTTTCCTGGGATGCATCGATGAAGCGTCCGAACAGAAGATGAAGGGCGCGGTGGACGAAGCCTACCGCACGGGAGACACGCTGGGAGGCATCTTCGAGGTGCTGGCGCACAATGTGCCGCCCGGCCTGGGCTCGCACATCGCGTGGGACCAGCGCCTCGACGCGCGCCTGGCGCAGGCTGTGGTGTCGATTCAGGCGGTGAAAGGGATCGAGATCGGTGACGCGTTGGAGGCGGCGGCGAGCTTCGGTTCGCGGGTCCAGGACACCATCCAGTACGATCGCGAGGCGCGGCGGTTCGGGCGCGGGTCGAACCATGCCGGAGGAATCGAAGGCGGAATGACGAACGGCCAGGACGTCGTTCTGCGCGGTCTGCTGAAGCCGATTTCGACCCTGCGGCGCCCGCTCGAATCGGTCGATTTCGTGACCCGTGAACCGGCGCTGGCGGCGTACGAGCGCAGCGACGTGTGCGTGGTCCGCGCGGCGGGCGTGATCGCGGAATCGATGACCGCGCTGGTTCTGGCGCAGGCGTTCCTCGAGAAGTTCGGGGGCGATTCGCTCGGCGAGACGCGGCGGAATTTTGAAGGGTATATCGAGCAGGTGCGGAGATTCTAAAGGCCAACGTCATGACCTACCCGATCGTGAGATACGGCAATCCGGTCCTCGAACAGCCGGCCGAGACGGTGACCGAGTTCGACACTCCGGAACTGAAGAAGCTGCTCGAGGACATGTTCGAGTCGATGTACGCCGCCAAGGGCGTTGGCCTGGCGGCGCCGCAGATCGGCATCGGCCGGCGCATCGCGGTCATCGATCCGACCAACGGGCAGGACGAAGCCCAGCGGCTGGTGCTGATCAATCCGGAGATCGTGAAGATCGAAGGGGCGCAGGTGGGCGAAGAGGGCTGCCTGAGCATTCCCGGATTTCGCGAGCAGGTAAAACGCGCCAGGCGAGTGACCATCCGCGCGCAGGATGCCAGCGGTGTGTCCTTCGAGAAGACCGGAGAAGATCTGCTGGCGCGCGCGTTTCTCCACGAGACCGATCATCTCAACGGCAGGCTCTACATCAATCACGTGAGCGCGCTGAAGCGCGACCTCATCCGGCGCAAGATTCGCAAGCTGCAAAAAGCCGGCGAGTGGGCCTGAGGCGCCGTGCGCATCGTTTTTCTGGGCACGCCGGAATTCGCCGTCCCCACGCTGGAAAGGGCATTCGAAGCGGGACATGAAATCGCCGCGGTGGTGACGCAGCCCGACCGTCCCAAGGGGCGCGGGCGACAACTGGCCGCGCCGCCAGTGAAGGAGACCGCGCTGCGGCTGGGGCTCGCGGTCCACCAGCCCGAGCGCATACGCACGCCGGAGGCGATCGAGCTGCTGCGGAGCCTGAAGCCCGACGCGATGGTAGTGGTGGGATACGGGAAGATCATCCCGCAGGCCGCGATCGACATTCCGCCGCACGGAATCGTCAACGTGCACGCATCGTTGCTGCCGCGCTACCGCGGCGCGGCCCCGGTGCAGTGGGCCATCGCGAACGGCGAAACTGTCACCGGCGTGACCACGATGCGGATCGACGCGGGGCTCGACACCGGCGACATTCTCCTGCAGCGCGAAACGGCGATCGGAGCCGAAGAGACGGCGGTGGACCTGGGGCACAGGCTCGCCGCGATGGGCGCGGATCTGCTGGTGGAGACGCTGGCGGGGTTGGAGCGCGGCGAGATCGTGCCCAGGCCGCAGAATTCCGCCGAGGCGACGCTTGCCCCGGTTCTGAAGAAGGAGGATGGCCTCATCGACTGGACCAGACCCGCCGCGGAAATCGCCAACCGCATTCGCGGCTTCAAGCCGTGGCCGGGATGCTATACGCATCTGCGAGGCCGGGCGATCGGGATCTCCCGGGCCCGCGCCGGCGCGAGCGCGGCGGGCGAACCGGGATCGGTGCACCCCATCCGGGGCCGGATAGTGGTAACCTGCGGCGATAGTACCGCTTTGGAAATCCTCGAAGTGCAGATGGAAGGCAGGAAGGCGATGGACGCGGCGGCTTTCCAAAACGGCTATCATTTGGTGGAGAATGAACTGCTGAGAGAGATAAGCCAGTGAAGCTTCCGGTTGGATTTCGCTACGCCTCCAGTTACGCGGGCATTCGGAAAGAAAAGCGCGACGATTTGGCGCTGATTCTTTCGGAGCGGCCGGCCTCCGCCGCCGCCATTTTCACGCGGAACCAGGTGCAGGCGGCCCCGGTGAAACTGGCGCGCGCGCATCTGCGCAGCTCACGCGGCCATGCGCGGGCGATTCTGGTGAATGCCGGCAATGCCAACTGCGCGACGCGGACCGGGGACCGGGTAGCGCTCTCCACCTGCCGCGCGGTGGCCAGATTGCTCAAGGCCAAGCCGCAGCAGATTCTGCCCGCATCCACCGGCGTCATCGGCGTGGAACTCGATCCGAAGCTGGTGATAGACGCGCTGCCTCGCCTGTTCGACCGGTTGTCGGAAATAGGTTTCTCGGACGCGGCCCGGGCGATCACGACTACCGATCGGGTCCCGAAGATGGCGTTCGGCGAGGTGCCGTTCCGAGCCGGGCCGGTTCACATCGCCGGCATGACCAAAGGGTCGGGCATGATTCAGCCGAACATGGCGACCACGCTCGGCTTCGTGATGACCGACGCCGACATCAGCCCCCAATTGCTGAAGCCCATGCTGGCCAAGGCGGCCGAGCGCAGCTATCACCGCATCACGGTGGATGGCGATACCTCGACCAACGACACGCTGATCCTGCTTGCGAACGGCGCGTCGGGAATCAAGCCGAGTCCAAAGGAGCGTTTGGTCTTCGAAGAAGTTTTGTGCTGGGTGATGGAAGACCTGGCGGAGAAGATCGCGCGCGACGGCGAGGGAGCGCGGCGGCTGATCACGGTCCACGTCCAGGGCGCGCGCGACGACGACGAAGCGGTCCGGCTGGCGCGGGCCATCGCGAATTCGCCGCTGGTGAAAACCGCCGTGGCCGGCTGCGACGCCAACTGGGGCCGCATTCTCTCGGCGGCGGGCAACGCGGGCGTGGCCTTCGACCCGCGCAAGGCGAGCATCTATCTGCAACGCGTGCCGGTGTGCCGCAACGGCGTGGCGGCGGCGTATTCCGAGCGCGATCTGAAACGCATGATGGACGCGCAGGAGTGCCTGATCCGCTTCGTCCTCGAAGGCGGCGGCCCCGGCGAGACCCGCTTCTGGGGCTGCGACCTGACCGAAGACTACGTCAAGATCAACGCCAGCTACCGCACGTAGATCACTCCACCACCGCGGCCGGCGTCAGCTTTCGGATGACCTCGAAAAGGTGCCCGGGCACGATCGGCTTCGACACGTAGCCATCCATACCAGCGGCCAGGCATCGCTCCTCGTCCTCTCGCATGGCATGGGCTGTCGCCGCGACAAGAGGGAGGCGGCTCCTTCCCGTTTCCTGTTCGAACTGTCGGATCAGACGAGCCGCCTCGATGCCGTCCATCACGGGCATCTGGATGTCAAGGAGGGCGAGATCGAAGGTCTGCCCTTTAATGGCCTCCACGGCCTCACTGCCGTTTTCGACCACCAACACGGTGTGTCCGCGCTTCTCGAGCAATCGTACGGCGAGCCGTTGGTTCACTCGATTGTCCTCGGCCAACAGAACACGCAGCGGAGGGCCGTCCTGCTCGCTCACAACCGAACAGGCCGCCCTGGCGGGGCCCTCCGCCTGAACAGTCCCAGCCAGACAATCCAGAATGGCGCCCAGCAGTTCGGACTGCTTGAATGGCTTGAGAAGACAGCCGCGGATTCCCTCGCTCCGGGCCAGGTCCCCGTCGCCCGGCCCTGCCCCCGGACTCAGCATGAGAATCATGGGTGGGGCGGCCGCCCCGATGGCCCGCGCAACCGCGAAGCCGTCCATCCCCGGCATCCGGCCGTCCAGCAGGATCAGATCGAACGACGAGGGCTTCGGAGCGTGGAGGATGCTGAGCGCCTCTTCGCCGCTCGACGCGAGCTTAGCTTTCATAGCCCAGTTCTCGAGCACTTCGCCCAGGATGCCCAGGCTGGTCCGGTTATCGTCGACCACCAGGACGGATCGACCCCGCAGCGCATCGCGTCGAGTTGGCGACGCCGCAGGCGCGGGAGCGGAGGCAACGCCACAGCGGACCGTGAAGTGAAACACGCTGCCACGCCCTGGCTCGCTCTCCACCCAGAGTCTGCCTCCCATCATCGCGACGAGCCGGTTGGAAATCGTGAGGCCAAGTCCGGTGCCTCCGTACTTTCGGGTCGAGGACCCATCCGCCTGGGTAAACGCCTCGAAGATGGACCTCTGCCTGTCCTTGGGTATCCCAATCCCGGTATCGGTGATCTGAAAGTGCAGCGCCACTTCGCCGTCCGCGGCGGACAGGGCTTCCACTCGGATCACCACCTCTCCCTCAGAAGTGAACTTAACGGCGTTGCCGATGAGGTTCAACAGGACCTGCCGCAGCCGCAGCGGATCTCCCGATACCGTGGCAGGTACGCCGGCCGCGATTTGGCAAGCGATCTCCAGTCCCTTCTGGCCGGCGGCTGCCGCCGGCACCTTCGCGCACTCGCCAACGCAATCGCGAACGTCGAAGTCGATGCATTCCAGGTCGAGCTTCCCTGCCTCGATTTTGGCGAAATCCAGAATATCGTTGAGCACGATCAGCATCGACTCCGCCGACGAGCGCGCGGTCTCGAGATACTCTCGCTGCTCCGCAGTGAGCGCCGTTTCGAGAGCGAGCGACGTCATCCCGATCACTCCGTTCATGGGCGTCCGGATCTCGTGGCTCATATTGGCCAGGAATTCGCTTTTGGCGCGGCTCGCCGCCTCCGCCCTGTCCCTGGCCACAACCAGCTCCGAGGTTCGCGCCGCAACCTCCTCTTCCAGGTGATCGCGGTGCCGTTCCATTTGCCCCAGCATGTCGTTGAAATCCGCCACCAGGCTCCCGACCTCATCGTCGTTGTCGCTCGTTGCACGGATTCCGTAGTCCTTCTCGACAGTAACCCGCCTGGCTGTCCGCGCCAGATTGAGGATCGGCGTCGAGATGACACTCTGCAGCTTCGCGGTGAGCGCCAGCGCCGCCACCGAGCCGATGATCAGGACCAGGACCACGATCCCGGCGAAACGCGACAGGCGTTCGTGCATCTCCTCGAGGTCGGATTCCAGATAGAGGGTGCCGATGGTGCGGCCGCCGAGCGTGATCTGGTGGAACAGAACCAGCCGGTCGGATTCGAACTGGCTGCCTTCGGGCCGAAGGGGTGGCACGGGCGAGCCGGGCCGCACGTCTGAGCGCCGGTAGCCGGCAAACAACGTCCCGTCGGAGGAGTAGACGTACGCGGCCCGGAGGTGCTGTTTGGCGCGCAAGCCGGAGAGAATCTCCTCGGCGGCATTCCGATCGCCGAAACTCAACGCGGCGTTGCTGTTGGAACCGACGATCTCCGCCAGGGACGCCAGGTCCTTCTGCTGGGAGCTGCGAAATACGAATAGATCGTAGCTGGCGAATGCGGCACAGGAAAGAAGCAGCGCCACGCCGGCCACAAGCATGGTCGTGACCACCAGTTTGTGCTTGATCGACAGACTCCCATACGAAAACATACGCCCCCGCCCCATCAGCGACCCCCTGGATCCCATGGGCGTCTGAGCGCGGCCCAGAGCCACGAGCGAAGTAGGATTGGGGCCCGGAGATGTCTCAAGGCTTCTGCCCCTGGCCCACGATTCTGGCCAGAGCCAGGACCTTGGAGCTGATCTTGAGCCGGGTTTGCATAGCGGCTGCGAGGTTGATCTCGAAGCGGAGCTTGTCTTCGTCGAGTGTCAGGTTGATAAGGCCCCCCGTCTGTGCGAAGCCCTTCGATTCGCCCACCGTCAGGGTGTTCGATCCCCTCAGGGCAGCCAGCATCTCAGCCGCGGCCTTCTTTTCGCCGGCCCGGACGAAGATGATCTGGCAGGCTTTCGGGTCGTCATTCGGCTTGAGCCTCCGGATTTCGATCGGGTGACCGGCGGCCATTCGTCCGCGCAGGCTCTGTCCGATCTCGCCCTTGAATGGGTCCTGCCCGACCACGCACATCGTCAGGGGCGCAGACGGGCCGGAGAAAGTATCCGCGGGCCATTGGATGAACTGGGCGAAGTTGTACAGGAAAGCCAGCTTGACCTTGTATTCGGCGCCGTCGTCGCTCTGCGCCGCAGCGCGATGCGGCTGGACCAGCGCCAGCAGGCAAAGCAGCGCTCCAAACAGCGTCCCGCTCGCGCCCCCGGGGCCTCTCCGCTCGGCTTTTCGAGTACGCAGCCGCATATCGGTCTCAGAGGTGGTAGGTGAACTTCACCCGGAAGTTGCGCCCGTCCTGATAGAGAATGTGCTGCAGGTGCGCCACCGATGCCGGGTCGCCATACAACTGGTCGAAGGCGTTATAGAGGCTGACGGAAGCCTCCCATCGATTAAGCGCCCTTGGGCTGAAGAGCGTGAAGTTGGGAACCACATACGCTCCCGCGTAATCCCCTGCCAGGGTCAGTCTCCGGCTGACAAACTGGACATCGGCACTGGCGAAGACCTTCCCGTGGAATAGCGGCACGCTCAGGTTGGCCTGACTCAGCACGCGGGGTGAATTGGTGAGAGAGCCCGGCCTGTCGAGGTCCCGGGCGCCCTGAAAGCTGAAGCTGAGGCCGCCCTCCCAGCCCGAGCGCGACTGCCGCTTGAGGGCGATCTCGACACCCTTCAAATCGACGCGCTCGCCGTTCTCATACATGATCGCGCCGGATGCCGGATCGGTCCCGGACACGATCAGTCCGCGAACGGGATAGTAGTAACCGGAGGCTACCAGGTGAAAACCGCCGCGGAAGACCTGCTCCACCACCAGTTCCGTCGTTCTGGCTGTCTCGGGCTTCAGGTACGGATTGGCTTCCTGGCCGGGTGGCACGGCGTAGTAGAGCTCGAATGCAGTAGGCGCACGAAACGATTGGCCATACAGGAGTTTCAGGCTGGTTCCTTCAAAGGGCTGGTAGATCAAACCCGCTCGCGGGTTTGTCGTGCCGCCGAAGGTGGAGTATCGATCGTAACTCAGGCCCAGATCAAGGACGAGTTGCCGGCCCAGCGGAATCTGGTCCTGGACGTGCCCGCCCCATAAGGTCGAGTGTTGCCGGCTTTGAAACAGCAAGGCATCGGGCTGATCGTAGCTCCACTGATCCTGCTGGAGATCGTTCCGGTACTCCGACCCGAGAATGAGGGTCTGCCCGCCCGGTAGTTTCTTCGAAAGCGAGAAGGACGCACCGACATCCTGCCCGGCGCTAAAGTCCTGGTTGAGGGCGCGGGAAGGGCCGCCCCAGGGGCTCTCGTCGAGCGGAAAGGTTCCTTGATACCGGAAGTTGTCGTAATAGAAGCGGCACTCGTAGCCCCAATCGCCGCCGAAGTTGTGCTCATAACCCAGGTCGAGATAGCCTATCGACAGACGCAACCGCTCTGCCGCGTCGTTGAAAATCGCCTCGTAGGAAGCGGTAGGGTCCGCCTGCTCGGCGGAGCTGTACGCCCCTTCGAGGGTGAAGCCGCGATAGGACAGCTTTGCGAACTGTCGGTAGGATTGCGAGCCATCGGCATTCCGCGCGACGCCGTAGTTGGTGGCGGGAGTGTCGAACTCTTTGAAGTAGAGCCGCTCCGGCCCACGGCTGTCGAGGTAGCTGCCGGAAATAAGCAGGTCCACGCCGTTCTCGAACCGATGCCCGTAGGTGAGCCGGGAACCGTATGCGCCGTAGCTGCCCGCCTGCCCGGAAACGCTCAAGCCTTTCTCGTCGCGCCCCCGCTTGGTCACCACGTTGATCACGCCCAGCAGGGCGCTGGCGATGTAAACGGACGAGTTCGGCCCGCGGATCACTTCCACGCGATCAATGAGATCGATGTCGACCGGGAACTCCTCCCCGAAGGGGAACACACCTTTGACGGGATCTTGCATGCGGTGCCCATCCACCAGCAGCAGGACCCGGCTGTTGAAATCTCCCGGAGGCCCGAACCCCCGCACCCCGATGTAGTTGAAGACATAGTCGGAGGTCACGTAAAACCCCGGCACATTCCGCAAAACATCGGCCAGCGTGCGATACCCGTATCTCTTGATCTCGCCGCTGGTGATAATCGTGATCGAGGCCGGAGCGTCGCTGACGTGCTGTTTGTACCCCGAGGCGCCGAACACCGAATCGATCTCGATCTTCATCAGGTCTTCCAGGCCCAGGTCCATGACGTCCGGGAGGGCGCGCTCCTCCTGCGCGCTCAAAAGGCACGCAGCCGCCAGGATGGGCAGTGCGAGTCGAAGGAACGAGACAATTCGTTGAGCCATGGCGCACTCGTGCTTCAGGGAATGTATCGGCAGGAATTGGCCTCTTCAGGAGGGCCAGCTCAACCCAGCAATTCCCCCGACAAGCGCTCGTAGTTGCCCGGCGTGATGTAGTGGAATTCGATCTTGAGACGCGTGAAGCCTCGTAGCTGCTCCAGGGTGTCGTCGCTGGGGTACTCCGGACCGGCTACGTAGAGCTTTCCGGCGTCCACACGGAAGGGAACAATGCGGCAGCGGCGGGCCACGGGGCCAGGCAGCGAGCGCGCCACCCCTTTGCGGATGCGCGCGGTTTCGAGCGCTTCGAAAGGCACGCTCTGCTGCGCGCTGAGTCCGGAGTACAAAGCGTCCTCGGTGAGCGGGCCCGAGGCCACCAGGTACTCCCCCAGCCGCACGTGCGGCCGCTTCGACGCCAGGGCACTCCGGAGCTGTTCCTCCGTGAGTTTCCCGGCGCGGACCAGGACCTCGCCCAGTGGCTGCTTGTGACCAATGAGTCCGGCCTGCGAAGGGTAGTCGTGCTCCGTCTTGAGCCACACCAGCGGACGCGAGAGCAGGCGGGCTGTAACGTACCACGACAGGGCCGCGGCGGTCGCGAAGAAGTTGATCCAGTTAGCCCAGAAGATGCGCAGCGGCACACCGGCGGCGAACTTCCAGCCGTAGATCCGCGCCACGCAGCCGCAGCGCACCGCCGTTCGATGCACCTGCAGGAACAGGGTGGCATAAAGCATCGGAGCCATCGAGTGGGTTTGCCCCAGGCTCCCCAAGCCCCAGTGGGAGCCCGTCGCCCGGCTCCACAACCACGTCGCCAGACCGTAAATCAGCGTCACATTCCCGAACGCGCTGACGGGATTGCCCAAGAGGCCCTTACGGTCGCGCCAGAACCAGTACGACCGCCGCCAGCCGCCTCCCCAGCCATGCCGCTCCCAGGCCTGGAGGGAAATGCCCAGAACCCAGCGTGTGCGCTGCTTGAGCGCCTGGCGGATGCGCTGGGGGAAGAACTCTCGCGTAGCCACCGGCTGCCCGGCCACGAACTGAATGGGGATGAATATCTGGCGGCAGCCGAGCTCGTGGAAGCGTATGCCGATCTCGTAGTCCTCCGTGAGACAGGCCGGATCGAAGATGCGGCCGTGCTGGTCGGTCGCGGCGACGTCGAAGGCCCAGCGGGCATACCCGGTCCCGACGCCGTTCGACGGAAGGAACCCGCCCAGCAGCAGGCGCGCCGGCACGTCCTTGGTCTGGTACTCGGCGAATTCGTCGCAGTACACGCCGTGCGTGAAAAGGCGGAAGGGGGTCGCCAGCGGAAGCACGGGAATCTGCACCATCCCGCAGCGATCGAGCGCCTCGTTGATGCGGCGAAGCTCCTCGGGATGGACCAGGTCCTCCGCATCGTGAACTACGATGGTTTCGAAACGGACGGCATGTTCCTGCTCGAAGGCCGCCATGCGCTGGTAGACCCAGTTCAGGCAATCGGCTTTCGATGTCGGCCCGTCGTGCGGACACAGAGCCAGGTGCACCCTCGGAAAGCGCGCTTCGGCGTGGCGGACGGCCGCCAGCGTGGGGCCGTCGTTCGGGTAGGCGCCCACGAACACAGTGTAGTTCTGGTATTGGATGGCGCCCAGATTGTGCTCCAGCATCCTGCCGATGACGCCGTGCTCGTGCCACAAGGGAATGAAAATGGCGGTGCGCTTCTCCGCCTTCGAGTCCCGCGGTAGCGCGAATGACGGCTGCCGCCGCGGCCGTCGAAGCCAGGCAGAGAAGCACACCAGATCGAGAAAGAGATCGTCCAGGCCGCTAACCAGGATCAGGACCGCGAGCCAGGGCAGGCAGGCGACCACAATCCTGTCGATAGCGGGCACTCGGGCGACGCTCCTTCCTGGAGAGTAGTGCGTGGGGCGGGGAAAAATCGCTTGCGATCGTGGGGCAGGACTCCAGTCCTGCAGCGGGTCTCCAGACCCGCCTCCGTCCGGCGCAGCTCTCGAGAGCCGCCCCACTCCGGCCGTCCGCATCCAGGAAAACTAAGTGGCATTACGCAAGAGTGCCTGCGCCACAGGAAAACGCCTCAAAGGTCCGTCAGCCGGACCCTATCGACGGCGCAGACTGCTCGGGTGCGGGTCGTGCATGGTGGGGAACGTCTTGGACATGTGGTCGTGCATGGTCAGCGCTTCGTCGTCGACCAGGGCCCACAGGAGGCCCACGCCGACCGCGCCAATGCCAAGACAAAACAAGACAAAGCGGAGCGTGAGACGGCGCCAGCCCGGCGCCTGACCGTCGAAGGTCAGGGAGCGCAGGCCCACTAAGCGCATCCCGGCGCTCTCGCGCCCCAGCACGGCCCAGAAAAGGTGGTAGAACACGGCCAGCGCCAGGCCCGCCCCCAGGTAGGGCGCCGCAACCTTCCCGGACCATTGGAACCTGCCGCCCGCCACGTAGAACGCCAGCGCCGCCAGCCCCATCCCCGCTGCCACGAAGGCCGCATCCAAAAGCGCCGCCTGAAGCCGGGTCGCGGGACGGGCGACCGGTGCGTCGTCGTTGACCGCCTTCTTCTCTTGCGGAGCGGGAGAACGCAAGTCGAGAGGAGCCTGCATCCCCGGAAGGCCTGGCGGCGGTTCGGCGGAATGGCTCTCGCGCCGGGACGAGGGGCGGCGCCGCCCGATGTTCTTGCCGCTGGCCGGGTCGCGCGGAAAGGGAATGATCTTCGACCGGTCGTCAAACAAGGGTGCCTGCCTCAAGGGTGCGTTGTTCACCGGCCCCTGTTCCTCAGGCGGTCCGGGAGCCAGCGGTTCCAGGGCCGGAGCCGTGGCGGAGATCCCCACGGGAAAGACGGACGGAACGCGGCGGCCACAATGGTCGCAGCGATGACCGCCCTCGGCAATCAGGGAACCGCAATACCGGCAGCGCACGTCTCTGGTCCTATGCGCGGCTTCCAAAGCGGAGCAGGTGCTCCGTGTTAGGATGTCCCTTGGGCCGGGACACACTGCCGCGCGAATCCTCTCATGGAGTAAGTACCATATTTAAGGCGCTTTGTCACTACTTTTTCGCAAGCGGGGCGATACTTTCTCTACTTGTGGCGCTTCCGGCGGCCGTCGCCCAGATTCAGCCGGGGCAACCCGGCTATATCTTGGGCCCCACGCCGACCCCGACTCCCCTAGCCAGGCCCCGCTCGTACAAAGTGCAGCCGCCGGTCCCGCTCGCCGAGCGCGAGGTGCTCATCCAGGGGCTCCAGCAGATGAAGGAGGGGGCTTGGTACCGGCTCCGCGGAGGATCCCAGGTCCAGACCAACAGCTTCCTGCTCAAAGCCGACGACATCGACTACAACGAAGACACCGGCGACGTCGAAGCCCGCGGCAGTGTCTACCTGGAGCACTTCGAGAATGGCGAGCAGCTTTGGGCCGACAAGGCGGTGTACAACCTGAACGACGAAAGCGGCAAGTTCTGGAACGTACATGGCGAGGCGCACCTCAAGATTCCGCCCCGCCCCAGGCTCTTGACCACACCCAGCCCTTTCTACTTTGAGGGCAAGTGGGCGGAGAGGCTGAAGGAAAAGTACATCCTGCACGACGGCTTCATCACCGACTGCAAGATGCCCAAGCCCTGGTGGATTCTTCGGGGCCCCAAGTTCACAATCATCCCTGACGACCACGCCATCGGCTACCGGTCCGTGTTTCTGATGAAACGCCTGCCGCTGTTCTACTTTCCAGTCGTCTACAAGCCGCTCGGTGATGAGCCGCGGCGCAGCGGCTTTCTCACCCCCAACATCGGGAACAGCTCCCAGCGCGGCGAGATGGTGGGCGCGGGCTTCTACTGGGCCATCAGCCGGAGCTACGACGCCTCGTATCGGGTGCAGTACTTCACACAGCGAGGCTTCGCGCACACCGTGGACTTAAACGCTGTCCCGCTCCAGAACACCCGGATCAGCGCCGAAGTCTACGGCGTGAATGATCGCGGCCTGCCAAGCGCCAACGGGCCCATAAAGCAGGGCGGCTTCACCGTCCAGTCGCAGCTGATTTCGCAGCTGCCCGACGGATGGTACGCCCGCGGCGACGTCAACTACCTGAGCTCCTATCTGTTCCGGCAGGCCTTCACGGAGTCCTATAACGAGGCCATCAGCTCGGAGGTGCACTCCACCGGCTTCCTCGCCAAACCCTGGGGAACCTACTCGCTCACCTTCGTGTTCCAGCGCCTGGAGAACTTCCAGAGCCTGGCCCCCAACGACAAGATCCTGATCCGCAAGCTGCCCGAAATCGAGTTCGACAGCCGCGACCATCTCATTTGGGCGAAGATCCCGATCTGGCTCTCCTGGGAGGCCTCGAGCGGGCTCCTTTCGCGCCGCCAGCTCGATTTCCAGAGCGCCAACTTCGTGGAGCGCACGGACCTGTACCCCAGGCTCACTTCGGCCCTGCAATGGAAGGGATTCAGCCTGGTGCCCAGCATCGCCGCGCGGGAGACATTCTGGGGTGCGAGCGAGACCCAGAGCCCCACCGGCATCAAGGTTCTCAACAAGGACATCAATCGCACGGCCGGCGAAGTGGATGTGGACTTCCGGCTTCCCTCCCTCTTCCGCATCTACAAGCCGCCGAAGTGGATGGGCGACAAGCTGAAACACGTGATCGAAGCGGGCGCCACCTACAAGTATGTGAGCGGCGTCAACGACTTCAACAGCGCCATCCGGTTCGACGCCACCGAGATCTTCTCGAACACCAACCAGGTTGAGCTGTGGTTCACCAACCGCCTGTATGCAAAGCGGGGCGACGACGTGCAGGAGATCCTCTCCTGGGACGTCCGCCAGGACCGCTACTTCGACCCCACCTTCGGCGGCGCCGTGACCCCCGGATGGTGCGGGCAGCCGGCGTGCCGCAGCGTCGTAGCCAGCACCATCGACCTGACCGCCTATGCCTTTCTCGAAGGCCCGCGCTCGTATTCCCCCATTGTGTCCACCCTCCGCGCGACTCCCAAGCCCGGGCTGTCTGTGGAATGGCGCAGCGACTACGACCCGCTCCACGACGCCATCGTGGCGAACACCTTTGTCGGGACATACTACTTCAGGAAGGTGTATTCGGTATCGCTAGGCCAGGATTCCCTGCGCTACGACCCGGTTCTCGAAAACCACGCCGACCAGTTGACCTCCTCGTTCAACTGGGGCAACGATAACCGCCGCGGCCTGAACGCCGGCGTCAATGCCATCTACGACCTTCATTTCCAGACCCTGCGCAGCGTGATGAGCCAGGTCACCTACAACACGGATTGCTGCGGGTTCAGCGTCCAGTACGGCAAGTGGAACGTAGGCGTCCGCTTCGACACCGTCTTCCGCTTCGCGCTCTCCATCGCCAACATCGGCTCCGTCGGCACGCTGCGCAAGCAGCAGCAGATGTTTTGAGAAGGAGTCAAGGCGTCAGGAGACAGGAGTAACCGCTGGACCCAATTTCGCCGCCTGTGCGAAATTCGTGTCCCAAGACTTGCCCTCCGGATGAAGCAGCATCAAGCCGGAACTCTAGACAGGAGCAGGCAGTCGGAGTCAGGCTGACAGCTGATAGCTGACAGCTGCGGCGCTCCTAGCGCCCCAGCGCCTCATCGAGCAGCAGGCGGAACTCCTCGCTCTTCTCCCCCACCCGCTTCTTGAGCTCGTTGAGTTCGCGCTCGATCGTCCGCAGACGGTCGGCCAGGTGCAGCGAGGCGAGAACGGCGACGCGCAACGGATCGGCGTTCGCAGAGCGGCCGGCGATGGCGTTCATCAACTCGTCAACGCTATCGGCCAGCTCCTGCACCTCGCGCTCGTCGCCGGAGGCGCGCAGGGTATAGCTCTGGCGGAAGATGGTGACCTGAACGCTCTGCTTGTCGTCCACGGCGGTTCCGCTAGACGGCGCCGAGCGTATCGATCTGGCCCAGCAGCTTCTCGATACGGCCGCGGACCTGGCTGCGCTCGGCACGAAGAGTGTCGATCTCGCGGGCAAGGTTGGTGGCCTGCTCGCGCGCCGAGGTGGCTTCCCGGACCGCGGCGTCACGCTCGCCCAGCGCCGCGTCTTTCTCGCGTCGCAGCCGTGTCACCAGCTCGATCGCCTGGTGGATACGCTCCTCGAGCGTCTCGAGGGAGTCGATTTGATCTTCCAGGAGTTCCATGACGGCCTCCTACTGTGGCGGCAGCGCGGCCTTGGCTTGCTCAACCAGTTGCTTGAAGCTCGCAGCGTCGTCGACGGCGATCATGGCGAGCATCTTGCGGTTCAGATCCACGCCGGCCTTCTTGAGCCCGGCGATGAACTTGCTGTACGACAGCCCGCCCTCCCGGCACGCGGCGCTGATGCGCGTGATCCACAGGGCGCGATAGTCCCGCTTCTTCTGGCGCCGGCCGACATAGGCGTACTTCAGCGCCTTCTCGACGGCTTCCTGCGCGGAGCGGTTCAGCTTGCTCTTGGTGAGAAAGTATCCGGATGCGGCTTTGAGGGTCTTGGCACGGTAGGCCCGCCGCTTGGTTCCACGTTTTACTCTAGGCACGTTTCCTCCTTGGGTTGGTTAGCTGAGGCGGAACGGGTACGTGCCCCGCACTCCGTCCGCACTCGATACTGCCCGTTTAGTACGGGAGCATTTCCTTTACGCGCGCGAAGTTCGCCGGATCGACCACCACGCCCTTCACGAGCTTGCGCTTCCGCGAACGCGCCTTCGACGTCAGGATGTGGCGCGCATACGCATGATGGCGAACGATTTTCCCGGTTCCGGTCTTTTTGAAGCGCTTTGCCGCGCCCTTGTGCGTTTTCAGTTTCGGCATGGTGCTGGTTCCTGGGTTCCTACAGACAGGACTCTACTCAGTTCAGTCTTCGAGAACTTTCACAGTATACCACGGCCAAGTGGGGCAGGCGTCCACGCCTGCAGCGGGTCTCCAGACCCGCCTCGATGTCGTGCAGACGTGCCGGTCTTCATCGGGGTCGTCTGCACCTTCACGGCTCGCCTATGAGGCCATCCCGGCTGGCTCCGCAACCCTGTGCTTTGCAAGTGGGGCAGGCGTCCACGCCTGCAGCGGGTCTCCAGACCCGCCTGGATGTCGTGCAGTATGCTTTGGATAGAGGTACCAGCCCAACAGCACGGCCACGAACGCGCCGGCCGCCCCAAAAGTCACTGCCGGGGAAAGGTCGCTTGCCAACCCCTTCTTGAAGAGCACCACCATCATCGCGGGCACCACCTCTATGCTGATCAAAATCAGCATCACACTGAGCACCGGAGCAAGCGCGTAGCCCATCTGTTTCCGCCGGAGCAACATGACTGCGGCAATCATCAGCGCGGGCAAAAGAAAACAAAGATCCAATACGTGAATCGGGTCGGTAAACTGCCCCGCCTCGGCGGCGCCCCGCGGGATTTGTCCTGCTCGAAGCGCCTCCACGATTTCCTTCACTTCACCCGCCGCCGCGGAGACCGCCAGCAGAAGGAACGTCAGTGCAATCGATCTGCGCGGAGCTCCAGGACTATAGGCCTTGGCGACTTCATCCGGCACGAGGAATTCCCGCACGCCCACCAGGCCGTAGAAACTGAGGCCCATTACGGCACAGTAGGCCAGATATCCCAGGGTGCCGGCCCAGACGAGTAGTGCCGATAGGGAGCCCCGCCGGGCGAGGATCGTAGTAATAACCAGCGACGGCAGAATCGGAAAAGGTCCAGGTAGTCGCTGACCAGACCACCCGCCTCCGACCCCGGTTTCTCCCGCCAGTAAATGCCTGGCCAGAAAACCGAGAGGCCCGTGACCGCCAGGGTTACGCAAAGCGGCGCGCTGATCCACAACACGAAGGAGCGCAGTAGCACGTGAAACTCGCGCCGGCGATTCGGAGAAATCCACGACGAATGTTTTGGCTGTCCATTGTGAGCCTTCCTCGAATCGAGAACTACGAGCAGAATGGGGACGTTGTTCACAACCGGGTCTGAACGGGCCCGGACTGCGCCGCAAGGCCGGTACCCCGGACGCGAGCACCGGAGAAATCGAGGCCGAGCCATCCCCCCAGGCAAGCGGTGTACTAAGATACCTGCATGATCCGTACAGCACTCCTAGCCATCCTTCTTTGTGGAGGAATCATGGCCGCTTCCGATCTCGACCAGGCCCAGGCAACGCGGTTCGCGCGTCTGGCGCTCGATTGCGTGCACAAGGAGTATCCCAACAAGATCTCCCATTCCATGAACTCCGACGCGGACGTGAAGCCGCCCCGTGAGCTCACCCCGGCGTTCTACGGCTGCTACGACTGGCACTCCTCCGTGCACGGGCATTGGCTCCTGGTGCGCCTGGCCCGCCAGTTCCCGCAGGCGCCGTTCGCCGCCGAAGCCCGCAAGGCCCTGGCACAGAGCCTCACGTCCGCCAACATCGCGCAGGAAGTGAAGTACCTCAACGCGGAAGGCCGCATCGCGTTCGAGCGGCCCTACGGCCTCGCATGGCTGTTGCAGCTGGCTGCGGAATTGAAAGAGTGGGACGATCCCCAGGCCAAACAGTGGTCCGCCGCGCTCGCGCCGCTGGAACAAGCCGTCGTCACGCACCTGTCTGAGTGGCTCCCCAAGCTCGACCACCCCATCCGCGTCGGCGAACACAACAACACCGCCTTCAGCATGAGCCTCATGCTCGACTATGCGCGCATCGCTGGCAACGCAGAGTTCGGCAAGCTGGTCGAAGATCGTGCGCGGCACTACTACATGAGGGACCGCATCTGCCCGGTGGATTACGAGCCGTCGGGCGAGGACTTCCTCTCTCCCTGCCTGGCCGAAGCCGACCTGATACGGCGCATCATGCCGGCCGGACAGTTCGGGATGTGGTTCCATGCCTTCATCGAGCGCCTCAAGTTCGAGCCGACAACCGTTCCCGACGTCACCGATCCCAAGCTCTACCACCTCGCCGGCCTGAACCTCAGCCGCGCCTGGATGATCGAGGGGATTCTCTCCAAGCTGCCGGCCACCGACGCCCGCGGCGCGTCGATGGCGGACCTGGCAGCCCGCCTCCGCCAGGCCGGCCTCGACAGCATCAACAGCGAGCATTACCAGGGCGGTCACTGGCTGGGAACCTTCGCGGTCTACCTGGTCACACGCCGGGGCCTGAAATAGAAATCGCCCTGTGCCGGAGCGCTGTAAAATCCCGGTGCTCCCTCGTCGCCTCCCGCTCAGCGTGGCGCTCCTGCTTGGGACCGTGATTGCGGGCCTGACGGTCCGCTTCGTTCCGCTCGGCCTGCCGCCCCCCCTCGTCAAGTACGGCGGCTCGACGCTCTGGGCGCTGATGATCTACTGGGTGGTCTCGTCGCTGTTCCCATCGTGGCGCATCGGCACAATAGCCCTGCTCGCCGCAACATTGGCCACGGCAATCGAGTTCCTGAAGCTCTTTCACTCGCCTCCGCTGGATGCCTTTCGCCACACGCTCCCCGGCATCGTGTTGTTGGGCCGGTTCTTCTCCGTTTGGGATCTGATCGCCTACTGGCTGGCAATTTCGATCGGAGCTCTCGTGGATCGACGCTTGCGACCACTCCCCTGATCTCCCGTTCTGGGAAGTCTGCGCTCGATTAGGAGCGGAAACGCGCGTCGCATATCCTGCGCCCCCGCTTTGAGCTCTGTCCGGCTTGGGCTTCAGGCAGATTCTGCACCCCGAAGGCGACATCTGCACGCGCCTTGGCGGGTTTCGGCTTCTCCCTCGCAATTGCGCGGCAGATTGGGCACTGCGGACCGGAATAACAATGGCACGGTTCGTGCAACAGGATTCATGTCGCCCGGAGTGTAACCCGGCCGGCAGGAGGAGAGAGATGAAACTCATCAGAACGGCTAGCGTGACTCTTGCTCTGGGGATGCTGGGCCTTATCCTAGTCCCGACAGCTTCGGCAGCCAGCCCCAAAGAAGACGCGATAACGGTCCAAAAGAGCCTAAAGGACAAAGGTTTCTATAGCGGGCCCATCGATGGCCGCCTGGGGCCGCAGTCACGAGCTGGCATCAGTCAGTACCAGAAGTCGGAGAATCTGCCCGTCACCGGGCGCCTGGATGCGGAAACGGCGGGCAAACTGGGAGTGGGACCGGAATCGATAGGCGGCAGCTTCAAGGGCGCCGGCCAGGAAATGGGACAGGGCGGCAAGGAAGTTGGTCACGAGATGAAGAAGGGCAAGCCCCTGGCAGCCGGCAAAGAATTCGGGAAGGGAGTTGGCCGCGCCGGCGAGAAGGTTGGGGAAGGCGCCAAGAAGGCAGCTACTACCGAAAGCGACCGGGGCGATCGAGAGAAGAAAGAGTAAGTCGCGATTCAGAACGGCGCTGGCGAAACGAACGAAGCTGGCGCCGGCTGGCGCACAACCTGACTTTCCGAGTGGGTTCAAGTCGGAGGTCAACCACCCCATCCGCGTCGGCGAGCACAACAACACCGCGTTCGCCATGGGCCCCATGCTCGACTACGCGCGCATCGCCGGCGACGATGGGTTCGGCAAGCTGGTCTATGAGCCTGCGCGGCAATGCGGTCTGGCCCTCCCTGGCCTCGCCTGCTCCGGCGGGAATCTGCGGTAAAGTTGGCATATGATCCGTCAGATTGCGCCGCTGTTCTTCACCACGGACATTCCCGCCACGCTCGCCTACTACAAAGACAAGCTTGGATTCGAATGTCTCGGCACGTGGCAGGACCCGCCGGTCTACGCTATCGTGGCGCGCGACCGCCAGGTGGTTCACTTCCGTTGCGCCGAGCCCCCCACCGCGAATCCGGACAAATACCCGGACGAATTGCTCGACGCGTACCTGTTCGTTGAAGATGCCGACGCTCTTTACGCGGAGTACGCAGCCCGTGGCGTGGAGTTCACGCGGGGACTCGGCAATATGCCCTGGCACTCGCGCGAGTTCGTCGTGAAGGATTGCGATGGCCGCCTGCTGGCCTTCGGCGCGAACCTGTAGAGGGACTTGCGGAATTAATCTGACAGACTGAAGACTCCGCTGAAAAACGGTGACTGGTTCCGCTGTCCCAGCGACATGTCCGCCTGGTCAACGCGATCGGTCTCGAGCGCGCGTGGACAGCGGTGCCTGTCACCGCTTTTCAGCCCTTTCACCTCTCGCCGCGGATGCGACGAACTGAGTTTTGCAAGTCCCTCTGTAGTCTTCTGCAGTGTTGCTGATCCGATGCAGCCTCGGCTGCTAAACTACTCTACAGACACTGGGACTGCGGCCTTCGGGGGGATCCATGCAATCAGCCGTTCTCGCCCTATTCCTTGCATTCTCGCGCACAGCCATCTCGATGTCCGTTGCGGGACTCGCGCTGCTCCTGATCGGCCTCGCAGCCTCGAAGAACGTTCTTGCCCGCGCTCGCGGCATCGACCGGATCGTCGCCCTGACCTACATGTGTTTCGCCATCCCGCTGGCGGTCTTTGGCGCGGAACACTTTTCTCTCGGGAAGGCTATGCTGAACGGGGTGCCGCCGTACATGCCCTGGCGTTTGCTCTGGGTCTATTTCGTCGGCTTTGCGCTGATCGCCGCTTCGTTGAGCATTGCCACCAGGATTCAGGTGCAGTGGTCAGGCCTGCTGTTCGGCACCATGATGTTCCTCTTCGTAGCGATGCTGCATTTTCAGGGAGCGCTCTCGGCCGGCGGCCGAATCCAGTGGACCATCGTCTTCCGGGAATTGTCGTTCGGCGGCGGCGGCTGGGTCTTGGCGGGCACTGCGCTGAGCGGTAACCGCCATAGCCAGGGCAGGATTCTCGTCACCGTGGGCCGCGTCCTAATTGCGATTACCGCGATCTTTTTCGGCGTCCAGCATTTTCTGCATCCGCTGGGACTTCCCGGAGTTCCGCTCGAGAAGCAGATGCCCGCGTGGGTTCCCGCTCGCCCGCTCATCGATTATCTGACAGGCGCATTCCTCATCGCCGCCGGCGTCTGCTTTCTGCTGGCGCGGAAGACGCGCATGGCGGCCAGCTATCTCGGCGCCTGGATAGTGTTCCTGGTTGTGGTCCTCTACGGGCCGGTCATGATCGGGGCGCTGGCGAACCCGAGCACCGCCGTGCAGGTGGAGGGGCTCAACTACTTCGCCGATACGCTTCTTTTTGGCGGCGTGATCCTCTCCCTGGCCCTCGCCGAAGAACCAGCCCGGCCTTAAAGTGGGGCAG
>CAZBQQ010000033.1:39250-42424 GCA_964493965.1 uncultured Solibacteraceae bacterium
CTTAAAGTGGGGCAGGTGTCCACACCTGCAGCGGGTCTCCAGACCCGCCGGAGCCGCGCCGCCGGCCGTCGTGGAAGTGACCGCCCCGCTAGGCCACCCGATTCCGCGCTTCGCGGTGCTGTGGCAGCAGCCTCTGGTACATTAGTCGCTGCTGTGCGCAGACGGACCAAGTGGGTGCTGATCGTGGCAGTGGCTGCCATCCCGGCGGCCTGGCTCGTTTTCGCCGTGATGTGGACCCTTACTGGCGGCCTCTTCGGCGGCCAGCCGGCATCCTGGGGACTCTTCCAGGAGGGCCTGGAGTATCCGCCGCTGCTCGCGACAGTGATTCTCGGCGGGGGCTGGGATCGCGTGTTTCCGCGAGCACAAAGTCATTCGGAGGCCGGGGGCGGCTGCAGCGATGTTCAGGTTCTCCTCCCAATTCCGCCAGCCGAGCCAGCGCCCGAACTGCAGGTTCGCGAACGGGACGGCAACGTGTACTACGGCTGGTCGACGCGCGCGCAGCGAGCTGCCGGTGAAGCCAACGCCTTCGAGGAGGTACCGCAGCATAAGCTGGCCTCCCGGGAGGAGTGGCGCGGCGCCGCACCCGTCGATCCTCGCGAAGTGTTGTCCGAAGGACCTCCCGGCGAGCGCTATTTTGTCTTCCACGGCAGGCGATACCGGCCCTCCGGGTCCCGCTGGTTCGGAGAACGGGCGCGGGCATCGCTCTCTCCGGACAAACAGAGGCTGGCGATGGCGACGTTTGACGGTCCCATCTGGCCCTCCGCTCTGTTCCACTCTAGTCCGCCGCGGCGCTGGTGGACGGTCCACCTGGAGGCATTCGACGTGGCCACAGCGACAATACTGTTGCACTGGGTGGATGGCCACATACCCTCGGCCGTGCCCCCGCGCGACCCGCACCCCGTGTGGGCTGTGAACGGGCTGATCATGGCGGGCGGCGGCACGGCGCCCTTTACCGTCCACAGCTGCCCGGTGGCTGTCGCTCAAGAGATCCCGTTCTGAGCTGACCGGCTCGACGCGCGCCTACGGCTTCTTCCGTTTCGCCACTCCGCCGTCAGCGTGCAGTTCCATCGTTCCGTCGGCGGCCTTCACGAATCTGGTCTGCGGCGCGTGCCCGTCCATGTCGAAGAAGGAATCCGGCGCCTCGGCGAGCAGCACAACGCTGCCGAAGCCTATGGCCGAGGTGAGTTGTCCGTCCTTCACGCGAATCCGCACCACCGGCCCGCCCGGAAACGCGTAGTCCCCGACGTAGGACGCGAGTACCGCCGCATCGACCGGCACGACGGTCCGCTCCTTCGGCAGGTAGTCCACCCAGCCATACTCCACCGCGATCGAGCGCAGGATCTCGCTCGCCAGATCGCTACCATTGTCGCCGTTGGTCATCACAATGGCGCCCTCACCCGAGTCGCGATAGGCGAAGTATTGGCAGCGGTAGCCCTCGTTGGCGCCGCCATGGGAAAACGACGCGCGCCCGGCCGTCTCGCCGAGCCCGATGCCCAGCCCGTAGTCGCCCGGGCTCTTGGTCAGCATCGTCTTCACCGTTTCGGCCGTCAGCGCCTTGCCCGGCTTCTGTAGCTCCATCACCCACCGCGCCAGCTCGCTCGGCGTGGTCCACAGCCCGGCCGCGGTCTTCTCGGGATAGGTGTGCCAGCGCCCCGCGATCGCTTTGCCGTCGCCGCGATACGCGCTCGCCGCATTGCGCGCTCGCTCCTCCCCCAGCGGCTGCTCATACGCGCTCAGTTTCATGCCAAGCGGATCGAGAATCAGCTCCCGGGCGAGATCCTCGAAGCGCCTGCCCGTGACGTCTTCAAGCAGCAGTTGCATCACCTCGTACCCGCCACCGGAGTAGCTAAAGCCACTGCCCGGCGCCTTGGTCACGCGCACCGCCGCGGTGTTGGCCGGCGGCTTGCCATCGAGCAATTGCACCAGCGCCGGCACCGCCGCAGACTGCGCGTAGCCGGGGAAGCCGTGCACCGTGAGCCCGGCGTTGTGGCTCAATAGCCGCCGCAGCGTGACCTTCTCCGTCTGCGTAAACTCGTTGTCGGGGACCTTCCAACTCCGCAGCTTCGCGTTGACGTCTTCGTCGAGGCTGAGCTTGCCCTGCTCCACCAGCCGCATCGCCACCGCCGCCGCCACGCCCTTGCTGAGCGAGGCCGCCTGGAACAGCGTCTCGGCCGTCACCGGCGCGCCGCTCTCGACATCGCGCCGGCCGTATCCGCGCGCCCACTCCACCCGGCCCCCATGAATCACCGCCACACTCACGCCGGGCACTTTGTAGTGCTCCATCCGCTCAGCGAGCTTCATCGGCTCCGCCGGACTGCCCTTCAGCCGGTTAGGCTTCTGCAGCCCGTTCTCAACGCGCGCGATGCGCTCTTCAGCCGGCGTGGCAGCGCGTAGCAGGGGCAGTGCAGCCAGCGCACACACCACCGCCGCCGCAATGAAATTGCGTGGAGTCATGTCAGTCTATACGCACACCCGGCGCCGAGGTTCGGCCGTTTTCGCGGCTGGCGCCATGAGGCAATCACCCCTGCCCCGGCTTTGCCTCGACGATGCTCACATGGCTCTCCACCGGGTACACTCCGGTCAAGCGGAAGCCTGCTGTCTCCAGAAGCGCCCTCCACTCACGCTCACTTCGTTCTCTGCCGCCGGTAACAGCGAGCATGTTGAGATCACTCATCAGACGGCCTTCCAGGTCCGGGTCTGCCTGAGAGACCAGCGGAGGCAGCACGAATTCCATGACCAGCAGAGTGCCGCTCTCCGGAATCACCGCGCGGCAGTTCTTGAGAATCGTGATCGCCCCCGCGTCCCGATACCCGTGCAGAACATGTTTGAGCATGTACACATCGGCGCCGGCCGGGATGAACTGGGTCATATCCGCCACTAGCAGCTTGCACCGGGAGGAGATCTTTTCGTCCGCGAAGCGCGCCTTCGCTGCCTCCACGCTCTCCTCGCGATCGACCAGCATTCCTCGAAGATGGGGATGGAGTTCGAGCACTGCAAGTAGAAGTGCACCCCCGCCCCCGCCGAGATCGGCAACCACGTTGGCGTGTGAAAAGTCCCACGCCCTCGCGATGGGAGCGTAATCTTCCGCGGGAGCCGTGCCCATGACGGCACGAAAGATCGAGGAAGCTTCGGGATCCTGCGACCAGCGGGAAGGCACATTCGGATCACGCACCT
>CAZBQQ010000034.1:0-27728 GCA_964493965.1 uncultured Solibacteraceae bacterium
CGAATGTCACGAACGTGGCCGTTACTTGCAGCACAACAGCGCCGGCCACGAACCTGGTGGCGGAACGGGCGCTGGCGCAGACGGGGTTATCGATCGGGTTAGCCGCCGTCGTGCTTCAGAGTCAAATGGAGGTCTTTGACATCGCACAGAACCCCACCTCCTGTGAAGCGGCGAAGGACGGGCCCTTCAGCGTGCGAACTGGCACGACGCCGAGTCTGACCCTGCCTGACGGTACTGCCTTGTACCCAGTGATCTTGTACTACGACGCCGGCTGCACACGGCCTTACGTCACGGCCGACGTTACTTCGGTGGCGCAGGCGGGGGAAGACACTCTCGGCATGACCGAGACTGCCACCTTTTCCGGTCTCAGCGGAACGACTCTCGGGACGCTGGCGCTCAACGTGAAGCTCGCGGGTACCGACGCCGGCGTGGAGGTGTACGGTCTTAGCGTATTCACACCGGCAAGTGGTTCAAAGACACCCGTATCTTTGGGGTTGCACTGCGCTATTCCCTTGGCTGGGCCGTGCGCAGGCGCGATCGTGCAGGATTTCCCAGCGCTGAATCTCACCGTTGGCACCGTGACCTCCATCAACCTGACCCCCATCAAGGACGCGTCGGGCAATCCCACCGGCGCGACCTTCATCGCCAGCGGCTCCACGGTCAGCGGGCCGATGGGATCGCTCACACTCACCAACCCGTCGCCGGCCTCGTTTGTCATTCAAGGTGGAGCGTCCTACGCCTCGACCACTGGCAGCGGCGGCGCCGCATTCTCGCTCACCGCGTCGACGCCGACCTCCTGGAGGCTCACCGACGCGGCGCACGACCAACAGTTCCAGATCTCGATGGTCAACACAACGACCCGTGCGATGAGTCTGACGATCGCCCAGGTGAGTACGGGCGCAACGCTGGCAACGGGCTCGATCGATCACTCGGGCAGCGGGAGCATTACTTACTCGGACGGCAGCACGGCGGCCATTACGAGTTGGACATTGGCGGACTAAGGTGGGATGATGCGGCACGGAGAATGGCGATGATCCTCAAACTTATGATGAAAGCTCTGATTCTGACCATGGTTGCCGGGACGACCGGCTGGGCGCAGTTGCAGTTCATCCCCGTGACTCCGTGCCGCGTGGCGGACACGCGCGGGCCGGCGGGTGCTTTTGGTGGACCGACCATGACGGCCGGCACGCGCTCCTTCGTGGTGCCCCAGAGCGCCTGCGGCATCCCGGCTACGGCGCAGGCCTACTCGTTGAACGTCACGGTGGTGCCGCCGGGCCGGCTGACCTACCTGACGCTGTGGCCCACAGGGCAGAGCCAGCCTTACGTTTCGACCTTGAACTCGTGGGCCGGGGATGTGGTGGCGAATGCGGCCATCGTTCCGGCGGGTACGAACGGAGCGGTGAGCGTCTTCGTCACCGACACGACGGACGTGATCCTGGACATCAACGGCTACTTCGCCGCTTCGAGCGCCAGCAACGCTTTCTCGTTCTATCCCGCCACGCCCTGCCGGGTGGTGGACACGCGTGGCGCGACCGGGCAGTTCGGCGGGCCCTCGATGTCGGCCGGCCAACAGCGCGATTTTCCGGTTCCGCTGAGCGCTTGCGCGATCCCCGCGACGGCGCGCGGCTACTCGCTCAATGCCACGGTGGTTCCTACCGGATATCTGGGCTTTCTGACCATGTGGCCCACGGGGCAGGCGCGGCCCAACGCTTCGACGCTGAACTCGTGGAAGGGCAAGATCGTGGCGAACGCGGCGCTGGTTCCGGCGGGCACGAACGAATCGGTGTCGGTGTATGTGAGCAACCCGACGAACACGATTCTGGACATCAACGGCTACTTCGGGCAGCCGGGCTTCACGGGGGCGCTGACGTTCCATCCGGTGACGCCGTGCCGGATTGCCGATACGCGTAATGCGAACAGCCCGTTTGGAGGGCCGGAGATGGGGGCCTCGGTGTCGCGAACGTTTCCGATCCCGGCGAGCGCTTGCGGGATTCCGGCGACGGCGGAGGCGTATTCGTTGAATGTGACGGTGGTGCCGGACGGGCCGCTGGCGTATCTGACGACGTGGCCGACGGGGTCGGTGAGACCGACCGTTTCGACTCTGAATTCGTTTGACGGGAGCGTTGTGGCGAACGCGGCGATCGTGCCGGCAGGAGCAGGGGGCGGGATCGACGTGTTTGTGACGAACCAGACGCATGTAGTGCTGGATATCAACGGGTACTTCGCGGGCAGCGGGGGACGCGACAGCTACACCATCACGGGGATGGTCTCGGGGCTGGGCGGCGGGGCTTCGGTGGTGCTGAAGGACAACAATGCGGATGCGCTGACGGTGTCCGCCAACGGATCCTTTACGTTTCCGACCGCGTTGGCGAGCGGGACAAGTTACACGGTGACGGTGGGGACGCAGCCGGCCGGGGAAGCCTGCCAGGTGGCTGGCGGCGGCTCTGGGGTGGTGACGGGGGATGTCACGAACGTAGTGGTCACGTGCGTGGCAGTGACGCACACCATCGGCGGCACGGTATCGGGCTTGAGCAGCGGGGCGTCGGTGGTTCTGAAGGACAACAACGCGGACGCACTGACGGTGTCTGCGAATGGGTCATTCACCTTTGCGACACCGGTGGCGAGCGGTGCGACTTACGCCGTGACGGTAGGCACGCAGCCGGCCGGGGAAAGCTGCCAGGTGGCGAATGGCGGGCCGGCGGTGGTGACGGCGAATGTCACGAACGTGGCCGTTACTTGCAGCACAACAGCGCCGCCCACGAACCTGGTGGCGGAACGGGCGCTGGCGCAGACGGGGTTGACGATTGCGCTCGCGTCCAACGTGCTGCAGAGTCAAATGTACGTGTTTTTCGACGCCGGCACTCAGTCCGCGCCCTGCTATGCACTGAATGGAGGTGGCAGCACGCAAACGGGCGCCACGCCGACGGCCAGTTCGGGCGGGCATCCGGTATATCCGGTGACCGTGTATTACGACACCAATTGCACACGGCCTTACATAGCGGCCGCCATTACGGCACTCACGCAGACGGGGGACGGTGCCGGCATCATAGTGGAGGCCGCTACGTATTACGGTCCCAACGGGACGACTATCGGAACCATGACCCTCAACGAGACGGTCGCGGAAACGCTCGTGGGCGACGCAATCCAGGGGATGTCGGTGAATGGTCTCGGCACATTCACACCAGCCAGCGGCGCGAGGGCGCCGGTGCAACTGGGGTTGTCCTGCAATATCGCCAGTCTCACGGGTGGGCAGACCATTCCCTGTCAGGGGGCGGTGGCGCAGGATTTCCCCGCGCTGAACCTGGCCATTGGCGGCGTGACGCAGATCAACCTGATTATCGCGAGCGACGCGGCGGGCAAAGCCACCAGCGTCAGCTTTACCGGCGGGAGCTCTTCGTTCACCGGACCGATCGGGTCGCTCACACTGACCAACCCGTCACCGAGCTCGTTCGTCATTCCGGGTGGCACGGCCTTCGGCTCGGCCACTACCAGCGGGGGCGCCGCCGCATTCGCGCTCTTCCCGCCGACGCCGACAGCCTGGACGCTGACTGATGCGGCGCACGACCAGACGATCCAGATCTCGGTGATCGACAATACAAGCCGTAATTCGAGCGTGACGATCAAGCGGGTGAGCTCGGGGGCGACGCTGGCCACCGGCACGGTCGATCAGTCGGGCTCGGGAAGCATCACTTACTCCGACGCGAGTACCGCGGCGATTACGAGTTGGACGCTAGGGGATTGAGACGGAGCGAGGACGTGGGTCCGCTCCCTTGCGGTCGCGGCTCGGTACCGGCGTTGCGTAAGGGAGCGGAGCTGGCGGACTGAGGCGCAGCACAAAGCAGGAGGCGCTTTGTATGGCGAGTTGGAAGACGATGCCGATATTTCCCAAGATTCTGATCGTCGTGCTGGCTCTTGGGGTGATATATCGGGTGAGCGTTAAACACCCCGATTCCGATAGCGTCAGGTACGACCCGGCGCCGAGCCCCGACCCGGGCCCCGCGCCACGTCCCGAGCCGGACAACAACGACATGCTGGCTCGCTACCAGGCGCAGTATCGCCAGGTGACGGCGCAAGCGAACCAATGCGCGCAGGAGCTCCAGGCGTACCAGGGGCAGATGGCGGAGCGCGCTATGAACGGGCTGATGCCGGGCCCCGGACCCGCCTGCCAACAGAACCTGCCGCAACTGACCGTGCAGCTCGCGTTACTGCAGACCTACATCACGCGCCTCGAAACGGGGAATCCGCGGATTACGGTCTGTGAGGCCAATGCCGGTCTGCAGGGATGCCAGGGGATGGAGGCGTCCTCCCACTCTTCCTCCACGGCTGCCGACGACGGCACCGAGACGGTCGAGAGGTCTACACGGCAAGGCATTCGCGGGACCACGATCTACACCGATGCGAACGGCGACCAGCACGAATTGCCGACGCGGGATTATTACTACCGTGACCGGAGCACCGGGCAGTTCGTGGGCAGCGACTCTCCCAACCCGCCGAACAACGGTCGCGACTACGAGCCGCTCCAGCCGGAACGGTAGCGGCCGGGGTTCGTACATAATAGCGGCTGATGATTCGACTCATTCTTGTCTTTGCAGGACTAACGGTTTCCGCCTCGCTGTTGCAGGCCGGTCGGGAGGTGGCGATCACCATGGACGACCTGCCCGCGGCGCAGGCCGGCGATCACGGTTGCGAGTGGGCGTCGTTGGAGTCTCTGACGCGGCGCCTGCTCGAGCCGATACGGAGCCAGAAAGTGCCGGCCACGGCCTTCGTGATTGCGCGCCATTGCCTGGAACTGCCGATCGAGCAGCGGCGCGCCATCTTCGACATGTGGACCAGCGCGGGCGTGGAACTGGGGAATCACACTTACTCCCACCCCGATCTGAACTCGACCCCCATCGCGGATTATGAGAATGACATCCTGCGGGCGGACGCCATTCTGCGCGAGACGACGGGGGCGTTGCGGCTGCGCTGGTTCCGCTCGCCCATGCTCCACACGGGGCCCGATCCCGAAACGAAGGCACGGCTCGCGGCGTTTCTCGCCGCGCACGGATGGCGGCAGGCGCCGGTGACGTTCGACAACTCGGACTGGATGTTCGCCTATGTGTTCCGCGACGCCCGGGAGCGCGGCGACACGGCCTTTGCCGAGCGCGTGCGGGCGGCGTACCTGCCCTACTTGGAGTCCGTGATCGCGTTCTTCGAGGCGCGCTCGGTAGAGGTGGTGGGGCGCGAGTTTCCACAGGTGCTGCTGCTGCACGCCAACGAACTGAATGCGGAGATGCTCCCGGACCTGCTGGCGATGCTGCGCCGGCGCGGCTACCGCTTCGTGTCGCTCGAGACCGCGCTCGCCGATGGCGCCTACGCGCTTCCGGACGGGTACGCGGGACGAGGCGGGTTTTCGTGGATTCACCGCTGGTCGATCGCAAAGAAGATGCCGAACAAGGGCGAGCCCGACGAACCGGCCTGGGTGCGTGAAAGATACGAGAAGATTGCCGCACATCCATCACAGTAGATTGCGGCCGCTCTTGGGGTCGTACCGCAGTAGGGCGCGCGGTTGGAAAATTCGTGAGGCAGTTTGTGCCCTTTTGTCGCTGTCTGTTGTGAGGGCACAGGCTGAACGGCAAAAGGCAGGCGGAAACGTCTGTCCCTTGCCTCAGGCGCAACGGCGCGTGCGGGCCAACAACTGGCTCGCACGCGTTAGCGCTTTCTGCTCGGCTTCGGCGCGGGTCGATGCAGTGGTGCGGGCCAGCCATGCGCCCGGCGACACGTTATCGGCCTGGCAGTGAAAGACGTCCCCCAGGCGATAGGAAGCGAGATTGACCTCCCAGCCGTCCACGGCAACTTTTCGCTCGGCGTATTCTTCCGCTCGCATCGCTCACCCCTTCGCGGCGACGGCCGCGCCACGCTGAACGGGCGCCCCGACCAGATTGCCCCACTCGGTCCAGGAGCCGTCATAGTTGGTCACGTCGCGCAGGCCGAGCAGGTAGCGCAGGACGAACCAGGTGTGGCTGGAACGCTCGCCGATGCGGCAGTAGGCGATTACCGGCTTCGAGCCATCGATCCCCTGGGCGGCGTAGACGGCCTTCAACTGGTCGTAGGGCAGGAACGTTCCATCCTCACGGCAGGCCTTGCTCCAGGGAATGTTGCGCGCTCCGGGGATATGCCCGCCGCGCTGGCAGGTTTCGGGAAGGCCCGGCGGCGCCAGGATCTCTCCGGTGAACTCGGCCGGGCTTCGAACGTCCACCAGGGCCGAGGCTCGCCCGGCGCTCGCGCCCTGCGCTTGTAAGAGGAAGGAGCGCAGCGAGAAATCGGGACTCGCGGCCCGGTAGCGGGCGGGCTTGACGGTGGGCACTTCGGTGGACAACTCGCGCCCTTCGGAGATCCACTTTTTCCGGCCGCCATTCATGAGGCGAACATCCTTGTGCCGGTAGATCTGCATCTGCCACAGCGCCCACGCGGCGAACCAGTTGTTGTTGTCGCCGTAAAGAATCACCGCGGTGTCGTTGCCGATCCCGGACTCCTGCATCAAGGTTTCGAAAGCAGGCGCCGACAGGATATCGCGGCGAAGGGTGTCACACAGCTGCGATTTCCAAGCCCAGGCGATCGCGCCGGGGATGTGGCCCTCGTCGTAGGCGGACGTTTCGACGTCCACCTCGACCAGGCGGACGTCGGGATCGCTCGCGTGCACAGCAACCCATTCTGTGCTGACGAGGTTTTCAGGATGAGCGTAATCACTCATTGGTAGGCCTCCCAGGCCCCTCTGGAGCCGTTTGGACCAATCATAACATTGTTGACAGGGATAGTCTAGATTTCTAGAATGGGGTGAGGGGCAAATGGGATCTGCACGGGCTTCCGCCACGCTGTTCGGGAGGGCGGGCGGGAGTGTGCTCGACCAGATCGGCAACACTCCGCTACTGCGTCTGGCGCGGATCGGGGCTGAGTTCAAAGGGGTCGAGATCGACGCCAAGGCGGAGTTCCTGAACCCGGGCGGTTCGGTCAAAGACCGGGCGGCGCTGAGCATGATTCAGGATGGGGAGCGTCGCGGCGCGCTCGGCCCGGGCCGTGTGATCCTGGACGCAACCAGCGGTAACACCGGCATCGCTTACGCGATGATCGGGGCCGCCATGGGATACCGGGCGAAGATCTGCATCCCGAAGAACGCCTCCGAGGAGCGCCGGCGGACGCTGGAGGCTTACGGGGCGGAACTGGTGCTGACGGATCCGGGCGCGGGCTCCGACGGCGCGATCCTACGTTGCCGCGAAATCTACCGGACCGAACCGTCCCTCTATTACTACCCGGACCAATACAACAACGCGGCGAACTGGATGGCCCATTTCACAACCACCGGCCCCGAGATCGTGAGCCAGAGCAGGGGCGCGGTGACGCACTTCGTCGCTGCTCTGGGCACCAGCGGCACGTTCACGGGCGTGAGCCGGCGGTTGAAACAGGACCTGCCGCAGGTGGAGTGCATCGCGGTGCAGCCGCCGTCCGGATTCCACGGCATCGAGGGGACGAAGAACATGGAGGCGGCGCTGGTTCGCCCCGGGATTTACGATCCGAGCCTGGCGGACCGCACCGTTTTCATCGAGACCGAAGAGGCGCAGAGGATGGCCCGGCGGCTGGCGCGCGAAGAAGGGCTGCTGGTGGGCGTCTCGGCGGGGGCGAACGTGGCGGCGGTGGCGCGGATCGCCGCGGAGTTAGCGGCCGAAGGCCGGCGCGGCCACATCGTGACCATCCTGTGCGATGGTGGAGAGAGATACCTCAGCGAGCGGTTCTGGAATGATACGGATTGAGAAAGAGGCATGGGCCGTCATCGTCGGCCATGCTCGAGGGGCGTACCCGGATGAGTGCTGCGGGGCCATGCTCGGACTGCCCCATGGCGGCGGCGCGTCGGCCTCGATCGCCGTGCCTCTCGAGAACGCCTACCACGGCTCGCAGAAGGACCGCTACGAGATCCGGCCGGAGGATCTGCTGGCGGTGGACCGGCAGGCGCGCAGCGAGGGACTCGAGTTGATCGGCATCTATCACTCGCATCCCGATTGCGACGCGTACTTCTCCGTGACCGACCTCAAGAATTCCTGCCCCTGGTACTCGTTCGTGGTGGTCTCGATCCGCGAGGGCCGGTTCGCCCAAGCGAAAAGCTTCCGTCCCAATGCCGACCAGACGGTCGCCGAGCCCGAAGACCTCGCCTATCCGGATTTGGAGGAGAGCGCATGCCAAAGATCCTGATTCCGACGCCGCTGCGTCAGTACGCCGGCAACCAGAGCGAGGTGGAGTTGAGCGGCGCCACGGTGGGCGAGTTGCTCGACGCGCTGTCGCGCCAGCACGGGGAGCTGCGCCGCCATCTTTACAGCGACCAGGGCAAGCTGCGCAGCTTCGTGAACGTGTACGTGAACGACGAGGACATACGGCATCTCGCGAAGGAAGCGACGCCGGTGGGCGCCGAAGATACAGTTTCGATCGTGCCGAGTATTGCCGGAGGCGCCACCGCGCCGGCCGACACGGCGAGCCTGTCGAAAGAGGAGATCCTGCGTTACAGCCGCCATCTGATCATCCCCGAGATCGGGATGGAAGGGCAGCTCAAGCTCAAACAGGCGAAGGTGCTGCTGATTGGCGCGGGCGGACTGGGATCGCCGCTGGCCCTGTATCTGGCGGCGGCGGGCGTAGGCCGCATCGGCCTGGTGGATTTCGACGTGGTAGATTTCACGAACCTGCAGCGGCAGGTGATTCATGCGACCGCTGACGTGGGGCGCAAGAAGCTCGATTCGGCGATTGAATCGATGTCGGCCATCAACCCGCACGTGAGCCTGGACCGGTTCGACACCGCGCTGACGAGCGAGAACGCGCTCGGGATCCTCAAGGACTACGACATCGTCGTGGATGGGACCGACAATTTTCCCACGCGCTACCTGGTCAATGACGCCTGTGTGCTGCTGGGGAAACCGAATGTGTACGGATCGATTTTTCGGTTCGAAGGGCAGGCCACTGTGTTCGCGTATCAAGGCGGGCCGTGCTACCGGTGCCTGTATCCGGAGCCGCCGCCGCCGGGCCTGGTGCCGAGCTGCGCCGAAGGCGGAGTGCTGGGAATCCTGCCGGGGCTGATCGGGCTGGTGCAGGCGACCGAGGCCGTGAAGCTGATCACCGGGATCGGCGAACCGCTGGTGGGCAGGCTGCTGCTTTACGACGCGCTGGCGATGCGCTTCCGGGAGCTGAAGCTGCGGCGCGATCCCGAGTGTCCGGTTTGCGGCGACCATCCCACGGTACGGAAACTGATCGACTACCACCAATTCTGCGGCGTGCCGCGCGGCGGGCAGGCGCCGGCTGGGGTTAAGGAGGGCGAGATGGACGTGACGGAATTGAAGACGAAGATCGACCGGGGCGACCGGTTCACTCTGGTCGATGTGCGCGAGCCGCACGAGTTCCAGATCTGCCGCATTCCCGGGTCGGTTCTGATCCCGCTGGGCGAGCTGGCGAAGCGCACCGGCGAACTCGACGCGGCTTCCGAGATCGTGGTGCACTGCAAGAGCGGCGGCCGCAGCGCGAAGGCGGTCGAGTTCCTGAAGAAATCGGGCTTCGGGAACGTGTCGAATCTGGCGGGCGGCATTTTGGCCTGGAGCGACAAGGTGGATCCGGGCGTGCCCAAGTACTGAAGAACGCCCATCGCCAGTCGGCCCCCTCGGGGTATAATGCGGCGAATATGCGGATTAGTCGCGCAAAAACCGCCGCCGCGGGCTTGCTGATCGCTTGTTACTTCCTGCTGCTGACTCGCGATGGATGGAAGTCGTATTTTGACGCCGACTCGCTGCTCAACATAGCCTACTTACACGGCTACGGGCGGACGCCGCTCGGCATGATGCTGGTTCAGGCGCTAACCGTATTCACTCCGGAGTATCGGCCCATGGGAGGGCTGTACTACCGGACGCTGTTCGCTGTGTTCGGTCTCAATCCGGTCGCCTTCCGCGTCGCGGCCTTCCTTCTGCTGGGGCTGAATCTGGCGCTGGCCTGGCGCTTTGCGCGCGAGCTCTCCGGATCGCGTTTTGCGGCCGCCGTCTGCACGCTGCTGTTTGCGTTTCACCCGGCGCTGTCCGCGCTTTACTACGGCGATGGCACCATCTATGACGTTCTCTGCCTGTCCTTTCTCCTCGCGGCCTTGATCACGTATGTGAGAGTCCGGCAACAGGACGGTTTCCTGAGCACCCGAGACTTGCTGGTGGTGATGGCGTTCTTTGGCGGTGCGCTGGGAAGCAAGGAGATGGCGCTCACATTTCCGGGAATGCTGGTCGTGTACGAGGGGGTCTTTCACAGTCACCTTCGCAGCCTGGGCCGGCGTGCGAGGCCGATTGTCATCCTCGGGGTCATGACAGCGTTATGCATGGCATGGAAGACGTTCGCGCCGAATCCAATGAGCAGTAACATCGGGCAGGCGTACACGCCTCGTTTCGACCTGACATTCATCGGGCATGGGTATCTGAGTTACTACCAGCAATTGGTGCTCGATCCCAGCCTTGGTGGCACGGCGTTGTTGGTTGGTCTGCTTGTTGCGCTCGGGGTGGCCGCGGCCCTGCGCAATCGCGTGATGCTGTTCGGCCTGCTGTTTGCCAACCTGGCCCTGCTGCCGGTTTGCGTGATTCCGGGGCGGGGCGGTTTCGTGTGGTACATACCGGTGCTGGGTTGGGCGCTCTACGCCGGAAGCGCTTTGTGGCAGTTGAGCACGGCGCTATCTGCCCTGACGCGGGCGCCGGCGTACTGGCAGGCTACGCTTCTGGGAGTTGTTGCGATCGCCGGCTATTGGTTTCAGGCTCCGGGGGCAGCCCAGCTCGGCGCTCCCTACATGCAGGAGCAGCAGCCTCTCCGAAGCCTCATGAGGGCGGCGCGCTCTGCCTCGCCGAAGCTCCCCGCCGGCAGCCGGATTCTGCTCGAGGGCGATCCGGCCGATGTTACCTCGCTGATACCGCTGTTTCTTCTCCGCCTGGGGTACCGGGACGCCGGCCTCTGGGTGGAGCCCGTTGCGCAGCTCCCGGAGAACGACTCTCCGGCGGACGCCGGCCTTTACGCAATGACAATTCGCCGGGCCGGGAGCGGTTTTCGGGCAACGACGCACGAGCAAACGCAAGTGGCGCCCGTTGAGGTTGCGATTTCGCCGGGCGTAGTGCATCGAGGACAAGCGGTGCGGGCTGCGTTTCCCGCAGGCTTCGCGGGCTGCGAGACAGGCGTGGCGTATAACATGCCGGAGGATGAGTTACTGCGAGCCGGCGTCTGGTCTTCGTGGATGAAACTCGACGCTCAGGGTGGCGGAGTAGCTCAGGTGGGCCGCGACGCGGAACGCGGGCTCGTTGTTATCGACCACGTTCGAGGCTGCCAGGGGGAGTGGATGCCGGCACGAGGTTCGTTCGTGATCATCCCCTGAGTGGTGGTCTCATCGCCCGATCTCCTCGAGGGCGCGACGATACCGGGTCCAGAACAAGGGGTCGCTGAGCGCCAGCGGTCCGGCCGGCACATCCGGAACGCCGGGGCCCGGCCGCAAGGCGACAACGACATCGCTGAGCCTGCCGTGATAGACGATGCTCAGCTGGTTCTTTTCGATGAAGGCTCGATCTTCCGGATAGTAGAGCACGTACGCCCGCTTGCCTTCCGGATAGGGTTTGCGTGCTCCAACGGAGACGAACTCACTTATGCCCTGATTGCCGGAGGCTTGGCGATAGAAATTGAGGCTGCCGGCGTAGAACCAGTAAGCGGGCACATCGGAAATGCCTAACTTCTGGCTGTAGGCTGCGACTACCGAATAGGCATCGTTCGCCTCGGACCCGTATCTCCACTCTCGAAAGTAAGTCAGGCGCAGGCACAGCAGGAAGTAAACTGCCATGACGCAGAGCATAAAGGTAAGTGCTGTGTGACAGATCCTGCCGGCGCGTGACGGTGCCCGGACTGCGGCGATCGCACCAACGGCAATGGTGGTCAGGACCACCAGATACATGCCGGTGCGGTCTCTCGGCAAGAGCAGGCCGGACATGCGAAAGAGCGCCCAGTGGAGGCTGAGCGCCACGAATGCGGAGGCGGCGGCGACTGCTGCTAGGTGCAGCTGCCACGCCGGCCGGGCGGAGCGCAGGGCTGCCCGGTCGCGCCACAGGAGCGCCAGTTGGCACAGGAGCAAGGCTCCGAGCGACGGCAACAGGATGTGTCTTCGAGAAGCGAGCGCCGCGCCCAGGCGCGCGCCCAGGAGGTGCGGGTTCAACTCGTACAGGGACGGGCCGACAAGGCTGGTCAGAGTCTCGTGCAGCGACTTCGCGCCGAAGAACAACTGTGTCTTCGGGTACCCGTAGAGGACTGGGCCGCAAAGCAGCGCCGCCGCGGCGAGTCCGGGAACGATCAAAGCCAGGAGGAGGCCCGCGCCAAATGCCGGCCTCCGTATTAGGGCGAACCGGTAAGCGATCCAGAGGAAGACCGCCAACAGGACGGCGCCGTCCGCGAAGGCGAAGGCGAAATTTGCGGCGAACGAGAGCGCGGCGCAGAGGGAGGATGCGATGCAGGCCCAAAGCAGCGATCGCTCCGCATCCTTGAGTTTCCCCGCCAAAACCGCGGCGGGGATTGCGAGCGCCCAAACGAGGAACGCCGCTGCGATGGAGTATCCGCGGGCCGCAACGAAGAAATCGAAGACGAATGGATTGTAAACCAGGCAGACAAAGAGAGCCCATCGCAGGGCCCGCCGCGAGGCAATGAGCGAACTCAGGTACAATGCCCCCGCTACATACAGAGCCGCGCCGATCAGCGCCGGCAGCCGCACGGTTATCTGCGACAAGCCGAACAAGGAAGTGGAGAGGCGCATTAAGAGCGAATTCAAAAGGTGGTTATTCGAAACCTGCGCCCAGAGTTGCCCCGGCCGGGCGACCCACAACAGATAAGAGTCCGCTTCATCTATGGTGATTGACTGCGTGGCTGCGCGAACGGCCGCCCACGCCAGGGCGAACAACGCCGTAATGATCAGCTCGGGAGGATACCGGCGGAGGAACGGAACGGTCGGATTTGCCGCTGGAGCGGAAGCGAGATTGGCGCCCCGAGAGGCCATAGGCTCAGGATATCAAGCGCGTATAATCGAAATCAGATGATCCAGGCGCGCAAGCTTGTCGCGTTACTCTGCCTGGCGTTGGTGGTCGCCGCCGCGCTGACGCCCGGCACGCCTGGCCTCTTCTCCGCGGTCCTCACCCCTCTCTGGTTCTTCGTTGCGGCTGTCGTCGTTTTCTCGATACGCCGCGACATCGCGGACTCGGCCCCCGGGCCTCTTCGGTTCCTTCCGGTTCTAGCCTCGCGAGCGCCTCCCATCGCATAGTCCCCAACTCGATCCGAATCCTGGAGGACTATGCCCATGAAGTCCAAGTTCCGTGAACTGCTGCTATGTCTGACTCTTCTTGTTGGTGTGTTTGGCGGGGTGCCTATGCGCCCGGAGGAAGTCGACGAGCTGATGCGCTCGATGAGTCAGCCCAAGATCGAGTACTCGATTCCCGACACTAAGGAGAAAGACAAACCGGAATTGCCCTGCTGAAGGCATCCCATCCCCGGGGCGGCTCAATTTCGGCATAATTAAGCCATGCGGATGCTATGTCGGACGTCACTCCTCTTTCTTCTGGCCGGAGCGGTCTTCGCCCAGTTCCCGGGCCTGACACTCCCGCCCAGCGGCAACAACCAGAAAGCGGCCGTCACGCAGTATGTCGGCCCGGTTCAAGTGACCATCGAATACTCGAGCCCTGCCGTCCACGGCCCTGCCGGGATGGACAGGCGGGGACAGATCTGGGGCAAGCTGGTGCCCTACGGCCTGACGGATCTCGGCTTCGGCAACGGCAAACCCGATCCGTGGCGCGCCGGAGCCAACGAGAACACGGTCTTCGCGATCTCCAGCGATGTCATGGTGGAGGGGAAGACCCTGCCCGCCGGGCGCTATGGACTACACATGATTCCCGGCGCGGACGAGTGGACCATCATCTTCTCGAAGAACTCTTCAGCCTGGGGTAGCTTCTTCTATGACGACAGCGAAGACGCGCTGCGGGTCACGGTCAAGCCACACAAGCACGATTACCGCGAATGGCTGACCTACGAGTTCACCGTGCGCAAGCCTGAAGAAGCCACGGCGGAGCTGCAATGGGAAGAGCTGTCCGTGCCGTGGACCATCAAAGTCGCCGACACGAACGAGATCTACTTCTCGAAGCTGCAGCACGAGCTGACCACGGTACCGGGCTTTCTTCCAGAGGGCTATGACGCCGCCGTTCAGTTCTGCGTGACGGCAAATGTCCATCTGGACCAGGCCCTGAAGTGGGCGGACGCGGCGATCAACTCGCCCTTCGTGGGACGTGAGGACTTCAACACGCTCAGCACCAAGGCTCTGGTTCTGACGAAGATGGGCCGGGGCGCGGACGCCAAGGCCGTCATGGAGACCGCTCTGCACCACCCCACGGCAAGGCCTGTCGATATCCACCAATACGGGCGCCAGTTGCTGGCCGCCAAGAAGACCGCGGAGGCGATGGAGGTTTTCCAGTACAACGCGCAGCGCAACGGCGACGCCTGGCCGGTGCACGTGGGGCTGGCGCGCGGCTATTCCGCCACCGGCGACCTGCAGAAGGCGCTAGAGCACGCGAAGATGGCGCTACCCCAGGCGCCCGACCCTCAGAATCGCCAGGGCTTGGAGGGCATGATCGCGACACTTTCGAAAGGGAAGCCGCTGGACCAGTAGGGGCCGACAGGCGTTGCCGGTATCCCGGCGCTGTCGTCGCAGAACCCGAGACGTTGTCGCAGTCTCGCCATGGTGAGGTCTGGGATGGGCAAGCGGTGTGGTGTTCTCGCGCTGGCTTCGGTTCTCGCACTGGGCACTGCGGCGCGTGCGCAGGCTCCGGCCGAGACGACCGAGCAGGAGCCGGTCTTCCGTGCTCCGTTTGTGTTGAAGCTGCGTCACTACCAGGAGCACTTCGACAGAGTTCCCTATGTGTCGGGCAATAGCGTGCACCTGTTCGCCGGGGAGGACTTCGGGATCAGCGTGACCATCGCTGGCGATCAAGTATCCCGAATCACGTATCAGCGCGAACCAGCCAAAGGTGACGTGGCGTTCAAGTTCACCGAAGAGAGGCGAGGCTCGATGATGATCCTGGCTACCCGGAACGGACTGACGCGCATACTGTTCTTCGACGCTTTGATGACCGTTCCGGAGAAGAAGGGAGTCTTCAGGACAAGAGTTCTGCCGATCGAGCCCAAGACCACCAACTTCGAGTCATGGCCTCATCCAATCGTTCAGCGGGTACTCAGCAACTTTCGATTCTCGCCCACAGCGGACGCGGTGCCAACCCCGTCCCGGTGACGGATTCGTGTGTCACGCTACGCCGGCGGCGGTTCCAGCTTGCCGGCGCGGAAAGCGCGGAGGTACTGCGCGCAGAATTCGTCGCGGCCAAGCAGCGCTTCGGCGGCGGCGACGTTGGCCATGAGCTGGCGGTCGCAAGGATCGAGGATGGCCGTGTCCAGGCCGCGTGCCATCAGCAGCGTCAGGAAGGTCTGGTTCATGAGCTTGCGCGCGGGCACGCCAAACGAAACATTGCTGAGGCCGACGCTGGTGTGCACGCCGGGGAATCGCTGCTTGATGCAGCCGATGGCGTCGGCGACGGCGGCGCCGTGCTCGGAGCCGGTACTGATGGGGATCACGCAGGGATCGACGAAGATGTCGTCGGGATCGAGGCCCTCGCGGGTAAGGCGGTCGACCAGGCGGGAGGCGGTGTCGAGGCGATCCGTTACGCCCGTGGGCGTCCCGGCCGCGCTCATGCAGAGAGCGATCACGCGGGCGCGATACTCCTTGACGACCGGGAGCAGCCCGTCGATTCTGGCCGGCTCGTCGGTGATGGAATTCACGATGGGCCGCTGTTTGCAGAGCGGCAGCGCGCGCCGCAGGGCCTCGGAGTCGGAACTATCGACGGAGAGCGGCAGATCCGTGGCTTCCTGAACCACGCCGATCAGCCATTCGAGCGACTCCGCCTCGCGGCCCGGAACGCCGCCGTTGACATCGAGCATGTCGGCGCCCGCGGCGGCCTGCCGCTGCGCCAAGTCACGTATGAACTGCGCGTCTCTTGCTTCGACAGCGGCGCCCACCTTCTTACGGGTGGCGTTGATTAATTCACCGATGAGTAACATTAGTCCTCTTTGATAAGTTGTCGGTCCCGGCAAAGCGGTTGACCAGGGCGTTGGTGCGATCGAGCGACCAGTCGCGCGGCGGAATCAGCGTACCGGCGAAGCGGGCGGGATCTTCACCCAGCGCCAGCGAGGCCTGGTATACCTGGTTCCACAAGCAGGGCAGCTCGGGGTGGGCCTCGCAAGTTCCGTCCGTGCGCGAGCCGCCGCACGGCCCGTTCCGCAGTTCCTTGTAGCACCAGCGCATCGAACAACCGGCGTAACTCAGATGATCTTGAATGCAGTCGCCGCAACTCTGGCAGCCGAGCGTCGCCTTGCGGTAGAGCGACGAGACACCCAGCAACTTCGACAGGCTGCCGGTCCGGTGAGCGGCGAAGAAGCGGGCCACAAACGTGTCCGGGGCGATCAGGTGGCGGTGCGCGGCGCTGGAGAGTCGCTCGACGAAGCGCGGGCGGTGTGTGCGCAGGCCCGCCTGATAAGGGCCGCTCGCATCGCTCAGGCCGTTCGTGCCGGCGGGTAACAGATAGAATTCGCCGGGGCAGGGAAAGACAAGGTCCTCCATACGCTGGCGCCAGTCTTTGCCGATGACGGCCGCGCGATCGAGGATGGTCATGAAATCGCGGTACACCAGACCGAAGCCGCCGATGTGGGCTCCGGCGAAGCCGAGGTCCTTCACCGCCGCCACCATCAGCGCGGCGCGCTCGAGCCGCTGGGGTTTCTTCTCGCCCTCGATGCGGCGGACGAAGTCGGCGCTGACCACGCAGCCGGCCAGCTCACCGCTCTGCATCATGCGCGCGACGGTTGGCGTGGGGACGTAGACGTTCGCCAGCACCGGCGTATCCGCGAGCCCCTCCCGTTCCATATACTGCTTGAGCTCGACCAGCTTGCGCAGGTTGAACCCGACCTGGGTGACGAGAAAGCGGGCGCCGAGCGCGATCTTCAGACGCATCTTGTGAAGCTGCATCATCAGATCAGGTTCGTTTTGTTTGAACGGATTGACGACCGCGCCGGGGAAGAAGTCGAAGGGAGAGGTGCGGACGGCGCGCGAGCCGAGGTGGTATTCGAGACCGCCGCCGAGGGCTTGGACCAGCGCCAGGATCAGAGCGGAATCCAGATCGTGGACCGGCTTGGAGCGGCCCAGGAAGGCGTCCTTCTGCGCGTCGCCGGTAAGGGCCAGTACGTTCTCCACGCCGAGGTGCGCGAGCGAGTGAAGGCGCGCTTCGATGAGCGAGCGGTTGCCGTCCTTGCCGCTGAGGTGGGCGATGGGCGTGAGGTCGAGCGCGAGGCAGCGGGCGGCGAATGCCTCGGGCGGCAGGGCCGGGTTACCGCCGGGGAGATCGGTGAGGCTGATCACCTCCACCGGGCCGCACTCATGAGCCGCGTCGCGGACGAAGGCTTCGGCCTCGGGTACAGTGTGGTCGCGGCCAAGTACGAGTTCGGCGGAACAGACGAACTCGCGTCGGGCGAGAGCGGCTTTCAGAAAATTGTCAGGCATACACGGCCTGTCACTCAAGTGCGGGATTCATCATATCATTATGGGGAACCGGGTGCGGTCCTCCTTATGACACGTCGAGAACGTCTGCTTGCGGCACTCAATCACCGGCAGCCCGACGGTGTGCCGATTGATCTGGGCGGGACGGGGGTGAGCGGAATTCACGCCAGCGTGGTGGCCGCGCTGCGAGAACGCTACGGCCTCGCGGGGCGGCCGGTCAAAATCCACGAGCCCTACCAGATGTTGGGAATGGTGGACGATGACCTGGCGGATGCCATGGGCCTGGATGTGGCGGGCATCCCGGCGCCGAAAACGCTGTTCGGATTCCCGGCGCGCGATTGGAAACCGTTCCGGCTGTGGGGCCGGGACGTGCTGGTGCCGGCCGGATTCGAGACGACGGTTGCTGACAACGGCGATCTGCTGATCTACCCCGAGGGCGACCGGTCGGTTGCTCCCAGCGGCCGCATGCCCAAAGGCGGCTACTTTTTCGACAGCATCATAAGGCAGGAACCGATCGACGACGAGCGGCTCGATCCGGCGGACAATCTCGAAGAGTTCGGCCCGATCAGCGAGGACGACCTGGCGCACTATCGCCGTGCGGCCGAGGCCGGCTGCGGTGGGCGCGGTGTGATTGCGAGCCTGCCGGGAACCGCGCTGGGCGACATCGCGCTCGTGCCCGCTCCATTTCTCAAGCATCCCAAGGGCATCCGGGACGTGACGGAGTGGTACGTCTCCACGCGCTCGCGCCGCGACTATATCCACCGCATCTTCGCGAAGCAAGTGGAATACGCGCTGGCGAACCTGGCGCGGATTCACGAAGCCGTCGGCGACGATGCTTTCGACGCCGTGTTCACCTGCGGTACCGACTTCGGCACGCAGACGTCGTCGTTCTGCTCCGCGGCCACGTTCAACGAGCTGTGGCTACCCTACTACCGAGAGATCAACGGCTGGATCCATAAGCACACGCGGTGGAAGACGTTCAAGCATAGCTGCGGCGCGGTGGGGAAGTTCATCCCGTCGTTCATCGAGGCGGGCTTCGACATTCTGAACCCGGTGCAGTGTTCGGCCACGGGCATGGAGCCGCGGCACCTGAAGAGCGAGTTCGGATCCGCGATTGTGTTCTGGGGCGGCGGTGTGGACACGCAGAAGACGCTCCCGTTCGGATCGCCGGAGGACGTGCGACGCGAGGTTCTGGAGCGGTGCGAGATCTTTGCTTCGGGCGGCGGTTTCGTGTTCAACACAATTCACAACGTGCAGGCAGGGACGCCGGTGGAGAACGTGATCGCCATGCTGGATGCCGTCCGCGAATTCAACGGGAGGAACTGAGGATGACGCGGCGGACGCTTCTTGGCTGGGCGGGGGCGGCGGCTCTTGGGGGCTCGCGCGGCGCGCAGGCGGATCAGGCCGCGCCGCAACTCGGCCGCTGGCTCGATGACGAACACGGACTGCCGTGCTATCGGTACCTGGGCCCGCTGTCGTTCCATGTGGCGATGAAGAATGGGCAGCCGGCGCGGTTGCCGGACGACCCGTTCTTCCTGCTGGGAAATTACCGGCTGACGCTGTTCGTCCACGCCAGTGGGCGATACCAGCTCATCACGGGCGAGCGCGCGTGGGCGCGAATGAACCGCGGGGATGCGCCTGGGACGGGGGCGAACGCGGCCGCGGTCGTGGTGGATGGGGTGCGGCATGAACTGGTGGGCCCGGACCAGCCGGCGGCGGTGGAGGCCGACAAGCTTTTCGGCGTCGGCTTTGCGCGGTACGAATATCGATTGGGGCCGTCGTTGACAGTCACGCGGACCATTTCCGTGCTGCCGTCCCGGAAGCCGGGCGACGGCACGTCGGCATTTCTGGTTACGGTCCGGCTGCATAACGGGGGCGGGAGCGAGCTCAAGCTGTCGTACAGCGAGAGCGTGCGGGCCAACTACGAACCGATCCTCACGGAGAACGCTGAGGAGCGGCGGCTGGTGAAGTACACGCACGAGGTGACGCAGGCGGGAGGGACCATACGGGCGGAGACGAGGGCGCATGGCCGGCGGCCACTTTCGTTTGCGCCTGCGGGGCAGATGGCGCGGCTTGATGGCGCGCCTCCGGTGCTGTTCATGAAGGCTGGTTCGCCGATGAGCCCTTCTTCGGATAAGGACCAGCTCGAGTTGCATTGCGATCTCGAAGTAGAGCCGAACGCCGCGAGGGAGATCAGCTTCGTAGTGGGCTACTCGCACGAGCCGGGGACGGTGGCGATCGAGGCACTCGCAGCGAGGCTGGCCGGCGGCGGAGACTTCGGCGCGGCCTGGCAGAAGGCGATCCCCGCCTTTGCCGATGAGCCCGACGCCGAACTGCGGCGCGAGATGCGCTGGGACGCTGCAGTACTGGAGGCGATGGCGACGTACAAGGAGTATTACGACGAGACGCTAGTGCCGCAGGGCACCGTATACGACTACATGTGGGGCGCGATGTTGAGCAATCGCGACTTTGCTCAGCACGCGCTGCCGCTGTGCCACACCAACCCGGCGCTGGCGCGGTCTGTGCTGCGGTTCATCATGAAGCGCATGGTGCCGGATGGAGAGATCAAGCTCAGCGACGAAGGGTACGGTTGGGCGGCGCACGGGCCCATGCTGACGAGCGACCAGCAGCTCTACTTCTTCATGCTGCTGGCGGAGTATCTGCGCGCTACCGGCGATCGGTCGATCCTCAGCGAAGACGTCGCCTACTATCCACTGGAGTGCGGCGGCAAGGGAAGCGGGCTCGACCATGTACGGCGGGCGTTTCTGTTTCTGCGGGACCGCATCTCGACGGGATCGCACGGCCTGGTGCGGCTGTGGAACTCCGACTGGAACGATATGTTCTATTGGTGGCCCAACGAGACGGCGTACAACGTGATGTTCTCCAACGCGGAGTCGCACATGAACTCGGCGATGGCCGTCGCGATCCTGGGCGACCTGGCGTCCGTGCTGCCGCAGGACGACGAACTCACTGCCGCGGTGCGCGAATACCGCGGGGAGATTCTGAGCGCGTATCTGCGGGATTGGGGCTCGCGCGCATTTCCCCGCCGCGCCTACCTGGGGCGCGACCAGGTGTACGGGGACGGCGACATGTGGCTCGAGCCGCAAGGATTCACGCTGCTGATTCCGGAGGTTGACCGCCCGCGGAAGGGGCGCTTGTGGAGCGAGATCCAACAGCGCCTGGTGGCCGGTGAGGCGATGGGCGCGCGGCAGATCGAGAAGCCCGTGTCGAAGACCGCCACCGAGGCGGGCTCGCGCGAGAACGGTGGCTTCTGGTATGCGCTGAACGGGCCGCTCATCCTGGGCGTTGCGACTTTCGACCGGGAGGCCGCGGGCGAGCTTCTCAAGAAGATGACTTTCGCCAACTACGCGCGCCGCTTTCCACAGTATTGGACCGGCCAGTGGGCGGCGTCCGACAGCCTCAATTCTTCGCTGCTGCCTTCGGAGGGGTTGTCGGGCAACTGGGTCTATTGCGCCCACGCGCACGCCTGGCCGCTCTACTGCTACCTGCGGCTGAAGGAGCGTGCGAAGATGGTTCCTCGGGAATAGCGGAGGTTTGAATGAGTGACTTCGGCGGACTTTACGACGCAATCTTGAATGGCGATCAGAAGACCTCGGTCGCATTGACGAAGCAGGCGCTGGACGAGGGAGTGGAACCGTTGGATCTGATCCATCGCTACATGATTCCGGCGATGGACGAAGCGGGGAAGCGGTTCGAGTGCGAGGATTTCTTCGTGCCGGAGCTGCTGCTGGCGGCTCGCGCCATGAAGGGCGCGCTCGAGCTGTTGCGTCCTCGCCTGGCCGCCAGCGGCGCGCAGCCCGCCGGACGCGTGGTGATCGGCACCGTGAAAGGCGACTTGCACGACATCGGCAAGAACCTCGTCTCCTCGATGCTCGAGGGCGGCGGATTCGAGGTGACCGATCTAGGGGCGGACGTATCGCCCGAGAGATTCGTCGAGGCGGTCCGCAAGACCGGAGCGCAGATCGTCTGCCTGTCGGCGCTGCTGACGGTGACCATGCCGTCGATGAAGACCACCATCGAAGCATTCCGGCAAGCCGGAATACGCGACCAGATCAAGGTGCTGATCGGCGGCGCGCCGGTGACGGAGCAATACGCGCGCGAGATCGGCGCCGATGGGTATGGCGGGAACGCGAACGTCGCGGTGGCGCTGGCGCGGCAGATTGTGGCGGCGTCATGACCCAGTTACAGAAGTGGCTGGCTGCTGGGCCGCTCGTCACCGACGGCGCGTGGGGCACGGAGTTGCAGAATCGGGGACTGGCCGCCGGTGAGGTGCCTGATTCGTGGAACCTCGCGCACCCGGAGCGGGTCGAGGAGGTAGGGGCGGCGTACCGCGAAGCGGGCAGCCGCGTAATTCTCACCAACACCTTCCGCTCGAATCCCATCGCGCTGGCAGGTTCGGGTTTCGAGGGCGAGACCGAGGCGTTCAATCGCGCCGGCGTCGCCATCAGTAAGAAGGCGGCGGCTGGCCAGGCGCTGGTGTTCGCTTCCATAGGCCCCACGGGAAAGCTGCTGGTAACGGGCGACGTCACGCCTGAGCAGGTGCGCGACGCGTTCACCCGCCAGGCCGGCGCGCTGGCCGAAGCCGGAGCCGACGCCCTGTTGATCGAGACCATGAGCGACGTCGAAGAGGCGCGGCTGGCGCTGGCCGCGGCTCGGGGAACGGGGCTTCCGGTGATCGTCTCGTTCTCGTTCGACAGCGGCCGTAAACACGACCGCACAATGACGGGCGCGACACCGGAGCAGGCGGCCCACATGGCGCAAGAAAGCGGCGCCGACGGTGTGGGCGCCAATTGCGGAGCAGGCCCGGCCGCGTTCGCGGAGATTTGCCGGCGCCTGCGCGCGGCCTGCGATCTGCCGGTGTGGCTCAAGCCGAACGCGGGGCTGCCGGGGGTCTCCACCTCGCCCGAAGAGTTCGCCGCGAGCGCGGCGGAGTTGCTGGGCGCGGGTGCGTCCTTTGTCGGCGGCTGTTGCGGGACGAGCCCGGAATTCATCCGCGCGCTGGCGAAGCGGGCCGGAGCATGCGTTTCAAGCTGATCGGCTGCGAAGTTCTGTATCGCGAACTGTGCGATGCGGTGGCCAAGGCGCCGCACGCGGTGGATGTCGAATTTCTGTCGAAAGGGCTGCACGACCGCGGTGGCGCCGGCATGCGCGCGGAACTGCAGGAGAGGATCGACGCGGTGGACGGGAAAGCGTACTCGGCGGTGTTGCTCGGTTACGCGCTGTGCGGCAACGGCCTCGACGGTTTGGTGGCGCGGTCGATTCCGCTGGTGGCGCCGCGCGCGCACGACTGCATCGCGTTGCTGCTGGGCAGCCGGCGGCGCTACCAGGAGTACTTCGACGCGCACCCGGGCGTTTACTACCGCTCCACCGGCTGGCTGGAGCGCGGCTCAACGCTCGAGCAACTGGCGCAGCTGCGAACCGGCGTGGGCTATGCGCTCGAGGAACTCGTGAGCAAGTACGGCGAAGAGAACGGCCGGTATCTCTTTGAGGAGTTCAACCGGTATCAGCAGGCTTACACGCAATTGACGTTCATCGAGACGGGACTGGAGCCGGACGACAGCTTCGAGCAGGAAGCGCGGCGCGAGGCCCGCGAGCGGGGATGGTTGTTCGAGAGACTCGCGGGGAGCCTGCGGCTGTTTCGCGCACTGGTGGCGGGCGAGTGGAATCCTGGGGAGTTTCTGGTAGTCGAGCCCGGATGGCGCATCGCGGCGAGCCACGACGATACCATCATTCGCGCCGAGAGGGACATAGCATGACCGGAAAAGAACGGGTGCTCGCAGCGTTGGCGGGAGCGGCGACCGATCACCTGCCTCTGATGCCGATCACGATGATGTTCGCAGCGGACACGGCCGGCATACGCTACCGCGACTATGTCACCGATCACACGCGGCTGGTCGAGGCGCAACTGCGCACGGCGGAAGAATACGACTTCGACTACGTTTCGGCGATTTCCGACCCGGCGCGGGAGGCGACTGACCTTGGCGCGGTCGTAAAATTCTTCGATGATCAACCGCCGGCCATCGTCGAGAGCGAGGCGCTGCTGGCGGACAAGGGCCACCTGCGCACGCTGCGGCTCCCGGACCTCGACGCGCGGGGGCGCATGCGCGACCGCGTGGAAGGCATCGCGTTGCTGGCCGCGCGCGCGGGTGCGGACAAGATCGTGGAAGGTTGGGTGGAAGGCCCCTGCGCCATGGCCGCCGATCTGCGCGGCCTCAACACCTTGATGCTCGATTTCTACGACGATCCGACGTTCGTCGCCGAGTTGTTCGCATGCGTCGTGACCATGGAGACCGAGTTCGCGCGCGCCCAGGTTGCGGCCGGCGCGACCCTCATCGGCATCGGCGACGCGGCGGCATCGTTGATCGGTCCACGGTTCTATGCGCAGTTCGTCTTTGAACAGGAGCGCAAGCTGGTGGGGGCGATTCGCGGGATGGGGTGTCTGGTGCGGCTGCACATCTGCGGCAACACGCGCAGGATCCTGCGTGGGATGGGGCAGACCGGCGCGGACATCGTGGACCTCGATTTTCTGACCCCGCTCAACGAAGCCAGGGTGGCGATGGGCCCGCGGCAGATGTTGCTTGGCAACATCGACCCGGTCCGCGTGCTGCGCGATGGCTCACCGGAATCGATCGAGGCGGCGCTGGCGGAGTGTCATCGGCAGGCGGGAGCGCGATACATCGTCGGCGCCGGCTGCGAAATCCCGCGCGGAACGCCGCGCGAGAACGTTCTCGCGATGACGCACTACGCCCAGACGCACCATGCCTGAACGCATACGGCTGGAACCGTCGCGACCCGAAGAGCTGCGCGATCTGCTCTTCGAGCGCGGGGTCGAGTTCCCCTGCGGCGGCGATTCTCTTTGCGGCGGATGCAGGATCCGAGTCGTCGAAGGCGATGTCCCGATTACGGCCGGGATGCGGGCCGTGCTCTCCGGTGAAGAACTGGCGGAGGGGTGGAGGCTGGCCTGCCGAGCCGAGGCGCGCGGGCCGGTAGTGGTGGAGATCGACCAGTGGTCGGTGCATGTTCTGACCGACGAGACCAGGCTGGAACTGGAGCCGGGTGAGGGATTCGGCATCGCCATCGATCTGGGCACCACGACGCTGGTGGCCCAGCTGGTAGACCTGGCGACTGGGGATGTCCTTGCGGTCGAAACGGCGCTCAATCCCCAGGCCCGCTACGGCGCTGACGTGATGAGCCGCGTCCAGTACGAACTCCAGCACCCAGGAGTGCTGCGGCAGCTCATACGCAGGTCGCTGGGTGGGATGGTTACGAATTTGGCCATGGGCCGCGCGCTGCGCGAGGTTCTGATTGCGGGCAACACGGTGATGCACCACCTGTTCTGCGGCGAGGACGTCGCGCCGCTGTCGCACGTCCCGTTCCGTTCTTCGGCGCTCGCCGCCAGCCGTTTCGAAGCGCGCGAGCTCGAGTGGGGCGTAGCGAGCGAACCAGACGTGCGGTTCCTGCCATGCGTCGGAGGATTTGTGGGCAGCGACCTGCTCGCGGGGCTGGTGGCAACCGGCATCGGCGAGTCGGCCACGCCGCTGGCGCTGCTCGACCTGGGGACCAACGGTGAGATTGCGGTCGGATGCCGGGACTGGATCCGCTGCGCATCGACAGCCGCGGGCCCGGCGTTCGAGGGCGGGCGCATCCGCGACGGGATGCGGGCCGGCGCGGGCGCGATCGATCGGGTGTCGCGCGAAGGAGACAGCCTTCAGTGTCACGTGATCGGCGGCGGTGTAGCGCGCGGCATTTGTGGCAGCGGCCTGGTGGACGCGGCGGCCGCGGCGCTTGACCTCGGTTGGATCGATGAACGCGGGCGGCTGACCGGAGGACGCACGACGATCCCCCTGGACGGCGTCGGTTTGGTGCAGGCCGACATTCGCGAGTTGCAGCTTGCCAAGGGCGCGATCCGCGCGGGACTCGACGTTCTGGTTGGCGAGTGCGGCGCGTCGCGGCCGCGCCTGCTGCTGGCCGGAGCGTTCGGGAACTACATCCGCACCGAGAGCGCGCGGCGCATCGGCCTGGTGCCGGAGGAGGCCGCGGACGTGAAACCGGCGGGGAACACGGCGCTTCGCGGGACGCGCATGCTGCTCCTCACGCCGTCCCGGCGCGATAGGATCGTCGACGAATTGCTGCGGCGGACGCGCCATGTGGAACTGGCGGCGATGCCTGAGTTCCAGGAAGCGTTTGTCGACCGGATGAGGCTGGGTTGAGGGCGCGGCACGAAGGGCCGCCCCCTGGTGTATGATGAGTCCCATGAAACTGGCAGGTCTGTTTCTCTCATTAGCCGGAATCGCGGTGTTCGCAGCGGCGCAGCAATCGGGACCCTTGTCACGGGTCACGCTTGTGGTTCGCACTACCAAGGCGATCAACTATCGTCACCTCAGCGGGCCCACGCGGATCGACTTCCGGGGCACGGTTCTGCAATCGCAGGCCCGCGGTGAGGCGCGCGTCGAAAGCCGGCGTGGAGCGATCCGCATTCAGGCGCAGTTCGAGAAGCTCGAGCCCGCGTCCCGCTTCGGCTCTGGATTCCTGACCTACGTCCTGTGGGCGATCTCGCCCGAAGGGCGCGCGGACAACCTGGGCGAGCTGATCCTCGACGGGCAGAAGAGCAAAGTGGACGTCACCGAGCAGATGCAGGCCTTCGCGCTCATTGTGACCGCGGAGCCGTACTTCGCCGTGTCGCAGCCGAGCGAGGTTGTGGTGATCGAGAACGTGGTGCGGCCGGATACGGTGGGCAGCGTCGAGGAGATGGACGCCAAGTTCGATCTGCTGGAGCGAGGGCAATACGAGACCACCGTTCAGGCCGGCTATGAGGCTCCGGGCGTCAGTTCGCGGATCCCGCTGAGCCTGCTCGAAGCGCGGAACGCGATCCAGATCGTCAAGGCGGCCGGCGCGGAGCAGTACGCGACCGACACCTACAAGAAAGCCGCGCAGCTTCTCCAGACCGCCGAGGGCTACCTGACGCAGAAGAGAGAGAAAAAGGTGATTGAGACGGCGGCACGCGAAGCCATTCAGACCGCCGAAGACGCGCGCAGCATCACCATGAAGCACCGCGCCGAGGAGCGGCTGGCGCAGGAGCGGCAGGCGGCCGCGGATCGGGAGGCGCAGGCCAAGGCGCAGGCCGAGGCGTCGGAACGCGCGCGCCTGGAAGCGCAGCTTGCCGCCGAGCGCGCGGCCAGGGAAAAGGCTGAGGCCGACGCGGCCAAGGCCGCCGCCATGGCGCAGCAGCAGGCGGCGCAGGCGGAAGCGGAGAAATCGCGGCTGGCCGCAGAGCAATCGCGGCTGGCGGCCGAGCAGGCGGCGCGTCAGCAGGCCGAGGCGGAAGCGGCCCGAGCCGCCGCGCAGGCGCAGCAGCAAGCGGCTCAGGCCGACGCCGAGCACGCGCGCAAACTGGCCGAAGACGCCGACCGCGGACGGCAGCTGGCGGAAGCGGAGAAGGGCGATTTACGCAAGCGCCTGCTGGACCAGTTGAATTCGGTCCTGCAGACAACCGACTCGGCTCGGGGACTGATCGTCAACATGTCCGACGTCCTGTTCGATACGGCCAAGTACACGTTGAAGCCAACCGCGCGCGAGAAGCTGGCCAAGATCTCCGGCATCGTCCTGGCGCACCCCGGGTTGAGCCTGAAGGTCGAAGGGCACACCGACAGCGTGGGCAGCGAAGAGTACAACCAGCTGCTATCCGAGCAGCGCGCGTCCTCGGTACGGGACTTTCTGGTGCAGCAGGGTGTGCCGGACCATTCGGTAACCTCGCGCGGATTCGGCAAGACGCAGCCCGCCGCGACGAACGATACGGCCGAAGGCCGCTCGAAGAACCGCCGCGTCGAGCTGGTGGTCACCGGAGCGGCCATTGGCGGCGCGCCGGAGGCCGAATCCAAAACCGATCCGGCGCAACTCTGAGGCAAGCTTTTGTGGCGCACGCACTCTTCGGTGCCGCGTCGAGACTCGTCTCGACGCCAGGGTGTCGGCACGAGTGCCGACACGGCACGCTGAAGCATGCGCCACGGTGCTAGGCGGCCGACGCTCCGTTGCTTCTGGGCTGGATGATTCTCGAGAATTCGCGCGC
>CAZBQQ010000034.1:27828-39391 GCA_964493965.1 uncultured Solibacteraceae bacterium
AGGCGGCCGACGCTCCGTTGCTTCTGGGCTGGATGATTCTCGAGAATTCGCGCGCTAGCGTGATCTCGCGCATCACCTCGTCGGCATCGAACGGTTTGGTCAGGACGTCGTATCCGTTCAGGTTCAGCACCTCTGCCCAAAGCCGTTCGTTCGCGAAACGGGCGGTCACGATCACGGGCGGCGGACTGGCCAGCGACGAGGTCGCCAGGAGCACGTCCTTCCAGCTCCCGTCGGGCAGATCGCGGTCGCAGAGAACGACGTTCACCGGCCGCCGCCGCAAAGTTTCCACCGCGTCCGCGCGAGAGGTGTTCCAGTACAGCGTCCAGTCCGTGTCGTTAAGAATGCCCAGCAAGGCGATGAGGTCCGTATCGAACCCGCCGATCACCAGCACGGCGAACGGCATTTCGTGTTTGTCCGCGCAATGGCGAACGGAGTTGGCGAGTTTCATTTGTGTTGCGTTCATAAGGTATGCTCTCCGGCCTGAGTGAATCTGCGCTCAAAAAAGGTAGACGCGCGCGCGGGACGATCGTTGGCGGGGCGAAGCAGAACTTCACAAAACTTTACGGAGGGAATTTGCCTTGCACGTGAGCGGCCACGGGCGCACTCGCCGCCGCTCCAACCGGGCTGGAGCACGTAGTATAACTGGCTTAACGATGCTCGAAAATCAGAAGGAGTGGGAGGGGCAGGTCGTCGATGGGCGATACCCCTTGACGCAGTATCTGGGCGGCGGCGAACGCAGCGCCGTCTTTGCGACTGTGACCGCCGACAAGACCGTCCCGACGGCCGCAATCAAGCTTGTCCCGGCCGATCCGGACGACGCGGCAAGCCAAGTTGCGCGATGGGAGGCGGCTGTCGGGCTGTCGCATCCGCACCTGATCCGCGTGTTCCAGGCAGGGCATTGCCAATTGGGCAAGGCCGAACTCCTCTACTTAGTGATGGAGCGCGCGGACGAGGACCTGTCGCAGGTTCTTCCCCAGCGCGCCCTTTCCGCCGCCGAGGTGGTGGATGTGCTGGATCCGGCCCTCGACGCGCTTGCTTATGTTCACGCGCAGGGCTTGGTGCACGGCCGCGTGCGGCCCTCGAACCTTCTGGCCGCGGGACATGAGCTGAAGCTCTCGAGCGACCGGCTCGGCCCGGCCGGTGAGTCGCGGCGCCATCCGGGGGCACTGGATGTTTACGACGCTCCTGAGACAGGCGGCGCAGGGATGGCGCCGGCAGCGGACATCTGGTCGCTGGGCGTGACGCTGGTCGAAGCCCTCACGCAACGGCCGTCCGCCCGGCCGCCGGAGTTGCCGCCTCCATTTCGCGACATTGTGCGCGGCTGTCTCGAGCGTGACCCCCGCCGAAGATGGACCGTGGCGCAGATTCAGGCGCGGCTGCACCCTGCCGGGACACCGCGGGGGACGCGACGGCGCTACGGTGCGATCGCCGCGGCCGTCATTCTTGTGGGGGCCGGCATCGTGGCCGGCCCGAGACTGGTCCACCGCCAGCAGTCGCAGTCCGCGACTGACGCGGCGCAGCCTCCGGCCGCCGCCGCCACGCCATCGGCCGAGCCTTCGCAGCCTGAACGGACGCCGGCTCCGGCCGGACTGACGCCGATCGCTGCCGCTCCAGCGCCGGTCGCGCCCGCGCCAGTCCCGCCTGCGCCCGCTGAGCCGGCCCGGGCCTCGGGCGGAGTCCTGCACCGGGTTCTTCCCGACTTACTGCCAAGAGCGCAAAACAGCATACGAGGCAAGGTCAAAGTCAGCGTGAAGATACACGTCGGTCCGTCCGGCCGGGTGGCGGATGCGCAACTTGCGTCTCGCGGCCCGAGCCGGTACTTCGCCGGAAAGGCTCTGGAGGCGGCTCGCGAGTGGACCTTCACGCCGCCCGTTCCAAGGGAATGGCTGCTACACTTCGAGTTCGACAGGGGCGGGACCAAGGTGCGTCCCCAGCCTGTGGCTCGCTAGAAGGAGGCAGTCATGGATCACCCAGCTCGATTGGCTGGCGCACTTCTCGCACTCGCCACTGCGGCCGGGGCTGGCGACCCGCAGGCGGCGCCGCCGGTCATCACCACAACGACGCGCTTGGTGCAGGTCAGCGTGATCGCCAAAGAGAAGGGTGGCGAGCCAGCCGCGGGCCTGAAGGCGGAGGATTTCCGCGTGATGGTGGACGGACGGCCGCAGAAGATCAGCTTCTTTTCGGCGGAATCCACCAGTGTCACGGCCTCGAGCGCGGCGCTCCCGCCCGGCACGTTCACCAACATTCTGGAAGCGCGCGGGCAGGCGATCAACGGCATCACGGTGGTCCTGCTCGACCTGGTCAACACGCGCATGGCGGACCGGATGTACGCACGGCAACAGCTCATCAAGTACCTCGAACAGATCCAGCCGCAGGATCGCATCGGGGTCTACGTTTTTGGCGGCCGCCTGCGCGTGTTGCACGAGTACACCACGGACATGGCGGATTTTCAGCGGAAACTCGCCGACGCGAAGAGCCGGCTGATTTCAGTCAGCGGGACCGAGACGCCCGGCGCCCTGGATCGGGAACAGAGCGAATTCGATTCTGCGTTCGCGGGTCGGGGAGGCAACCTGGTGGAGCGCGAATTCTACATGCGAAACCGCGTGATGGGCACGCTCGCGGTGTTCAAGTTCCTCGCGAATCATCTCGAGCGAGTGCCGGGCCGGAAGAATCTGATCTGGGTGTCGGGAGCGTTCCCGATGATCTTCGGCTACCAGACTCTGGAGAACATGGCCGAGAACTACACCGAGGAAGTGGACGCCACCGTGCGCGCGCTGAGCCAGGCGAACGTCGCCGTATACCCGATTGACGCGCGCGGGTTGACAACCGCGCCCGGCTTCGATGCCAGTCGCGGCCCGCGGGGCAACGCATCGACAACGCCGCCGAGGAGCGGCGCAGTGAATCGGCCCGCGACCGCGCCGCCCCGTCCAGGTGGCGGCTCCAACCGTCGGGAGATCGCCTCGCACGAGACCATGGATGAAATCGCACAGCGCACCGGAGGGCACGCCTACTACAACACCAACGACATTGCACGGGCGATTCATGAAGCGGTCGCGGATTCCACGCTGACTTATACGATCGGGTTCTATCCCACCGATGAGAAGAACGACCGCGACTTCCACAAGATCAAGATCGAAACGGCACACCGGCACGTGAGCCTGCACTACCGCAGCGGCTACCTCGATCTTCCGCTCGCGCCGCAGGACGAAAGGCAGCGCATGCTGCAACTGCACGACGCGCTGTTCAGCCCGCTCGACGCCACAGAACTCGGCCTGACCGTCCACGCCGCACGGTCGGCTGGCGGGCCGGCTCTCGATCTGGTCGTGACCGTCCAACCCGATGGCGTGCGGTTGAAGCCGGAGGGCGACCGCTACGACGGCCGCCTCGACATGTTGATCGCCCAACTCGATCCCAGGGGAAACCTCATCGAGGGGTCCGCCGACACGCATGACACGGTCGAGCTGAAAATGCTCGCCGATTCGTACAAGAAGTTCACGGCGGCCGGGCTGCCCTTGCGGAAAACACTGACGCCGTCGGCGCGGGCCAACACGCTGAGAATCGTGGTGCGCGATGCCGGGTCCGGGATGATCGGGTCACTCACGGTGCCGTTGAACGGGCTCTAGGTCGAAGTTGCGCCATTCCTGGATGAGCGGCGGGTTCTGGTCGAAATCGCTGTATCGGATCCACGCGGGCCGCACGACGAAATACACGATGCCCGGCCAACTCATGCGCGCCGGGCCGCCGGGCCATGCCTGGAAATAGATTTCCTGATACCTCTCCAGTTCCGGCGGCCGGAGTTCTTCGGCTACGCCTTCGTACTGGACAGTCTGTTCGCCGGTCCAGCCGACTACGAAGGAGCAGGCCGGCCGCGCAATGAGGTTCTCGTATTTGCGCGAGCTTCTGACGGTGTCGAACACGATCTCGAGCTGCGGCGTGGTTGCGATTCCTACCAACGCCGACTGCGGCATGCCGCCCGGCCCGATGGTGCCGAGTACGCCCAGCTTGAATTGCGTCATGAATGCGCGAACGTCGGTTTCAGTCACGGCGTTTGAGCGTGGGGCGGCCGTCCTGATCGTCGCCTGAGTTGGTGCCATCGTCGGTGCCGCTGTGCGGCGCGCGGCGGAGCACGGGCTTGTTCGGGTCCTTATCGGACTCCTTGTGGCGGCTCTCGAGCATGGCTAGGCGGTCTTTGACGGCTTGGAACTCGGAGGTGTCCACAACGTAATCGGTCCGCGGCTTCAGCTCGTCCTGGATCTCTTTTTGAGCGGCATGAATGCGGTCGCCGGTCAACGGGTGGGTGGAGAAGACCTTCGAAACCGCGCCGGGCTTGTGTTTCTCGAGAGTCTCGATCTTCTCGAAGAAGTCCACGAACGCGGTGGGGTCGTACCCGGCTTTGTACATGTATTCCATGCCCAGCATGTCGGCCTCCGACTCCATCCCTCGCGAGAATTTCAGAAATCCGAGGGGAATCGCGGCCCCGGCCGCCTCCCGGATCGCGAAGCCGGCCCAGCCTCCCATGAAGATCAGGGGGATGCTGCCATAGTTGATCAGTTGGCCGCGGGTGGCCTGACGGGTGCCATGCCGCGCGGCGACGTGGGCGATCTCATGCGCCATGACCGCCGCCAGTTCGGCCTCGTCGGCAGCCTTGAGGATCAGGCCGGTGTTGACGAAGAAGAAGCCGCCCGGGAGCGCGAAAGCGTTGATATCCGCGGAGTCGATCACCTTGATGATGAACGGAACCTTGGCGTCCGAGTTGCGGACCAGGTTCTGTCCCACGCGGTTCACGTACTCCGCGACAACGGGATCGGTGACGAGCCTGGCGTCTTTTTCGACCTCATCCGCCATCTGCTTGCCCAGCGCGATCTCTCTGTCGATCGAGTAAAAGTTCAGCCCCTTGCCGACGTCGCGATTGCCGATCTGGTCGGGGTTCCTCTCAGCCTTCGAGGCTGCGAACGCGGGAGCGAAAGCCAACAGAGCACAAAACGCCAGCGGAGCGTTGGGTCTCATCCTGCCCCTCTAGCGTTAGTATGCACCCTGGGGAGCGCCATCACCGACCGCCCTCAGTCTTCCGGCGGAAACCCGACCACGGCGATGCCCGCGGCGTCGGCCTGGCGCAGCATTTCCTCGCGGTCGAGCAGCAGCGTGCGGCCGGCGTCCACGGCCAGAATGGTGGCCCCGGTTTCGACCATCACCGGGATGGTGTCGAGGCCGACCACGGGAACGTCGAATAGCAGATGTGCGCGGCGGCGGCCCACCTTGACCAAACGCAGCGGCCGGCCATTGGCCAGCCCCGCAGCGCGCCGCAGCATGGCGTCGGTGCCTTCCATAGCCTCGACGGCCACGCACGCGCCTTCACACACCGCGACGCTCTGGCCGATATCGAAGCCCGCCAGCGCATTGGCGACGCGGCGCCCGTATTCGACGTCGGTCAGCTCGTCTTTGGTCGGCTTGCGCCTGGCAAGCGATCCCTGGCGCGCGACTAGCGGCTTGAGCAGCGCGGTGGAATCGGCGAGGTGGATGCCTTCGCTTTCGAGTACCGCCGCGATGCCGCCGATCAGCGCCTCGGTGTTCCTCTGGGGCAGGGAAGCCAGCAGCTTGATGAGACGCCAGTCGGGCACGATTCCGGAGAAAAGCTTGGCGTGCTTCACCTGGCCTGCCATCACCACCTCGGTGATGCCTTCCTGTTTGAGGATCTCGATGAGCCTGCCAAGCTGGCCGATGGACACCCAGTGGCAGCGCACCGCCAGGGCTTCCACTTCTTTGGACGCCTCTTCCTGAATCGCGATCACCACCACTTCGTGGCCCATCTTGCGCGCGGTCTCGAGCGCCAGGATAGGGAAGCGGCCGTTGCCTGCGATGAGGCCGTAGCGTGTCATTTGATGACGCCGCGCTCGGACTTCACGATGAACTCGATCAGCTCGTCGATCTCCGGGCCGGGCTCAACTTCCGCGCGGATGCGCTCGATGGCCTGCGAAGTGTTGAGGCCGGCGCGCGTCAGCAGGCGGAATGCCTTGTGCAGGCCGTCGCGGGCGGGTGCGGAGAAGCCGCGGCGCTCCAGGCCGATCTTGTTGGCGCCGAAGTTCTTCACTTCGCGTTCGCTCACGGTCATCGAGAACGGCATTACGTCCTGCGTCACGATGGTGCCGGCGCCGACGATGGCGTGGCGGCCGACGCGGCAGAACTGGTGCACGCCGCTCATCGGTTCCACCACCGCGAAGTCGCCTACGGTGACGTGGCCCGCGAAGCCGACGCCGTTCCCGACGATGACATGGTTGCCGAGGCGGCAATCGTGCGCCACATGGACGTACGCCATCAGCAGATTATCGTCGCCGATTGAGGTGATCATGCCGCCGCCCTCGGTGCCGCGGTGGATGGTGACGAATTCGCGGATGCGGTTGCGGCTGCCGATGCGGGTTTCCGAATGCTCGCCGTGGTACTTCAGATCCTGCGGCGCGACGCCAATGCTCGCATACGGGAAGAAGATGCTGTCTTCGCCGATCGACGTGGGGCCTTCGACGAAGATGTGCGCCATCAGCCGGGTGCGCGCGCCAATCTCGACCTCCGCGCCGATGTGGCAGTAGGGGCCGATCTCGGCGCTGTCCGCAATGCGGGCGTCAGGGTCTACGAGCGCGGTCGGATGGACAGGCATTGGGGCAGCGTCAGGGTTCTGGCGTGGCCGGTGCGGGCCCCGTTGCCGGACCCACGCCCGCCAGTTTGCACATCACTTCGGCTTCGGCGACCACGACGCCGTCCACGGTCGCCGTGCCGTACATCTTCGCGACGAACGATTTCCGCTTGCCGACTTTCATCTCGATGCGGAGTTGGTCCCCGGGGACGACCGGCTTCCGGAACTTGGCCTGCTCGATGGAGGCCAGGTAGACGGCCTTCTGGGATCCCATCCCTTGCAGGATCAGGACGCCGGCCACCTGCGCCATCGCTTCGACGATGAGTACGCCGGGCATTACGGGGAACTCGGGGAAGTGCCCTTGGAAGAACGGTTCGTTGCCGGTCACGTTCTTGATGCCGACGATCCGGTCGGGCTCAAGCTCGATAATCCGGTCCACCAGTAGAAATGGGTAGCGGTGGGGAAGAATGTCCTTAATCGCTTGTATGTCCAGAATTGGCATTGGGACTCGTATTATAGCAAGAGAGTGGACCCAATCCTTTCTTACCTGCGCACGAGCGAGCCGGAGATGATCGCCCTGGTTCGCGAGTTGGTGGAGTGCGAATCGCCGAGCGATGAACCCGCCGCCGTGGCGCGCTTCACCGAACTGGTGGCGGCGAAGGTCGCGGGCAAGGCGCGCGTGCGCACTGTGCCGGGCGGCCGCTTCGGCCCGCACCTTCAATGTGAGTTCGATCTGCCCGGCGGCGAGAAGGACGGGCAGGTGCTGGTGCTCGGCCACTCGGATACGGTGCATCCCCTGGGTAGTCTGGCCGGCATGCCGTTTCGCGAAGCCGGTGGCCGGTTGTGGGGGCCAGGCGTGCTGGATATGAAGGCCGGCATCGCGTTCACGATCTTCGCCGCCCGCGCGCTCCGCGAGCTGGACCTCCCGGTTCGGCGCCGCGTGCTGCTGCAACTCAACTCGGACGAGGAGGTGGGGAGCGATTCGTCGCGCCCCCTGACGGAGCAGGAGGCGCGGCGCAGCGTCGCTGTGCTCGTGCCGGAACCGGGGACAGGCCTCGAAGGCAAGCTCAAGACCGCTCGCAAGGGAGTGGGCGAATACACGCTGCTGGTCCGCGGCAAGGCGGCGCACTCGGGCCTGGACTTCGCGGCAGGCGCCAGCGCGGTTCTGGAACTGGCCAGGCAGATCGAGAAGATCGCCGGGTTCACGGACCTGGAGCGGGGTATTACCGTGAACGCGGGCGTGATCGCCGGCGGCACGCGCACCAACGTGGTGGCGGCCGAAGCGCGGGCTTCCATCGACGCGCGAGTGGTGCGCCTCAAGGACGCAGCCGCGCTCGACCGCAAGTTCCACCGCCTGCGCCCGATCGAGAAACGGTGTGCCATCGAGGTATCCGGCGGCCTCAATCGCCCGCCGATGGAGCGGAGCGCGGGTGTGGTGCGCCTCTACCGCCTGGCCCAGCGGCTGGCGAAGGAGTTGGGCGTCGAACTGGGAGAGTCGCTCTCCGGCGGCGGGTCCGATGGCAACTTCACCGCCGCGCTGGGAGTGCCGACGCTCGATGGCCTGGGTGCGGTCGGCGAAGGCGCTCACGCGCCCGGCGAGAGCATTCTCGTGAGCCGCTTGGCGGACCGCGCGGCGCTCATCGCGAAGCTTCTTCAGGCGCTGTAACCTTCTTCTTGGGCACGCCCTTCGGGTGGCAGTCCGCGCACTTCACGAAGTGAATATTGTGCGGGCTCTTCGTGTTCTTGAAGGTAGTGTCCATCTTCTCGACGTCGATGCCGCAGTTTGACAGCCGCGGGTGACAAGTGGCGCACGAAGCGCGCGTCTGCTGGCCGTGTCCCTGGTGGCAGGCAATGCAACTGAGGCCTTCGTGTACGCCCAGGCCGGTGCGGTCATCGCCCGCGCCCGCGAACATGCCGGCCGGCGCGGCGTGGCACTGGTAGCAGAGGCCCTGCCGCCGGTCCGGGCTCATCTTCACCAGACGGTCCCCGTCCCGCATCACCGGAATCGGCAGGATCGCCGCCGGGATGTGGGAATGCTCGCGGCGGTCGTAAAGCGCCAGCGACGGAGTCATGATCTGCTGCGAAGGACCGGGCACCGGCACGCGGGGATTCGCGCGCACCAGCGGTCTGCCGTTGCGGTGCATCTGGTGGCATGTCAGGCAGGGAATGACCGCGCGGTTGGCCAGCGCCGGCTGCTTGAGGGTCCACGGCCCGTGCGTATCGATGGGAGTGACCAGGTCGCGGATTGCGCCTTCGAAATGCATTCCGTGACAGCGCAGGCAATCGTCCATCAGCAGGCGCTGCGTGTTGTGCTTGCGGTCCAGGAAAATCTTGGAATAGGTGACGCCGTGCGGGCCCGCGTTCCAGTCGGCGTACTCGTGCTGGTGGCATTTTTCGCAGCGCTCGGCGATGGGATAGAGGTCGGTGTGCTTCAGGTGGATCTGGCCTCCCTCGCGGCCGGCGATATGGGCGGCGACGCGGCGCAGGTTCGCCAGATGGAAGCCGATGTCGAATGTGAGGGCGCTCCCGTGACAGGAGGTGCACGGAATGTTTCGGTGCGCCGAGGACTGCCAGTGATCGTAAGACGTCTGGATCTCGTGACACCGCACGCATCCGCGCCCCCCCGAGTATTCGTAGTAGACCGTCGCGCCCGGTAGGAGCAGGACGGCCAGCGCCGCCACCCCGATCACAGCGTAGTGCTTCGCCGTCATTGCGCCTTCCCCTTCCACGCGCGCTTGAGACCGTCTGAAGCGTAGTAGGCCACGGCCATGATGGTGAGCGCCGGGTTGAAGCCGCCGTTGGTCACGTGGACGCTGGCGTCGATCGCGTAGAGGTTGTCGTGATCGTGGACCCGGCAATGCTTGTCGACCACCGAGGTCTTCGGGTCGAGACCCATGCGGCACGTGCCCGCCTGGTGCTGGCCGGCGCTGAGGTAGCGCGCGGGCATGGCCTTCCACACGAGCGTCGCCCCGGCCTCGCGGAGCCATGCCGCGGCCTTCTCCGCGAGGTACTGCCCCACCTCGACGTTGTGCGGATGGCTGAGGCCGGACAGGCGCGCCACAGGAATATCCCAGTGGTCGCGAACCTTGGGATCGGCCTGGACGCGGCTGTCGAACACCGGCATTTCCTGCACCGGTCCGCGGATCGCGATGTGGCGCCGGTACGCCTGCCGCATGAAATCCTTGTGAGCCTTGCCCCAGCGCGGCACGCCCGGCGGCGTCATGGTGGCGAACTGATAAGGCAGGCGGATGAACTCGTTGGCCAGCAGGCCGCCGCCCGCCAGTCCCGGATTGCCGTGATTGAAATCGCAGATGGCGATGCTGGCGCCGGGCCCGATGTCGTCATAGACAACCTCGTCGAACACTCCGGTGGCGCCGACGTAGGTGTGGCCTTGCAGGTTGCGGCCGACCCAGTCGTAACGGTTGCCCAGCCCGTTCGGGTGCATCCGGCTTTTCGAGTTCAGCAGCAGCCGGGCCGTTTCGATGGCCCCAGCCGACACCACCACGACATCGGCGGGCTGCTCCTGAAGGCGATGGTCCGCATCGAAATACGCCACGCCCGTCACGCGGCCGGTGGTGTCCGTCAGAATCTCCTTCGCGATGCACCCGGTGCGCATCTCGCAGCGCTTGCTGGCGAGAGCGATGGGGATCACGGTGTTCTGCGTGCCGTTCTTGGCATCCACTTCGCAGGCGAACCCGACGCACCACCGGCAACGCATACAGGGACCGCGGCCGTTGTACGGCACGCTATTGCGCAGCATGGGGATGTCGAAAGGGTGCAGGCCCAGACGCTCGGCGGCGGGCTTCAGAACGAAGTACTCGCGGTTTGGATCGAGCGGCGGCATGGGGAGGCGCTTGCGGCGCGGCGCGTGGAACGGGTCGGGAGTCACATTGCCGGAGACGCCGATTTCCCACTCCGCCTTTTCGTAGAACGGCTCGAGATCGTCGTACGAGATGGGCCAATCTTCGAGCGTGCTGCCGGGCATGGCGCCGTAGGTCGAGCGCATGCGGAAATCCTTCTGCATGTAACGCCACGCCATCGCGCCATAGGAAAAGGTGCCGCCGCCGACGCACGCGGCGTTGTTCTGGTAGGCCCCTTCGTTCGCGGAGACGATGTGTTCCTTGCCGGCCTGATCGACGAAGACGCGCGGGTTCGTTTCCTCGTCGGGTCCGGAGCCGTTGCCGAGAGGGCCGGTGCGCTGGTTGCGCAGGTCGTCCTTGCGGTCGTTAAAGGCGGTGAGCCATTTGCCGCGCTCGAGCAGAACGACGCTCAGGCCTGATTCCGCAAGTTCCTTGGCGACGATGCCGCCGCCCGCGCCGGCGCCCACCACGACCGCGTTCACCCTTTTGAGCGCCATTTGGGCCTCCTTGTGCGGCTCGCCATTCCTTCGCCGGACAGGTCATAGAGCTGGCGGCCGCGGATGGGCGCCGGTGGGACCTCGAGCATCCTCCAACTCGCGTACTCGCGATTGCCGCCGTGGCGTGGATCGCCGTAGAAGCTCTGCATGACATGATCGCGGACCAGTTCGAAGAACGGCTCGCGCCGGGCTTCCATGGCGGTGAGCAACTCGTCCTGCCGCGCCGGGGCGAGTTCGGCGAAGTGGGCCAGCGCCGGCAGTGCTTCGCGGTAGGCGCGTTGGTATTTCTTGAGCGGACCATCGAGCTGGCGGTCGACGTAGTTGACGGCATCGGCCGCGACAGCGCCGGGGTCCTGGTCGGGCGGAATGATGCGGTCGGCGAGGGCGGCGACGGTGGCCGCCTCCTCCACGGTGAAGAAGCGCCAGGGGCTCGAACGGCCCCCGCAAGAGGCGGCGCTGGCGGCCGCGGCCGCAACGGCCGTCTTCAGGAATTTCCTGCGCCGGACGGGATTAGACTTCATAATGCCCTCGGATCTCAGACGCTCGATTGTAGCCCAGCGAGGGGCTTGCGGGCCAGCACC
>CAZBQQ010000035.1:0-24449 GCA_964493965.1 uncultured Solibacteraceae bacterium
GGCCCTGCGGCGGCCCGCCGGGCTCATTTTGGAACCTCCAGAAGCGCTCATCAACCCCGTAGATCTCGACCCCGGCGGCGCGCTTTCCGCTGGGCTCGTGCGTGACCACGCCGTCGAGCGCGATGATGGGGGCCGAGGGACGAAGCGCCGCCGCAAGCTCCTCGCGGAAGAAGCCGCCGCGCGTGACGACGACCTCGGCGTTCCCGAGTCGCGCCAGCGCGAGGTCGCGGAGACTGGCACGCACCGATTCCCCCACCAGCAGCGCGCCGCCAAGCACCGCCGTCGCCGCTGCCACACCCAGCAGCGCCGCCAGGTTAGTGCGCCAATACCAGGTAAGGTTACGCGCCAGCAGGGTGGATGTTCGCATGACGCAGTTCGTACCGCTTCGGAAATCGCGCGGCCAGCGCGGCGTTGTGGGTCACCACGATCAGCATGGTTTCCTGGCGGGCGTGCAACTCCAGCAGAAGGCTTGCCACCATTTCGGCCGAAGCTTCGTCGAGGTTGCCCGTGGGCTCGTCGCAGAGCAGAAGATGCGGCCGGCGGATCAAGGCCCGCGCCAGGGCGACGCGCTGCCGCTCACCGCCCGAAAGCTCCGACGGCCGGTGATCCGCCCTGTCCGCGAGCCCCACCTGTTCCAGCAGCTCCCGCGCCAGCCGCGGGTAATCCGCGCGATCGTCCGCCACCAGCGCCGGCACCAGCACGTTCTCCAGCGCCGAGCACTGCGGCAGCAGGCAGTGATCCTGAAAAATGAAGCCGATCGTTCGGTTGCGAAAGGCGGCCAGCTCAGGCTCGCGAAGCCGGTAGGCGTCGGCGCCGTCGAGCGTCACCGTCCCCGATGTCGGCGGCTCGAGCGCTCCGGCGATGTAGAGCAGCGTGCTCTTGCCTGACCCGGACGGCCCCATGATCGCCGCCGCTTCGCCCCGCTGGAGCGAGAGCGAGACGCCCGCCAGCACGGTCAGGGGTCCACGCGGTGTGGGGTATTCTTTGACGACCTTCGAGATTTCAAGCATGGACGGCCGCCGTGGCAATGCCGCGGTATACCTCCACCGCGCGCGCGGCCATTTGTGAAGCGCCGCAATGCGCCCGGACTCCCGCCGTGCCGCGACGCCGCAGTTCCGCGAGACGCTCCGGCGCCTTCCACAGCGCGCAAATGCCGTCCGCCAGGCTCGCCGCGTCGTCCGGCTCGACCAGAATTCCGCCCCCCGTCCTCTCGAGGATTTCAGGAAACGCCCCGCGCCGAGGCTGCACCACGACCGCTCCCGCGGCCATCGCCTCCAGAAGGAAGATGCCCTTCGGCTCGTCGTAGGTACTGGGCACGCTCAGGAGATCGAGGCTCCGCAGGTAGTCGATCTTTTGCGCGCGGTCGAGTTCGCCATGGTACCGGAACTCGCTAGCGAGGCCAGCGTCCTTCATCCGCCGTTCGACGCCGCGCAGGTAGCTTCGATGCTCGTGCGCCAGGTAGCCGGCCACGTGCAGAGCGGAGCCGCTGAAATCCATCTCGCGCCGGAGCCGCACGTAGCTTTCCGCCAACAGGTGGAGCCCTTTTTCCGGCGCGACGCGCGCAAAGAAGCCGACGTTGAAAGTGCTCTGCGGAGCCCGTTCGCCGCCGTCGTATCCCTCCAGATTGATACCGAGTGGAATGACGTGCATCTTGCTCTCGGGAATCCCAAGCCGGCGGCACCAGTAGTCCGCGCTGTATTGGCTGACGGCCGCGAAACCATCGACATCCTCCATCGCCGCGCGGATCAGGTCCAGGCATTGGGCCCGGTACGGCTCCTGCAGTTGGTCCAGAAACAGCTCTTCGCCCTGCAGCATGCAGCAGATCGGCCGGTTGACGGCCTGGCGAATCGGACGCGCGAGGCCAATCAGGAGCGAGTTCGGCAGCGTCACGATGTCGGGCGCAGCCTCGCAGCGGAGCCATTCCGCCAGCTTGCGGATTTCCTTGAGCTGAAACCCGTTCTCGCCGCGCAGCATGGACACGGTCATTGCACCCAACGTGCGCGGATCCACTTCAATGGAAGTTCGGGACGCCAGGCGCAGCATCCACGGCGCGTCCCACAGCCGGTCGAGCAGCCGCGGCCTGCGAAAGAACGCGGCCTGCTGATCGAGGCACACGCTGATGCCGTTCAGAAATACCCTCGGATAGCTGACGTTCGACTCGTCGGTGCGGGTGGGCGTGTAGAGCGGCAGCAGAGTCACCTCGTGGCCCTGTTTGAGCAGTTCCGCCGCCAGCGTGTTGTCACGCAGGCAACTCCCGCAATACATCCGCGCGGCGCCGGCGGTGAGAGCGAGGATCTTCATGGAACGGTTCTCCCAGTTTATTACGAGGTTGCAGGGGGGCGAGTTCAGGTCAGTCCGCGTGCTCACGCGCGCGGTTCGGTGCTGCCCGGTGCTGGGGCGCGGCACAGGCGTCGAGACGAGTCTCGACGCGGCAGGCAGGAGTGCCTGCGCCACGGGTTAGAACAGGAACTTCAGCGCAAACTGAATCCGCCGCGGGTCCTGAGCGGAAACCACCTGGCCGAACGTTGGCGACCCGAGAAACTTGTCGGGAAGATTGTAATTCGCCCGATTCAAGGCGTTAAAGAACTCCGTGCGGAACTGGACGTTCAGCCGCTCGGCGATGGCCGTGTTTTTGACGATCGAGACGTTCACCGCCTGCAATCCCGGGCCGTCGAGAATGTTGCGACCCGCGTTGCCAAAGCTCCCGTAGGGCGGAGTCGTGAAGGCCGCCGTGTTGAACCACTCGCGTGCCGTGGGACTCGACAGCGCCGCATTGCCGGCCACATTCGGCCGGTCGTTGGCGCCGAAACCCAGCTGCGAGATCCCTGTGTTCGTATTGTCGTTATCCGGCAGCAGCGCGACCGTGAAGGGGCGGCCGGTCTGGAACGTCAGTACTCCGAAACTCTGCCAGCCGCCGATCCAGCGATGGCGCCTGAGAAACGGCAGATCGTACGCATAACTGACAGTGAAGCGCTGGCGGATGTCGAAATCGGAGCGGCCCCGCTCCGCACCCAGATCGTAACTGTTCTGGGGGAAATTCGGATCCCCGGTTGTACTAAAGAACCCGGAGGCGTCGTCAATCGACTTAGCGTAGGTGTAAGAGGCCAACAGAGACAATCCCTGCCAGAGACGCTGCTGCAGCCTCGCCTGAAGGCTGTTGTAAGTCGAGTTAGCCTGAGACTCGATGATGTCGATCTCGGAGAAGTTCGGATTCGGGCCGGGGTTCTGTCGATTGACCGAAGGTTGCGGCTGATTGATATTGCGTGAATCGATCAAATGCGTACCCTTCGACCCGACATAGGCGATCTCCAGCACTCTGGCCTTCCCAAGCTCCCGCTGGACGCCGAGACTCCACTGCTGCACCGCTGGCGTGCGAAGGTCGCGCTGGAACGCGATCGCCGATCCCGGATAAGGAAAAGGGAAGTCGGCCGGGAACGGGTTCGAAAGCGACAGGTTGACCAGGCCCTGAATCGGATAGTAGACGTTGAAGTTGTAGTAAGGCGCACTGAAGTAAAGTCCTTCGCCGGGCGCGAGCGAAGATTGGTCATAGTGAATGCCATACGCGGCCCGGATGACGGTAGTATCTCGCCCGCCCGGCGACCACGCTAGCCCGAACCGCGGAGCGAAGTTACTGTACTGAGGATCGTAGCCGCCCCGCGGACATCCGGCCTGACCTAATTGCACCAGCGATCCCGTCGCCGCATCGTAAACGTTGGCGCGATTGGCGGCATCGACGGCCGGAGAATTGTACTCATAGCGCAGTCCCAGTGTAAGCGCCAGGTCTCGCCGGAGGCGCCACGTGTCATTGACGAATAAGTTATAGCTGCGCCCGCGCAAGTGCTGCGGATTGTTTTCCGTCGCCCCGCCGGTCTCCGTAGGAGCGCCGAGCAGCAACTCCTCGAGCGGGTTGCCGAGCAGCAGGCCGGTGAAGTTGAAAAACCCGCGCGATTCGATATCGCGGTAGGCGTTCTGTTGCAAGAGGCGCAGATCGGCGCCGAACTTCAGTAAGTGCGGACCACGCACCCAGGTCGCGGTGTCGGCGATCTGCCAGGTGTTCGACGTTCCATGCTCGGGAGTAGTGGGATCGCCCCCGATGGCGGAGAAGCCGTTCACCGAGGTCAACGTCAGTCCCCAGTCGCGCGCGTTCGTCGAAAGCTCCGGCAGGCCGAGTTGGCGGTTGATGCTGACGCCCTGGCCTTGCTGGTAGTCGCCATTGGAAACTCGATTGAACCCCAGCCGTAACTCGTTCAGCACAACCGGCGTGAAGATATGCGTCTCTGCCAGAACAGCGTTTTGCGCGCGGCTCGGAACCTGTATACCGTAACCCGGTATCGACGCGTCTCCCGCCGACCCGGCGAACGGATCGAACAGGTTGTCATCCATGAAGCTGTAGCGTACGAAAAGATTGTCGGATTGCCGGAAGGAGTGGTCCAGCCGTAAGTCGAACTGGTTCTGCCCGTCGGTGAGCGATGGCGAGGATACGAAATTCGCTCCGGCGATGTCGCGGTTTGGCAGAGGATAGCGCGCCGCCAGCGCCGCTCCGGCCGGGTTCAGATAGTAACTTGGAATCTTGTTGCCGGGAATCGGTTGCCCGGTGCTGGGGTCAAGGGCAATCAGCGCGCTTTGCGAAAAGTCCCCGCCGCGTTCCGCCAGAGCCGGCACGTTGGTGATCAGCGTCTGCCCGGCCGCCGTCCGCGTGCCCTGGTAATCGACGAAAAAGAACGTACTGTTCCTGACCACCGGGCCGCCCAGCGTTCCGCCGAACTGGTTGCGCCGGTACAATGGCGCGGGCTGATCGGAAGGCGCGAAGAAGTTGTTCGCATCGAGCGCGCCATCGCTGAAGAACTCGTACGCGGTGCCGTGAAACTGGTTGCTGCCCGAGCGCGTGACCACATTGACCTGCCCGCCCGCGTTCCTGCCGAAGCTCGCGTCATACGTAGAAGTCGCCACTTCGAACTCGCGGATCGCGTCCACCGGCGGGGTCACGCTGACGCCGTTCAGCTTGGGATCGCCGTTATAGGCACCGTCCAGCAGAAAGTTGTTCGCGTCCTCGCGCGCTCCATTGACGCTGATGGAGAAAGCTCCGCGCACCGATCCCGCCGAGCCCTCGGCCGCCGGCGCGACGCCGGGCAGCAGGAGGCTGAGCTGGTAGAAATCGCGGCCGTCGAGGGGAAGCCCGAGGATCTGCCGGTTGTCGATGACCCCGCCCATTGCGGGCGATTCCGGCCGCACCAGCGGCGCGATTCCGGCCACCTCAACGGTCACCTTGCCGGCAGCCTCCAAGGCAAGGTCCACGCGCAGATCCTGCCGCTGATCCACCTCCACGATCAGCGTCCGCACGTACCGCAGAAAGCCCTGGTGCTCGGCCTGGAGACGATACTCGCCCGGCGCGACGGCGGCGATGGTAAACTCCCCTCGCGCGTCGCTGGTCGAGATCCTTTGCGCCCCGGTTTCCTGGCGCGTCAACGTGACCGTGGCTCCGGGCACACGCGCGCCGCTCGGGTCTCGAACGACCCCGCTCACGGCGCCCACGACGCTCTGGGCGTGCGCCGTCTCAACGAGAACGAGAAGGGCGATCGCGAGTCCAAAGCGTTTCCAGACACCGCACGGCACACGAGTCATTCCCTATGATGACGTAGAGAGACCCGCACTTGTTCCCGCCCGAATGGATTGTCAACGGGGTGGCGGCAGGTTAGATGCCGGCGTACCAGTGATAACCGCCTTCGGGTGACGCCGAGCCCAGGCCCTTGCCGAACCCTTTCATGCTGTCGGTCACGGTCAGACGGGTGATGTATTTCACGTTCTTGTAGCCGAGCTGGCGCGGGACACGCAGGCGAAGCGGACCGCCATGGCCCACGGGAAGCTCGCCGCCATTCATCCCATAGGTCAGGAGCGTTTGCGGATGCAGCGCATCGGCCATATCGACGCTGTCCCACCACTCGTGGTCCATGGAAAAGTAGACAACATAGCGGGCCTGGGGAAGGGTCCCCACGACACTCAGGACGTGGGATAGCGGCACGCCGATCCACTCCGCGATGAAGGACCAGCCCTCCTCACAGGCCAGGTGCGTGATCTGGCTGCGCGAAGGATAACTCTTCAGTTCGGCGAGCGACAGCGATGCGGGACGGGCCACCATGCCGTCGATGGCCAGGCGCCAGTCAGCGAACCCTCCGGCCTGAAGACGCTTGAAGGCCTCGTCCTGGAGAGGCGGGCCGTTTTGGAACGGAGGTTTCGAAATCTGGCTGCGAGAAAACTCGCGGGCCAGCGAGTGGCGCGTCAGCAGGCGCTGCGCGGCATAGGTCAGCGTCTCGCCGGGGCCATAGATGCCGCCGTGATCGGGCGGGATCAGTCCGTAGCGGGCCGCGAGACGAGCGGCCACGGCAAGGCCGGATACGCCCGCCGTCGCCGAAAGCCCGGCGGTGATCAGTTTGCGGCGTGAGAGGTTGCCCATAGTGTTCCTTCTATGCGCCGGGACGGCCCGTAATCATGGCTCGCATGCGCTTCCTGAATCCGGCCAGACAAACCATCACGACGTGAACCAGCAGGAAGAGCAGGAGAAGCGCGGTGCCGAAAAAGTGAATCGTGCGCGCGGATTGCTGGCCGCCGAGCACCGTTTGGGCGGCTGGAAACGCCGAGACGAAGGCGGGAGACATAGCTAGGCCGGTCCAGATCATCAAGGGGAACAGCACGAAGATTACACCAAGGTAGGTAAGACGCTGGAGCACGTTATAAGACCAGGCTTCCGCGTCACCGGGCCGACGGAAGCGCAAATGGTTCGCGAGTTGTCTCGAGAGCGCTCCCCAAGTCAGATCGGAGGCGGCCGGAAGTAAGTGCTTTCGGAAATGCCCGGTAAGTAGGCTATAGACGGCATACAGCAGGCCGGTGAATACGGCAGCCCAGGCGGCTTGAAAGTGCAGCGACCGGCTCCAGCCGTTCTGGTCCGGCATCACGTAGCCGTAGCCGGTGGGCACGGTTGACCTGGAAGCGGGGATCGGAAACTGGAACAGCGCTGGCGTTCCAATGTTGCCGGTTTCGCCCCAGTAAAAACGCGGATGCGAGACGACAATCTCGAGGCCGCTGACGACGAGGGCCAGGAAGCACAGCGCTGTGATCCAGTGCGTGACGCGCACGAGCGCGGAGTGCCGGGGAGCCGTCGTGGGCACTGAATCAGCGGCGGCACGGCTCGAGACCCAGGTCGCATCCCCCATGCGGGAATCGTAACATCTCCCTGCGGGACGCGCATGGAATGGCGGTTTCAGCTCGTATGGTCTTGTTGTGGGCGCTGACGAGCGTCGAGACCCGGGCGCGAACCGCCCGCAGCCGCCGCCCCATCATCTATAGCACTAAGTGTTATGCTGGTTTTTGGGGGCGTGCCCTGGCAACCCTCGCGAGGACGCGTGCGGATCTTCAAGAACAAAGCATTCGCCCGCTTCGCCGACAAGGCCGGCCTCGGCGATGCCGCGCTATGCAGGGCCGTACGGGACGCCGAGCGAGGATTAGTTGCCGCCGACCTTGGGGGTGGCGTGATCAAGCAGCGAATCGCTCGCCCCGGACGGGGCAAGTCTGGAGGGTTTCGGACGCTGATCGTCTTCAGGGCGCGCAATCGGGCCTTCTTTGTGCACGGGTTCGCGAAGAACGAAATGGACAACATCGGAAGAGACGAGTTGGTCGCACTGAGGAAGCTCGCGGGCGAGTTGCTGGCTTACAATGACGAGGTTTTGGCGCTGGTGCTTGCCTCGGGAACGTTGGTGGAGGTGGATTGTGGCAAGAAAACAGTACCGTAGTCCCGTAATGGCGTCGATCCACGAGACCGCGGAAGGTCTCGATGCCGTCGGAGTCATGGACAAGCGCACCATGCGCGAATTCGACGAGCTATGCCTGACGCAGGTACGCCCTCTGAAGCCTAGGGAGATCCGCGAAATCCGTCTGCGGGAGGGCGCCAGCCAGGCAGTGTTCGCCCGTTACCTCAACGTCACGACAGGGTTGGTCAGCCAATGGGAACGCGGAGAAAAGCACCCGCAAGGCGCGTCGCTGAAATTGCTGGCACTGGTGGCCAAGAACGGACTGCAGGCAGTCGCGTGATGGTGCGCGGCACAGACTCCCGCCGCCGTTACCAGCTCAAGCGGCTCGACTCGCGATGGTCGAACTCGACGGACGCCGATCCATCGGCGGCCTTCCGCACCGTCAGCGCCTGCCCATTGCAGGTCACGCTCTCCGGACCGCCAAAGCGCCAGCGCACCGTCACCCGCGCGGGCTTGCCGTCGATCGCAAGACTCTTCTGGCCCGCCCCGGGCGCGATGGTGCGGCCTTCGAAGTCGGCGATTGTTCGCAGCGGCTCGCCGGGATAGATCTCGTACACTCGCCGATCGTCGAGCGACTTCACTTGCGGGTCCTTCACCTCGGCCTGCGGCACAAGCGTCATGATGTCCTCGGGGATCCTGGGCAGAATCGCCCCTTCGCGCACATACAGCGGAATGCGGTCGAGCGGCGCGGCCGCGACGATGGTGCGCCGGCCCGCGAGGCGTTTGCCGGTCCAATAGTCGATCCACGCGCCTTCGGGAAGATAGACGGCGCGCTCGGTGACCGGACTCAGCACTGGCGCCACCAGCAGGTCCGGCCCGAAATAGTATTCCGTCTCGGCGACGCGCGCCTCAGGATCGTCCTGGTGCATCAACGCCAGGGCGCGCATCATCGGCAGGCCGTCGCGGGCGCTTTCCTGCGCGGCCGCGTAGCGATACGGAAACAGGCTCAGGTGCAGCACCGAGTACATGCGGAAAACGCGCAGCGCTTCGTCGCCGTAGTCCCACGGCCCCAGGTTCATCTGGCTCATCACTTCCATGCCGGGCGAGAAGGCAGAGTACTCGGTCCAGCGCTCGAACAGCACATCGTCGCCGTCATAGCGTGCCCGCTTGATGTAGCCGCCGAGGTCGCTCATCCACAGAGAAATGCCGCTCATGCCGGCGTTGAGGCCGGCGGTGACCACAGTGGGCAGGCCGTTCCCGGTCGAAAAGCTGGCCTCGTTGTCGCCCGACCAGAAGAGCGGCTGCTGATGCACGCCGATGGTCCCGCTGCGCTGGAAGAGCACCCAGTCCTGGCCCTTCCGCTCGGTGAGCGCTTCGGCAACCGCGTGGTTGTAGTCCACCGCGTAGCGGTTGCGGATCAGGCGTTGATCCTCCCCGCTGAAATACTTCACGTCACCGACGAAGTTGCCCTCGGCGTCATCGTCCTTGAAGCCGTCGGCGCCGGCGGCGATGGCTTTCCCAACCTGGCCCTGCCACCACTTCTTCGCCGCGGGATTGGTGAAATCGATGAGCGAGCCCTTACCCTTCCACCATTCGCCCTGATAAGTCGCGCCGTCCGGACGGTGCAGGAAGTATCCGTTCTTCTCGGCCTCCGCAAAGTTCGTTGCCACGGGCGGAATCTTGTCGGCGAAACCTTGCTCGCCCGGCCTGTTGGTGGCGTTGTCGATCCACGAGGTATGCCACAGCACCAGCTTGTATCCCTCGTCGTGCAAATGCGCGATCATCTTCGGGGCGTCGTCAAACTGCTTGGGATTGAATTCGTAGGTGTTGTAGTTGGTGGCCCAGGGGCTGTCGATCAGAATCACGGAGGCCGGCAGTCCCAGCTCGCGATAGCGGTCGATATCCTCGTTCACCTCGGCCTGGTTGCGATGGTAGTCGCGCGCCTTCCACGGCGCGAAGGCCCAATAGGGCGGGAGTTGCTGCCGCCCCGCCAGCGCGGTGAAGCGGTCGAGGATCAAAGGGAATTGCGGCCCCTCGAAAAGCACCACGCGCAGGCGGTCCGAGAACAGCTTGATGCGGACGTGGTAGCGGTCGGTCACGTTGAGGTCGAAGGTGGCCTCGCCGTTAGTGTCCAGCCACAGGCCGTAGCCGCGCAGGCTCATGAAGAACGGGATCGGCTGGTAGGTGTTGCCGCCCTTGGCCATGTCGGTATCCATCGAGCTGTTGCGGATAATGGTGTGCGCGTGGTCCAGCCGGTCGAAGCGCTCGCCGAAGCCATAGAAGCTGCCGCGATCCTGCAAGTCGAATTCCCACTCGCCCGGAGTCTGCGACGATGCCGTGATCTCGTTCACGCCTGGGCTGAGTTGCCTAACTGCGATCACGTTAGCGGCCGGTTGGCCGTTGAAGAGGAAGCGGTCGAGCACCATCGAATCGGGCTTCCCTCCGGCCCCGCGAAACTGGAATTGCAGTTCGGTACGGCCTTCCGCGGTCAGGACTGTCACTCCGGCAAGCGCTGCCGGAGCCAGAACGGCAAGCGCCAAGACCACGGCTGAGGTTCGGCTGAAGTAGTTCACAGGCCTCCTACTGCCCCACGCTGATGGTTGTTTCCAGCTTCGTATCCGCCGAGGAAGCGCCCACCATGAACTTCACGCGATCCGCCTCCACCACCCAGCTGTTCTGCTGCTCATCCCACCAGGCCAGATCCTGCGCCTTCACGGGCAGCGTGACCGTGCGGGTCTCATTCGGCGCGAGCGTGATCCGCCTGAAACCCTTCAGCTCCTTCCTGGCTCTCTCGACCTTCGAATCGAGGTGCGAAAGATAGAGCTCGACCACTTCGTCGCCCTTCCGCCTGCCGGTGTTCTTCACATCCACGCTCACCGTGACAGAGCCGTCCTTCCCAAGCCGCGGCGCACTGAGCTTCAGACGCGAGTATTGGAAAGTAGTGTAGCTGAGGCCGAAGCCGAACGGATAGAGCGGCTCGCCTTTGAAGTACATATAGGTCCGGCCGTGGCGTATGTCGTAGTCCATCATGGGCGGCACCTGGTCCAGCGATTTCGGCCAGGTCGCAACCAGCCGGCCGCCCGGATCGATGTCGCCGAACAGGGCGTCCGCGATGGCGGTTCCCTCCTCCTGCGCATTGTGCGTGATGTGCAGGATGGCCGGGACATTCTCCTGGCTCCAATTGATGGCAATCGGGAAACTGGCCAGCAGCACGACCACCGTCTTGGGATTGGCGGCGTAAATCTGCTTGACGAACTCCTCCTGCTCCAGGTTGATGGCCTTCCGGTCTATCGCCTCCTTGCCGTCGCTCGGCGTCGGGCACTTCGCCCAGCCCGCGTCGCAGGTGGGATGGTTGCCGACAAAAACCACTGCCACGTCGGACTTCCTGGCGGCCTCGACCGCCGCCGCCACGTCGGCCGTTTTGGGAACGAAATTCACCGCGATGCCGCTGCCCACTTTGGTGCGTATGCCTTCGACCGGAGTGATGGTGTACCCGGGAGTGCCGCTGTACCAATCCAGCGCAACCACATCCGCGAGCGGCCCCAGCACGGCGATCGATTTCAGAGACGCCCTGTCGAGCGGCAGGAAGTTCCCGGCGTTCTTCAGCAGCACCACGGACTCCTGCGCCACGCGTAGGGCGATTTGCTTGTGGTCAGGCCGCTTCCAGACCTCGTCATCGCCCTGGATGCTCGCGTATTTCACCCGCTCCGGCGGGTCCAGAAGGCCCAGCTTGATCATGACCCGGAACTCGCCTTTGAGGACCTCGTCGATGTCCTTCTCCGTCAGCAGGCCCTTCTGAATCGCTTCCTGCGCGGCCGGCTGATACAAAGTGGGCCTCTCCAGGAACTGGCTGATGCCCGCCTTGACGGATGCCGCCACCGCCTCCGCGTTGGTCGGGTAGTAGTGGTGCAGCTTGGGATCCACCATGTTGCGCACCGACCCCGCGTCGGTGCAAATGATGCCGTCGAGGCCCCATTCCTTCATGGTGATTTGCCGTAGGATCGGGTTGACCGTCATGGGAACGTGGTTCATGGCGTTGTAGGCCGCCATGTAAGCGCGCGACCCGCCCTCGATCACGCCCATGCGGAACGGGACGGAATAGTACTCGCGCAGCAGCCGCGCATCGAAATCGGAGGACGATCCGCCGCGGCCGTCCTCATTGCTGTTGGCCAGGAAGTGCTTCATCAGCGACGCCGTGAGCCAGTATTTGGGATCGTCGCCCTGAAGTCCCTTGACCATGGCGACCACCATCGTGCCGTTGAAGTAAGGGTCCTCTCCGAAGGATTCCTCGGTCCGGCCCCAGCGCGGATCGCGCGCCAGGTCGGCGTTCGGAGCCCGCATGACCAGCCCGCCGCGGTGCGTCTTCTCGCTCTGGCTGATGTAGCGGGCCTCAAAGCCCTCCACGCCACCTGCCAGGCGGATCAGATCGGGATCCCAGGTTTCGCCCATCCCGACGGCCTGGGCGAACTGAGTGGTCGGGATCGGAGTCGGCCGTCCCCACCCGCCCGGTCCGCCCAAGGCCAGTCCGTGCAGGCCCTCCGAGTGGCCGGTCCCGCGTATGCCCAGGCGCGGCACGCTGGGGTTGGTCCCCAGGCAGGCGATCTTCTCTTCGAGCGTCATCAAAGAGACGATATTGGCGACCCGCTGCTCGATGGCGAGGTCCGGGTTCTGAAACGGGTACTGCGGGGTGGGCTGCGGCTGGGCAAACAAGGCGGCCGCCGCCAGACCGGCCAGCGTGAATCGAAGTCTCATTCTGCCATGGTAAAGCTGTTGCGCGGAGGATGCCACCCGCGTCCGACGACTGGAAGGACAGCGCCGCCGCGGAGCCGGCGGTTGTGGCGCCGGACAATGATGGTTGGGTGCGGCAGGAGTTAACCTGTTCCTCAGGGGTGAAGGCGGGTTATCGATGGCGGAGCGCTCGGTGCGTTGGCGTGGCGTTGTCGCGGTGCTCCTGCACGCGTTGGCAGGTTGGGCTTACTGCGGCCTGTTGATCGGCGTTGGGCGACGGTTCTTGTCGATGGATGCCACTCTCGTCGTCCACGCCGTCGGGGCGCCGATTGGGTTTGCGCTGCTCTCGCTGCTGTACTTCAAACGATTCGCTTGCACCACCCCGCTCGAAACGGCGGCCGCTTTCCTCGCCGTTGTCGTTGCCATGGACGCCTTCCTCGTCGCGCCCGTGTTCGAGCGGAGTTACGCCATGTTCGCGAGCCCACTGGGAACCTGGATTCCGTTCGCCCTCATCTTCGCGGCAACCTACCTCACCGGCCTGGCTGTGGCGCGCAGACCGCCAGTTTGACGCCCCGCCCCCGCCCCCTACACCACGCCCAGAAACTTCGGAGCGTATCCCGGGAAGACGCCGCCGAGCGTCTGGTTCCCCAGGTGCCGTGCCACCAGTTCGCCCAACACGTCGCGAAAATCCGTGGTGAGCGCCAGGTCGCGGCCTTCGTAGAGTTGCTCCTTGGCGAGCCCCGGCCACCGGCCGTACACCTGGCCGCCGCGGACGCCGCCGCCCATCACGAACATGCAGTTGGCGTGGCCATGATCGGTGCCGCGGTCGCCGTTTTCGCGCGCCGTGCGGCCGAATTCCGACATGGTGACCACCACGACATCGGCCATCAGGTCGCCCATGTCCTGCCAGAAGGCGGCCAACGCCTGGCCGTACTCCCGCAGCAGCGTGGCCAGCTGGCCCGCCTCATTGACGTGATGGTCCCACCCGCCCACATCCGCGAAGGCCAGCTCGACTCCCACGCGAGCCTTGATCAGCTGCGCGATCTGTTTGAGGCTGTCCCCCAGCCGCCCGCGTGGATACTCGGCCGCCGGCGTGTACGTCTGCTTCCGGACCGCCTGCAGCATGGCCACGGCCTCGAAGGTCTCGCGTCCCGCTGCCCGAACCAGCGGGTCCGCGGCCTCCGTGTACATCTGCTGGAAGGTCTTGCCCGCCGTGGCGTCCTGGACCTGAAAGCTCGAGATCGTCTCCACGGCGACCGCCGGATTGCGCCCCGCCATCGACCGCGGCAGCGTCGCGCCCAGCGCCACCGCCCGCACCGGCGACGGCCTGCCCCGTTCCTTCGGAAGCGCGCGGTTCATCCACCCGTCCCCGGTCGCTTTGACCCCCGGCGTCCCTGACTCCATATAGTCCTGCGCGTCGAAGTGCGACCGCGTCGGATCGGGCGAACCCGCGGCATCCACGATCGCCAGGGCCTTCGTATCGAACAGCGGCTTGAGCGGAGCAAGCGAAGGATGCAGCCCGAAGAACCCGTCCAGGTCGATCGCCGCGTCGGCGCCCGCCGAACCGGGCCGCGGGATCGCGATCGTCGGCCGCAAATCGTAATACGCCTTCTCTCCGTGCGGCACCACGATATTCAGCCCGTCCGCCGCCCCGCGTTGGAAGATCGCCACCAGGATCTTCTTCCGTGGCGAAGGCGCGTCGGCCGCATACAGCGCCCGCGTCAGCCAAAGCGGAGCCGCGCCGATGCCGACCATCGCCAAAGCCGAATCGCGCAGAAACACCCGTCTATCGGATCCGCGCTCTTTCGTATCCATCGTCACCCCCATCGTGGCGCAGGCTTCAGCCTAATGCCTCATAGTTTTTGCCGTGGGGCGGACCCCCTGGTCCGCGGCCGACGCCCCCGTCGGCCTGTTCGTCGTACCGAACAGCTTGATTCATCGGCGAGAAAGCGGGTCCAGGGGGACCCGCGCGGACCAGGGGGTCCGCCCCACACTCCGATGCACAATCCCCGGTTTCGGGAAAACTATGTGGCATTAGGCTTCAGCCCCTACCGCATCTGGAACCCCGGCGCCCCCAGCACCAGCGCATCCGCCCCCGACACCTTCACGCCCGGCACCTTGTTGCCCGCCAGCCGGACCGCGAAGTTCATCCGAGCGAGCAGCCCCGCCGAGTTCAGCCACGCCTGGCTCGCGTTCGAATACCCCGTCGGTTCCGCCTTGCGATACAGGGGCTCCCCGAGCTGCGCCACCTGGTTCGCCAGCGCCGTCGCCGTATCCACGTCCCCATCCGCCGCGCGCACCGCGCTCGCCACCAGCTCGAGCGGCGACTTCATCTTCGACCGCCACGCCCCGCGCGACCAGAACTCCCGTGAGCCGAGCATGGTCTTCATGACGGCCCGCAGGTCGCCGTCCGTCCGCAGAAAGGTCCGCGACATGCGATCCACCAACGCTGCCGGAGGATCGTCGGCCACGAACCGCTGAGCCAGCTTTCGGGAAAGGAAACGCGCCGTCGAGGAATGCCGCGCCAGGATGTCCAGCACCTTCTCCCCGTCCTCGATTCCGCCACCCGCCCGGATCTTGACGCCCAGCACCACCTTCTCGCCGTCATCGTGCATCGCCTTGCGGAAGACGAATCCGCCGCCGCGCTGTGGCCGGTCGATGCTCCAACCGGTGAAACAGCGTGCCACCTCGGTGACGTCCTTCTGCGTGTAGCCGCCGTCGACGCCAAGCGTGTGCAATTCCAGCAGCTCGCGGCCGTAGTTCTCGTTCAGCCCGCGGCCGCTCCGGGCCTTCCCCGCACCCGGCCCCGCCGACTCCCAGTTGTCCAGGTAGAACAGCATCGCCGGGCTCTTGGCCGTGGCTTCGAGAAGATCGCGGAACTTGCCCAGCACGCGCGGCCGTATGGTGTCGCGCTCAAAGCCCGTCACCAGGTAATGGTCGGCACCTTTATCGAGATAGACGTTGAAGTGGTTGAACCAGAAATCGGCCAGCACCTCTTCCAGTTGACGGTTCGAGTAGACGGCGCGCAACAGCTTCGCCTCCGCCAGGTCGCGCGCCACCACCTGTGGGGGACCGGCGGCCAGCTCGATCCTCCGGCGCAGCTCCGGCGGAGCAACCAGCAGCAGGCCCTGCCGCTGGCCGGCGGGAAGCGTCACCATCACCTCGTCCTGCCGCTCGGGCGTGAGCGCCTCGAATGCCGCCAGGCGCCGCTGCGGCGTTCCGCCTTCCAGGTCCCGCAACTCGGCCGGCTCGGGGCCGCCTTTCTCCTTGCCCATCCTCTCGGCCAGCAGCTGGATGAGGCGCCGCCGCTCGGGGTCAGCCGGGAACGGCACCTTGCCGTCAGCCATCTGCCGCACGATCTGCGGAGGCGGGTAATCGAGCACCAGCTCTTCCGCCGGCATGGCCAGGGTATCGAGCGCCTTCAGCTTCTCCAGCAGCACCGGGTTCTCCGCAATCCTCGCGGGATGTAGCTGGAGGTCGAGCCACTTCTTGAGGCCCAGAGAGCGCACCCTGGCGTTATCGCCCGGCCGCGGCCCGAAGGTCAGCCGGTTGAGCGCCTGCTCGATCTTCTCTTCCTTGGAGAGCGTCTGCAAGAACGGCCCGGTGGCGCCGGCGGGAACGACCGCCAGCCCAACCGTGAGTCCCAGCGCAATGAGTGCCTTCGGGCGCATTCTCCGCCCCCCTCCCTCTATTTAACCCCCGATGCGGCTGGAAGTTGCGGGTGGGGCGGCGAACGAAATGACACGCCGAACCGATATGCAGGGCTTCATGGATTCATCCGATATGACAGTGAGCGCCACTCGTGGCGCGCGATTCTCGGGCTGCCCGCCCGCGGTCATGCCGGGCCGGAAGGGGCGTCAGGCGGGAGAAGCGAGACCTCGAAAGGAGCGACATGGGATCGACAGTCTTGGATAGGCAAACGGCTGCGGCGCTCAAGAACGACGATCGCGGCGGGAAATATCTGGTTTTTGAACTGGGCCGCGAGGAATTCGGCATTCGGGTTCTCAAAGTCCGTGAAATCATGGGCATCCAGGACATCACGGCGGTTCCGCAGACGCCGGCCTACGTCAAAGGCGTGATCAACCTGCGCGGGAAGGTGATCCCGGTAGTGGATCTGCGGCTGAAGTTCGGCCTGCCGGAGCAGGAGTACACGCAGCGCACCTGCATCATCGTGGTTCAAGTGCAAGGCGAGGCGGGGCCGATGTTGATGGGCATCGTGGTGGACGGCGTTGCCGAGGTGCTCAATCTGGTCGCCGCCGACATCGAGGACACCCCGGATTTCGGCGACGGAACGGCCATGCCCTATCTGCTCGGGATGGCCAAAGTGAAGGATAGAGTCAAGATCCTGCTGGAAATTGACCGCGTGTTGGCCAGCACCGATCTACACGCCCTGAACGCGTTGATGCAGTAGGAGACTTCCGGAGAAGGCAAAGGGGAAGGCACATGATGTCTGAGATGACGATTGGCAGGAAGCTCTACCTGAGTTTGGGTAGTGCGCTGGTATTGACTCTGATGGTGAGTGTCGTCTCGCTCCAAAGCATCGGCAGTCTGGGGGCCCTGGTGGAACGGGGGATGAACAAGCTGGGGAAGAAGCAGTACCTCGCCTGCAGCATCGACAACGCGGAGTCGGACGCCGTGGCGGCGGAGCGCGGGCTCGTCCTGAGGGCCCTCACAAAAGAGGCGACCCTGATGGACAAAGGAAACAGCGACTTCGGCGAAGCTGTCGAGCGCATGAAGAAGCTGACGTCGGAAGTCGCGCTCCTGGTCGAAACGGACGAAGGTCGCCGGGTGGTGGCGGATCTGCAGAAAGGAATCGACAGGATGCTGCAGAACCACCAACAATTGTATGCTCTGGCCAGCAGCGGCAAGACGGACGAGGCAGCGGCGTTCCTCGGCCGGGCAGTGGCCTCGGACGCCGATACTGTCAGTGCCGAGGCCAAGGAACTGGTGCAGTTGCAGAACCGCCTGATGGCGGACGCCCAGAGCTCGGCACAAGCCTCCGTAACGCTAAGCCGCTGGGTGACCTTGGTCGCCATGGGACTCTTCCTGCTGGTTGCGGGCACCGTAGTGTTCGTCGTGCGCCAGACCAACCGCAGTCTGCGGCAGGCGGTCACCGCGATGTCGGAAGGCTCCGGGCAGGTGTCCAGCGCGGCGTCGCAGGTCGCCTCTTCCAGCCAGTCGCTGGCGCAAGGTTCCTCTGAGCAGGCTGCGTCGCTCGAAGAGACTTCCGCATCGACCGAACAGATCAACTCCATGGCCCAAAAGAACACCGAGAACTCCCGGGCCGCGGCTGACCTGGTGACCCAGTCGCAGCAAAAATTCTCCGAGGCGCATCAAGCCCTGGAACAGACGGTGGCGGCCATGGGCGAGATCAATACGCAGAGCGGAAAGATCTCCAAGATCATCAAGGTGATCGACGAGATCGCTTTCCAGACCAACATCCTGGCCCTGAACGCGGCGGTGGAGGCGGCCCGGGCCGGCGAGGCGGGCATGGGCTTCGCGGTGGTAGCCGATGAGGTTCGCAATCTGGCGCAGCGCTGTGCGCAGGCGGCCAAGGATACCGCGTCGCTGATCGAGGAATCGATCGCCAAGTCTAACGACGGCAAGACCAAAGTCGATCAGGTGGCCGCGGCGATCCGGGCGATCACCGAGGTGTCCGGCGAAGTGAAGACCCTGGTGGACGAAGTGAACCTGGGTAGCCAGGAGCAAGCCCGGGGGATCGAGCAGATCGCCAAAGCCATCACGCAAATGGAGCAGGTGACACAGAAGACGGCGGCGAACGCCGAGGAAAGCGCTTCAGCGGCCGAGGAGCTGAACGCACAGTCGGAGACTCTGAAGGAGGTGATCGAACGGCTGACAGCCATGGTTGGCGGGGGCGAGGCGGCCAGCGGGGGGGGCCCCCACGCGCACCGCCGGACAACCACGGACAGCGGCAATTCGCGGCCTCGAAAGGGGGAGTCCGCCGCCGGCCTCGCGTCTCTGCGCAAGGCCGTTGCGCGGCAGCCCAAGTCCGTCGAGCGCCCGGCGCCGGTTCTCGCCGCTCAGGACGCGAACCCGGACCCCTTCCCCCTGGATGAGCAGTTCAAGGAGTTTTGATCGCTTCGCTCCAGGTGTGAATCATGCCCAATCCGGAAATGGAATCGCTTCTGAGGGAGCGAATCGACGATCTCTCAACCCGGCTGATGATCGAAGGACCGGGAGCGGAGGCATCGGGCGAGGGCTCCCGGACCTTCCAGGCCGCGCTGGAGGAACTGGCGAGGCAGGCGGGCGAAGCCGGCTATGGCGGAGCGGCCCGCATCGCAGGCGAACTCTCGGCCTCTCCGCCCGCGGAACTGCGGGAGGGCCTGGCCCGGCTTCAGCAGGCTCTCTCGGAGGGCCCGAGCCACGTCGCGCCCGCGCCTGCGGCGCCCGAGCGCCCCAAAGCTGTCAATGCGCTGGCGGAGGACCCGGAACTCATCTCCGATTTCATCGTGGAATCGCGCGAGCATCTGACCACCATCGAGCAGCGCCTGCTCACGCTCGAACGGCAGCCCGACGATGCGGATGCGATCAACTCGGTCTTTCGCGGATTCCACACCATTAAGGGTCTGGCGGGGTTCCTGGAGTTCGCGGCGATCCAGGAAATGGCGCACGAGGTGGAGACGGCTCTCAATCTGGTGCGCGAGGGGAAACTCGCTATCAGCCCCGCGGTCACCGACGTGATCCTGGAGAGCGTCGACTATCTCAGCCGGGCGCTCAGCGGAGTCGAGTCCGGCGCCGGGGGCGAGCGCCTGCCCGGCCACGGCCACCTGCTGGGAAAAGTGCGGGCCCTGAAGGCGGAGGAGACCGGCGTTCCCGTGCCGCAGGCAGGCAGCCCGCCGGCCACCGCCCCGCAGGCCCCGCAGGCCATCGCCCCTCAGGCGGCCGCCCCACCGGAAGCCAGGCCGGAGACCGCGGCGCCGGTCGAGAGCGACGCCAAGCGCCCGGGGGGCGCAACCGAACAGTCCTCGGTGCGGGTCGACACCACCAAGCTGGATTATCTCGTGGACATGGTGGGCGAGATGGTGATCGCCCAGTCGTTGCTGCGGCACAACGAGGCCCTCGCCGCCGCCGGCGGCGCACGCCTGCATCGCGACATGGCGCAGTTGGCACGCATTACCGGCGAAGTGCAACGGACGGCCATGGCCATGCGCATGGTCCCCATCGGACAGCTCTTCCAGCGTGCGACCCGGCAGGTACGGGACCTGTCGCGGAAGGTGGGCAAGCAGGTGGAGCTCGCCACACGGGGCGAGGACACCGAAGTGGACAAGACAATCGCCGAGGAACTGTCGGACCCGTTGATGCACATGGTGCGCAATGCCATCGACCATGGCATCGAGGATCCCGTCGACCGCGAGGCCGCGGGCAAGCCGGCGCAGGCCCGGGTCACCCTGGCGGCCTATCACCAGGGCGGCCAGATTGTGATCGAGGTTGCCGACGACGGCCGCGGGCTGGATTCCCAGAAGCTTCTGGCCAAGGGACGCGAGAAGGGGCTCGTCGAGGACGGCGCGCGCCTTTCCGAAAGCGACATTTTCCGGCTCATCCTCGAACCTGGTTTCTCCACCGCCGCCGAGGTGACCGACATCTCGGGACGCGGCGTGGGCATGGACGTGGTTCGCACGCAGGTGGAGAAACTCAGGGGCCGGATCGAAATCCGCTCCGAGGCCGGCGCGGGCACCACATTCCTGCTCAAGCTGCCCTTGACCCTGGCCATCATCGATGGCCTGGTGGTAGCGGTCGGGCGGCATCGTTACATCGTGCCCCTGTTCTCGGTCCGGGAGATGTTCCGCCCCGCCGCCGGTTCGATGTTCACCGTCCAGAACCGGCAGGAGATGGCGCTGGTTCGCGGGAGGCTGCTGCCCGTGCTGCGCCTCTACAAGCGGTTCGGCCTGACCCCGCGGACCGAGGATGCCAGCCACGCCCTGCTGATCGTGGCCGAGGGCGAGGGGCAGCCGTTCTGCCTGATGGTGGACGATCTGGTCGGCAAGCAGGAGGTCGTGATCAAGAGTCTGGGGCAGGCCTTGGGCAAGGTTCCCGGAGTTGCCGGGGGCGCGATTCTGGGCGATGGGCGCGTCGGGCTGATCCTCGACATGGGCAGCCTGTGGGGAGCGCATGCCGGCGCTTGACGACACCGCCTGCTGCCCCATGAAGGCAGCCGAGTTCGCCAAGATCCGCCAGCTCGCCTATGACACCTTCGGGCTGGACCTTCGGGCGGGCAAAGAGACGCTGGTGTCCGCGCGGCTGGGGAAGCAGATCCGGCAGTCCGGTTGCCGGTCCTTCGACGAGTACTACTGCCATGTCGTCGGGGATTCTACCGGGGAGGCGCTCATCCACCTCATTGACGCGCTCACCACCAACCACACATCGTTCTTTCGCGAGCCGGCGCACTTCGATTTTCTCCGCAAGACCTTTCTGCCGGAGTGGAAGAACCGCGCCAGAATCGATATCTGGAGCGCCGCCTGCTCGAGCGGCGAAGAGCCTTACTCGATCGCGATGTGCATCCTCGAGGAACTCGGCGGGGCCGCATCCGGCAAGGTCCGCATTCTGGCCACCGACATTTCCACGCGCGTGCTGGGGGCGGCCGCCAAAGGAATCTATCCGGCAGAGCGTTTCGAGGCGCTCTCCCCGGCGCAGCTGCGTGGCTATTGGCTGCGCGGCGAACGCGACTTCGCCGGCTCCTACCGGGCGAAGAAGGAGCTGCGGGCGATGATCGAGTTCCGCCGGCTGAATCTGCTGGAGCCGGTCTCCCGGATCGGTCCTCTCCCGCTCATCTTCTGCCGCAACGTGATGATTTACTTCGACAAGCCGACGCAGCGGCAGGTGATCGAGCGCCTGACCGGGTGCCTGGAGCCGGGCGGCTATCTGCTGACCGGGCACGCCGAAAGCCTCACCGGGGTCGAACACGGGCTCCTCTACGTCCAGCCTGCCGTGTACCGCAAGGCCTCGTCGCCGGCGCGGGAGAAAGGGCAACGTTGAACCTGCTGACGGTGGGAGTCGGAGATTGCAAGCTCAGCAATGCCGCCGAATCGGTGCTGGCGACCTACGCCCTGGGTTCCTGCATCGCGGTGGCGATCCACGATCCCGTGGCGGGGGTCGGCGGTCTGCTGCATTTCATGCTGCCGGAGTCCTCGCTCAACCCGCAGAAGGCCGGCGAAAACCCCTTCCTGTTCGCCGACACCGGCATTCCGCTTCTGTTTCGCACCGCCTATGAGCTGGGCGCCGAGAAACGCCGCCTGGTGGTGCGGGTGGTGGGTGGGGCGCAGGTGATGGACGAGCACGGCGTGTTCAACATCGGCAAACGCAACCACGTGGCGTTGCGCAAGATTCTCTGGAAGGCGGGGGTCATGGTCCACGCGGAAGAGGTCGGCGGGAATCAGTCGCGCACCGTGCGGCTGGAGGTCTCGACGGGCCGCGTCTGGACCCGCGGGCCCGGGATGGCGGAGCGCGAAATGACGGCGTCGTCAACGGGGAAGGGAGTGCGCTGATGGAACTCCATATTTTGATCGTGGACGATTCTTCGGTGATGCGCGCGTTCATACGCCGCGTCCTGGACTTGTCCGGCCTGGAGTTAGGGCTCTGCCTGGAGGCCTCGAACGGAGAAGAGGCGCTGCGGCTGCTCGAAAACAACTGGGTGGACGCGGTGCTTACCGATATCAACATGCCGACCATGGACGGTGAAGAGTTGTTGCGGCGCATGTCCGAACACCCGGTATTGCGCTTGATCCCGGTGCTGGTGGTATCCACGGACCGGACCGACGGCCGCGTGCAGAAGATGCTCACGCTGGGGGCCAAGGGCTATGTCACCAAGCCCTTTGCGCCGGAGACCTTGCGGGAAGAACTGGAACGCAGCCTGGCGGTGGTCAATGGAACCGAATGAGATCCAGGCAGGGTTGGCGGCGGCCGTCGAGGAGGTTCTCGAAACGATGTGCTTTACCAGTGTGCTCTCGAGCGGCGAGGGAGCGGCTCCGGCCGGCATCGGCGCCGAGCACCGAACCGCGAGCGTGAGCGAGCGGACCTCCCCACCCGGCGGGAAGACTGGCGACGCCGCCGCGCCCAGTTGCACCGCTGCGTTACGGTTCACGGGCGACCCTTCGGGCGGGTTTCGCGTGAGCGTGCCGCGGACCCTGGCGCGAGCCGTGGGCGCCGGCTTTCTCGGCTGTGACGAATTGGAAGTATCGGACGCTCAGGCCGAGGGAGTGGTCTGCGAACTGGCCAACATGATCTGCGGCTCGGTACTGAGCCGGCTGGAAAGCGAAGCGACATTCCAGATCGCCCACCCGGAACTGGTTCCGCCGGAGCGGGGCGCCGGGTCCGAAAACGCGGGCATCCACCGCTGGTTCGACCTTGGAGACGGAATCCTCACCGTATCGCTGGAGCTGCAGCCGACCGTATGAAGACCCGGGTCCTGATCGTCGATGATTCCGCCATCGTCCGCAAATTGCTGGCCGAAGCGTTGTCCGATGAGAAGGACATCGAGGTCGTGGGAACCGCGCCCGACCCATTCGTGGCCCGCGACAAAATCCTTGCGCTGAAGCCGGACGTCCTGACGCTCGACATCGAGATGCCGCGCATGGACGGCCTGACATTTCTGAAGAAGCTGATGCACTACCAGCCGATTCCGGTCGTCGTGATCAGCTCGCTCGGGCAGGCCGGGTGCCAGGCGGCTCTGGAGGCTTTGCGTCTTGGCGCGGTGGAGGTGCTGGCCAAGCCCGGAGGCCCCTACTCGGTAGGCGAGCTGCGGCTGGACCTCGCGGCTAAGATCCGGGCCGCCGCCGCCGCGCGTCTCCGCCGCCAGCCGGACACCCCGGCCGCGCCAACCGATAAACCAGAGACGTCCCCTTCCCCGGCTGCGTTCGATCCCGATGCGATCATCGCGGTCGGCGCTTCGACGGGAGGAACCGAAGCAATCCAGGAAGTGCTCACCCGCATGCCCGCCAGCGGTCCCGGCATCGTAATCACCCAACACATACCGGCCGTCTTCTCGCTGGCCTTCGCCAACCGCCTGAACGAGATCTGCCCGATGGAGGTCAAGGAGGCCCAGGACGGCGATACGGTGGCCCGGGGCCGGGCCCTGATCGCGCCCGGGAACTTCCACATGTTGCTCCGCAGGTCACCCGGGGGAGGCTTCCGTGTCACCGTCCAGGATGGCCCCCGCGTCTGCTACCAGAAGCCGTCCGTGGACGTCATGTTCTCCTCCGTGGCCGATGCCGCCGGGCCCCGGGCCATCGGCGTCCTGCTGACCGGCATGGGGAGCGACGGCGCTCGCGGGATGCTGAAGATGAAGCAGAGCGGCGCCAGGACGATCGCGCAGGACGAGGCCAGTTGCGTGGTCTACGGAATGCCGCGAGAAGCCGTGCGCCTGGACGCAGCGGGAGAGGTCGTGTCCCTGAGCAGAATCCCCGCCGCGATCCTCAACCAACTGAGCCGCATCGCACGCTAAGAGTCTGCGTGGGCGGCTCTCCAGAGCTGCGCTCGCCGCCTCCCACCGTGTTCGAAATCCGGACTGCACTGTATTGAAACACTCCACGTAGACAACGCCGCCTCGCATCATCCCTTGTAAACACAATACCTTACAAGTACGGACCCGGAATTGCTTCTCCTAAATCCGAGAAGCCAATGAACTCCGACACTTACTGGCTGAACATGACCAATATCCTCCTCGGTATGGTCACGGCCATTTCCTTCCTCCTGATACTGAAGGCCGTTGTGGACGAACTCGCCGCGCACCGCCGCCAGCCGGCCCTGAACGAGGAAGAGACCGAGCTGTAGCCCCCGCTATGCGGTGCCCCTACCTTCAGGAAACGCAGCTCAGGTTCTGCCGAATCGCAGCCGGGCCGAAGATGATCGCTCGCGCCGGCGCTGGCGGGTTCGAGGAAAAGTGCTCCTCGCCCTCGTACGCTACCTGCGCGGTCTACCGGCAACGCCCCGGCGACGGGGCCGCGCCTGTCTGCCCCCACCTGG
>CAZBQQ010000035.1:24549-39126 GCA_964493965.1 uncultured Solibacteraceae bacterium
GCGGTCTACCGGCAACGCCCCGGCGACGGGGCCGCGCCTGTCTGCCCCCACCTGGAGACTTCGCCGGCGCAGTACTGCTCGGCCGCGCCGGAAAGGCGGCCCATCCCCCGCAAGCCGCTCCCAACCGCCTGCGAGGGCGGCTGCTACCGGTACTGCTTCCTCTACCGCGACAAGCTGGGAACGGCCGACGAGGCGCCAACGGTCGATGGCATCCGCGTGCCGCCCGACCTCCGCTATGCCGCCAACCACCTCTGGCTCCACCGTGCCGAGGACGGCTGGTGCCATGCCGGCATCGACGGTTTTCTGGCGAGGCTGCTGGGTCGCGTGGACCAGGTCAGCGTGATCGCGTCCAAAGGCACCCTGTCTCCGGCCGCGGTGCTGCACGCGCACGCCCTCGATTGGCGGGTCGCGTTTCCGAATCCCCTGCGCGACGCGGTCGGGAACCCACAACTACGCGCTCATCCGGAATGCCTCACGGCCGACCCGTACGGCGGAGGCTGGCTGTTCGCCGGCCAGGCCGACCCCTCGGGCGAACCCGTCGCGGCCGGGCTACTCGCGGGAGAGCCGGCGCTTCAATGGATGACCCGCGAAATCGAGCGAATTTCGAGCCGGCTGGGCGGCCGGGCGTTCCAGGAAGGCCTGCTGGGCGGCCTCGACCGCGATGACGCGCTCAGCTTGTTTCAGGATTTCTGCCAATGAAGAACTATCGAGGATCGCTTCTTTTTGTGGCCGGCTTCGCCGCGGCGCTGTCGGCGGGCTGGCTCGCCTTTCCGCGCGCGGAGTATGAAAAGCAGAACCAGCCGGTCCAGTTCAGCCACAAGGTCCATCGCGACAAGGGCGGAATGAAGTGCGAAGACTGTCACGCCATCCGCGATGACGGAACCTTCAGCGGCATTCCGGCTGTCGACAAGTGCGCGGGCTGCCACGCCGCGGCGATGGGAACGACGGACGAAGAGAAGCGCATGATCAAGCGATACATCGAGCCGAGCCGCGAGATTCCCTGGCTGGTCTACGCGCGCCAGCCGGAGAACGTGCGGTTCTCGCACGCCTTCCACGTGAAGCTGGCCAAGCTCGCCTGCGAGCGCTGCCACCAGGCGCACGGCGATTCCGACACGCTCCCCGCCTTCGAGCGCGACCGCGTCAGCGGTTACAGCCGGGACATCCTCGGCGACCCGTCGCTTCCGAACGCGGCCAATCGTCACCCGGGCATGGAGATGGACGACTGCATCCGGTGCCACCAGCAGCGCGGGGTCCAGGACAGTTGCCTGGCCTGCCACAAATAGGAGAACGACATGGGACTCGGGCGGCGCGACTTATTGAAACTGGTGGGCGGCGGGGCGGCGGGCTTCTTCCTGACTCCGGTGCCGTGGAGGCTGATCGGCGGCGTGGCCATACGGACCGAGAGCTGGCCCGGCGTTCCGGATCCCCCGCGCGGCGAGGTCCGCACCAAGTACACGACATGCACCCTCTGCCCGGCCGCCTGCGGCGTGCGCGCCCGCTGCGTGGTGGATCAGCCGGTGAGCCTGGCGGGAGTGGCGGCCCATCCGGCCAGCGCCGGCGTGCTTTGTCCGGCCGGGTTGTGCGGCCATCACCTGCCGCTGCTCCCGAACCGTATGCGCCAGGCGCTCGCGCGCAAAGGCGACAAGTTCCAGCCGGTTCCTGTCGATACCGTCGCCGGAGCGGTGGCCGCCGCGCTGGCGGACCTGCGGCAGAGTGGATCGGCGGAGCGCGTCGCGGTGCTCGACGCCAGGCCGGGCCGCACCGCTTCGTTGATGTACCGGCGCTGGCTGCGATCCGCGCCGAATGGCATGTACCTGCTGGCGCCATCGGCCGAGTCGGCCTCACCCATGGGAATCGACATCGCCCGCACCGGCACCGTGTTGAGCTTTGGAGCGCCGGTCTTGGACGGCTGGGGCACGCCGGGCCGTGTGCTCGAAGCGCGCAAGAGCTTCCGTCTGATTCAAGTGGAAACGCGGCAATCGCGGACCGCTCTACTCGCCGATGGATGGCTGCCGATTCGTCCCGGCACCGAGGCCGCGCTCGCGCTCGGCATCGCCAACGTCCTGATCGGCGAGAAGTTGTACGACGCCGGGGCCGCCCGCAACGCCTCCGATTTCGCGGCCTATGCGGCGCTGGCCGCACAGTTTCCCCCGCAGCGGGCGGCACAGCTCACCGGCATTCCCGCCCAGACGATCCTTGCCGCCGCGCACGACTTCGTCGGCCACGGTCCGGCGGTGGCCGTCGCGGCGAGCGATCCCGGCGGCGGGCCTTTGGGAGAGGGCGAGCTCATCGCCATCGCGGCGTTGAACGTACTTGCCGGCAGCATCGGACGCGAGGGCGGATTCCTGCCGCGCGGAGAAGCGCCGCGTCCGGCCGGGTTCGAAGAGGCGGCACTGGCGCCGGAGCAAGGGATCGCCGAGGCGCTCGACGGCTCCATCCGCGTCCTGATCATCGACGACAGCCGCGCCGCGGGAACGTGGTGCTGGAGCGCGATCGAACGGAAACTCGCCGCGACGCACATCGTCGTCGCCATGACCGAGTTCCTGGAAGGCGCAGCACGGCACGCGGATTTCGCCGTGCCCGCGCCGGCGTACCTCGAAGCGGTTGAAGATGCACCCGCCCCTCCCGATGTTCCGGCGGCGATGTTCAGCCTGGCCGGAGCTCTTCTGAAACCCCCGCCCGAAGCCCTGGACGGAGCCGGCTTCCTGAACCGCGTGGCGGGCGGCGGAGCCACGCTGGCCGACGTGCTGAAGCAGCGAGTAGCCTCGATCCACGCCTCGCACCGTGGAGAAGTCTTCCATTACGCGGACGCGACGCTCACCGCGCTGCCAGACGTCAAATCGGCCGACGACCTGTGGAAGGCGCTCGAAGAAGGCGGCTGCTGGATCGACCGCCAGCCGAAGCCTCAAGAAAAGGTGCGCTTCGCGATTCTAGGCGAGGCATCCGGCCGCGTGCTCGAGGCCGCCTCGGGCCGTCTGCCAGCGGACGCCCAGTTCCCCCTCGCCCTGGTTCCCTACGGATGGCGCGGCGCCTCGGGCGGGGCGATCTCGCCCATCATGAGCAAGCTGTACCAGGAATCCGACGTGCGCCCCGGCGGCGACACGATCGAGCTTCACCCCGACACCGCGCAGAAGTACGGCGTCGCCGACGGCCAGGTCGCGATCGTCCAGACCCGCTGCGGCAGTTGCCAGCGCCGTGTGCGAATCGACGAGTCCGTGATGCCGGGCGTCATCCAAGCCGAGGTCGGCCCGTCGGCGAGTGGAAATTGCCGGCCGGAGGCGCTGCTGAATGCGTGCGGCGTCGCCGGCGACGGCACATGGCGTTTGGCGCGCGCCAGTCTGAGGAGGGCATAAGCGATGGCTGCGAAGAAATCGGCGCGATACGGAATGGTCATCGACCTGGACCGCTGCACCGGCTGCGGCGCCTGCATGGTGGCCTGCGCCGTCGAGAACAACGTGCCTCCGGCCAACCCCAAGGCCACCGAGCGCACCGGCATCACCTGGATGCGCGTGCATCGCCTGGGCAACGGCCGCCCCTTTCCTGACAGCCGGGCCGTGTTCTTCCCCATCCTGTGCCAGCAGTGCGGCCACCACACGCCGTGCGCCGCCGTCTGCCCGCAGAACGCGGTCGAACTGGACGCCGCAACCGGCATCGTGGACCAGATGCCGCAGCGCTGCCTCGGCTGCCGGTATTGCATGGCGGCGTGCCCCTACCATGCCCGATATTTCAACTGGTGGGACCCGGCCTGGCCCGCCGGCATGGAGAAGACGCTGAATCCGGACGTGGCGCCGCGTATGCGCGGCGTGGTCGAAAAGTGCAATTTGTGCCACGGCCGGCTGCATCGCGCCCAGTCGAAAGCGGCCGCCGAAGGACGGCGCGACATCGCCGCCAACGAGTACGTTCCCGCCTGCGTCGAGGCGTGCCCCGCCAAGGCGATCACCTTCGGCGACCTCGCCGACGACCAGACCGAAGTGGCGCAACTGGCGCGCAGCGAGGGCGCCTTCCGGCTGCTCGAAAAGCTGGGCACGGAATCGAAAGTCTATTACCGGTCCGAGCGGCCCTGGGTGCACCAGGCGGTGAAGTCCGGAATCGGAAAGGAGCCGCAACGTGGATAGAAGTTACATCGCGCGCGGACTGGAGCGCTGCACGACCCGCCGCTTCCTGATGTGGTTATTGCCGTGGACCTTGCTGCTCGCCTTCGGCCTCTACGCCGCCGGCCTCTGCCTCTTCAAGGGACTCAACCAGACGAACATGGACAACCGGTTCGCCTTCGGCCTCTGGATCTTTCTCGACCTCACCGTGATCGCGCTGGGCGCGGGCGCGTTCTTTACCGGCTTCCTGGTCTACATTCTTCGCATGCACGAGTTGAAGGCCGTGATCAACAGCGCCGTGGTGATCGGGCTGGTCTGCTACAGCGGCGCGGTGACGGTGCTGATGGTGGATGTCGGGCAGCCTCTGCGCGCCTGGTTCACCTTCTGGCATCCGAACGTCCACTCCATGCTGACCGAGGTGACGTTCTGCATCACCTGCTACCTGACGGTGCTGGCCATCGAATACCTGCCATTGCTCCTGAAGAACCGCCGTCTGCGCCAGGTGCCGTCGTTTCTGGTATTCGAGTTCGAGCTGCATCGCGTGATGTACGTGCTGGCGGGCGTCGGCACGTTCCTCTCGTTCTTTCATCAGGGCTCGCTGGGCGGCCTGTACGGCGTGCTGCGCGGCCGGCCGTTCGCCTTCCGCGAGGCGCTGGGCATCTGGCCATCCACGTTCTTCCTCTTCGTGCTCTCCGCCGCCGCCGTGGGACCGAGCTTCGTGCTGCTGACCACCTGGCTGGTCGAGAAGATCACCGGCCACCAGCTCGTCGAGCGCACAGTCATGCAAAAGCTCGGCCGCTTGTCGGGAATCCTCCTCATCGTCTACGTACTGCTGAAGACGATCGACACGCTGGTGTGGATGAACCGCACGGTTCCCGGCGAGGGCTTTTCGCCGCAACAGTTCTACGGTTTCGAGCCGTTCGGGGTTTGGATTCTCTTCGCGGAGATCGTGGTGTTCGGCCTCCTTCCGGCCATCGTCCTGCTGGACCCGCGCAAGCGTGCGTCGCAGGGCTGGCTGCTCACGGCGGCCGCGTTCGCCTGCTTCGGGGTTGCGCTGAACCGCTTCGTCATGACCATCCAGACGCTGGCGCTCCCGACGCTGCCCTTCGACCGTTTTCTGTCATACTGGCCAAGCTGGCAGGAAGTCGGGACGTTCCTGGCCGTGGTCGCATACGGCGTGTTGGTCTATTCGTTGTCCTACCGCTACCTGATCCTGTTTCCACAGGAGCGGGACCTGAAGGCGAGGTGAGATCGAAATGTTTCCTTGGGTGAACGGCTTCAAGTGGGATGTTGGCCACGTCATCTTTCTCGGTGCATTCTATACGGTCGTGATGGTAGTGCTGGCGACGGTTGCCCGCGCGCTGCTGCGGTCCAGGCGCCATTTCCGCGTCGAGAAGGTTGACGCGTTCCGATGGAAGCAGGACTTCCACGACCTGCCGCCGCGCGACCGCCGCTGCCGCCACGAGTTGAACGGCGAAGTGGACTCGCGCCTGTGCGAGAACGGGTTCGATTGCCGAAGCTGCGCGAAGCACCCGGAGTTCGAGCGTGCCGCCGCGGCGCGGACCGATCTGCCGAAGGGCGAACTGTTCGGGTTCCCCATGCCGCTCGACCGCCTGTACCACCGCGGCCACACATGGGTCCGCAAAGAGAAGGACGGAACGCTGTCGGTAGGCCTGGACCAGTTGGGGGCGCGCCTGATCGGCAAGCCGGAGCGCCTCGAGCTTCCTGCGCCCGGCCAGCGGCTCCACGTCAACGGCACCGGATGGAGCGTGGGGCGCAACGGCTCCACCGTCCGCGTCCTGGCGCCGATCGAAGGCACCGTACTGGCCACCGGAGGCCCCGACCAGGACTGGTATCTGAGGCTGAAGCCTGACACTCCGAAGCCCGACACGCGCCACCTGCTACGCGACGGAGAAGCCGTTCGCTGGATGTCCCGCGAACTGGACCGCCTGCAACTTCTAGCCACCCACGGCGCCTGCCCCGCCCTGGCCGACGGCGGAGCGCTGGTCGAGGACCTCGGCGAAGCCCTCCCGAAAAACGACTGGGCCGCGGTCTGCGGCGAGATGCTGCTGGAACCCTAGGACTGAGCGGGCCGATGCGAGCCGCCGACCCCACCTGCATTCAACTGTGCTATGGTCCGAGATGGCTTGAACTCTGACGCGTCGCACACTCATCCGGGTCCACCACCCTCGGGAGGTCGCTCATGCCCCTTGCACCTGGAACTCACCTCGGAGCCTATGAGATTCGTTCGCTCATTGGCGCAGGCGGAATGGGTGAAGTCTACCGAGCCAGCGACCCGCGCCTGAAGCGCGAAGTCGCGATCAAAGTCCTCCCCCGCGCTTTCTCCCAGGATGCCGACCGCATGCGCCGCTTCGAACTCGAGGCGCAGGCCGCCGGCCGCCTGAATCATCCCAACGTTCTGGCCATCTACGATGTCGGCGTTCACGAAGGTTCGCCCTACCTGGTCTCCGAACTGCTCGAAGGCGAATCGCTGCGCGACCGCCTGCGCTCCGGCAAACTCCCGCCGCAGCGCGCTCTCGACTACGCTCGTCAGTTCGCGGCAGGACTCGGCGCCGCCCACGCGGCCGGCATCGTCCATCGCGACCTCAAGCCCGAAAATCTATTCGTCACCAAAGACGGCCGCGTGAAGATCCTCGATTTCGGGCTCGCCAAGCAGGCGGACATTGTCGCTGCAACCGATGAGACCCGCACTTCGGCCGGCACCGTGCTCGGAACCGTGCCCTACATGTCGCCCGAGCAAGTCCGCGGGCAGAAGGCCGATGCGCGCTCGGACCTATTCAGCTTCGGCTGCGTTCTGCACGAGATGCTCAGCGGTGAGCCGCCGTTCAAAGGAGCGTCTCAGGCCGACACCATGAGCGCCATCCTGAGCGCGGAGCGGCCGGAGCTGAGCTTACAGAGCGGCGCCACTCCGGGTCTCGACCGCATCGTCGGCCACTGCCTCGAGAAGGATCCCGACGAGCGATTCCAGAGCGCTCGCGATCTGGCCTTCGATCTTGCCTCCATCTCCGGCACTACCCAATCCACGCGCGTGGCCGCGGTGACAAAGCGCGGCTTTCGATGGCGCTTCGCCGCGGCCGCATTTCTCGCGGTCGCTCTCGGTGCCGGCATCTTCTTTCTCGGCCGGACTTCCGTCCCTCGCTCAGATCCCTCCTTTCAGCGCCTGACGTTCCGGCGCGGAAGCATCGTTACGGCCCGCTTCGCACCCGACAACCAGACCGTCGTCTACGACGCCGCCTGGGAGGGAGAGCCCCCGGACATCTTCGCGGTTCGCATCGAAAGTCCGGAGTCGCGGGTCCTTGGGTTCCCCGGCGCAACCCTGCATGGCATCTCCCGCTCGGGTGAGTTGGCACTCGGCCTGAAACAGACCAGCGGCTTTTCCGGATTCGCGTACCCCGGAGTCCTGGCCTGGGCGCCGTTCTCCGGAGGAGCGCCCCGAGCGGTTGCCGAGCGGATTACCGCGGCGGACTGGAGTGCGGATGGCAGCCAGATGGCTCTGGTCCGCGACTTGAGGGGCAACTTCCGGCTCGAATATCCCTCCGGGACTGTTCTCTACCAGACCGCCGGGTACATCGACCGCGCCCGCATCTCGCCTTCCGGGGATCATGTGGCGTTTCTCGATCACCCCGCGACCAACGACGATGCCGGATACGTGGCCGTCGTGGACAGGGCCGGACACCACAAGAGGCTCACCACCGCGTTCGCTTCCATTGAGGGCCTGGCCTGGTCGAGCAAGGGCGACGAGATCTGGTTCTCGGGCGCGGAGACCGGCAGCCGCGCCGATCTCTGGGCCGTCACGCTGGGCGGCCAGAGGCGGCTGATTCTCCGCGAATCCGCCACGCTCCGGCTGCACGACATTGCCGCCGACGGCCGCGTTCTGTTGGCGAATGAAGAGCTGCGCTCGAGCATGATGTACCGCGGTCCGTCCGACAAGCACGAACGCGAATTGACCTGGCTCGATTGGTCGCTGGCGACGGATATTTCCCCCGACGGCAGCATGATCGTCTTCTCCGAATCCGGTGAAGGCGCTCGCGAGGGCGAGACGCAGTATTTGCGGGAGACCAACGGCGCCCCGGCGGTCAAGCTCGGTCGGGGCTCTTTTGGCAGGTTCTCAACCGATGGCAAGTTCGTCGTATCGACGAATAACGCGGATGGGGAGATCGCCATCTATCCGACCGGCCCCGGCGAGGTGCGGCACGTCCGGCCGAAGGGGTTCACCGTGGAACAGGGGGGCATGCTGGCAGACGGCCAGCGCCTCTGGTTTCAGGGACACGCGTCGGCATCGAGCGCGGGCATCTATGTCTCGAATCTCGATGGCACCGCGTCCCGCCTCCTGGTTCCCGGCGGCGTGGCACTCCAGCCCTGCCTGACGCCGGATGGCCGCTATCTCGTCGTCCGCGTGGGAGGGGACTCGTTTCTGGCGCCGGTCGACGGCGGCAAGACCATGCCTTTGCCCACGCCGATTCAGGAGGACGAGAGAATCGCGTGCTGGGCCCGTGACGGCCGCTCTTTTCTGATTAACCGGCGCACCGATTCGCCCGCCAAAGTGTATCGTGTGGATGTGGCCACCGGCCGCCGGGATCTCGTCAGCGAGATCGGTTCCGCCGACCGCGCCGGCCTGGGCCAAGGGTTGGGTCTCATCATGACGCCCGACGCCAAGAGCTACGTCTACAACGTCACACGCACGCTCGACGAACTGTACATCGTCAAGGGATTGAAGTAGGCGGTCCGGCGGCGCCCGCGCCTCACCGCTCGATCGCGTACTTCTTGATCTTCTCGTACAGCGTCGAGCGCTCGATTCCCAACGTGGCGGCGGTTTCCTTGATGTTGCCGCTGTGGCGGCGCAACGTCGCCTCGATGGCCTGCTTCTCGATCTCCTGCAGGGTGAGGTTCGTCGGCACATTCCACGCTTTCCGGCCATCCACGGCGTGGGCGAGAAAGGCGAAATCCTCCTCGGTCAGAACCCGGCCGCGGCACGTGACCACCGCGCGCTCGATCGCGTTCTCGAGCTCGCGCACATTGCCCGGCCACTCGTGATCGAGCAGAACCTTCAGCGCCCCGTCGGAGACCTCGGCCAGGTCCTTCCGCAGCTCGTGTGCGATCCGCTCGACGAAGTGGTTGGCCAGGAGCGGAATGTCCTCGCGGCGTTCGCGCAAGGGCGGAATGCGCGCCTCGATCACGTTGAGGCGGTAGAACAGGTCGTCGCGGAAGCGGCCATCGGCCACCGCCTGCTCCAGGTTGACGTGGGTAGCGGCGATCACCCGCACGTCCACCTGCACCTCCTCGGCCCCGCCCACCCGGTAGAACGAGCGCTCCTGCAATACGCGCAGCAGGTCCACCTGCAGCTTGGGCGAAATGTCGCCGATCTCGTCGAGGAAAATTGTGCCGCCGTCGGCCTGCTCGAACTTGCCTTTCTTGCGATCGGCCGCGCCCGTGAAGGCGCCCTTCTCATAACCGAACAGCTCGGATTCAAGCAGCGTTTCCGCCAGCGCCGCGCAGGAGACGCCGATAAACGGTTTGCCCGCGCGCGAGCCGGAATAGTGGATCGCCCGCGCGATGAGCTCCTTCCCGGTGCCGCTCTCCCCGCGAATCAACACGGTGTTCTTCAGGCTGGCGACGTCCTCGGCGAGCTGCATCAGGTCGTGCATCCGCGCGTTTTTGCTGAGGATGTCCTGGAAGCGGTATTGGCGCGTCAGCTTCTTGCGCAGGATCGCGTTCTCCCGCTGGAGGTTCTTGAGCTTGATGATGCGGCCCACCAGCAGCGAAATCTCCGCCGGGTTGCACGGCTTGACGATGTATTCCTGCGCGCCCTCCTTCATCGCGGCCACCGCGGTATCGACCGTCGCGTAAGCGGTGATGATGACCACGGAGGCCTCGGGCTGGAACTTCCGGATCTCGATCATGGTCTCGATCCCGTCCAGGCCGCCCGGCATTCTCAGGTCGATGAAGTAGATCGCATAAGGACGGGAGTGCGCCTTTTCGATGGCCTCGCGGCCCGACGCCGCGGTATCGACGGCATAACCGTCCTCCCGCAGCCAGGCAGCCAGCGACTCCGCCATCAGCTCCTCGTCATCCACTACCAGGATTTCCCAGTTCGTTTTCATTTGGTCAGACTCGCTACCGGGCCGCCTTTGCCCCCCACATCCGCTGGCGCCGTCTGCGCGGCCAGGGGCAGGCTGACCGAGAAACAGGTGCCCTCCCCCAGCTTGCTCGTTACTTCGATGTCGCCGCCGTGCTCCTGCACGATCCCGTAAGTCACCGCCAGTCCCAGCCCCACTCCCTTGCCCTCCGGCTTGGTGGTGAAGAACGGGTCGAAGATTTTCGCCAGGTTCTCCGGAGCGATTCCGTCGCCGTTGTCCTCCACCGCGAGCACCACCACGCCGGCATCCGCGCGAGCCCGGGTACGAATGGCGATTCGCCCCTCGCTGCGCCGCTGCACCGCCGCCGCCGCGTTCAGCAGCAGATTGATGATGACCTGCTGCATCTGCGCGCTGTCGCACTCGACCGCCGGCAAGTCGGACTGTAGATCGAGATCGGTTTCGGCGCCGGCGAGTTTGAGCTTGTGCGCCACCAGGGACAAGGTCGTCCGCACCACCTTGTTCAGGTCCGCCGCGCTCCGTTGCGGCTTCGAGCGGCGCGCGAAAGACAGCAGATCCGAAACGATCCGCCCCACACGCCCGGTCTCGCTGACCACGATCGCCATATAGCGCCGGAACTCCTCCAGACGGCCCGGCGGAACGCCGTCGTCCTTAACCATGCGCTGCATGAGCATGGAAAGATTCAGCACCGTGGACACCGGGTTGTTGACTTCGTGAGCCACGCTGGCAGCAAGCTGGCCGAGCGAAGCCATGCGATCGCTCTGCAGCAGTCTCTGGTGAGCGGCCTTGAGCTGTTCGGTGCGGCGCTCCACTTTTCCTTCCAGCCCCTGGTTGACTTGATTGATCTCCGCCAGGGCATCGCGCAGCCGCTCGCGCATTCTGTTGAACGAGTGCGCCAGCTCGTTCAGCTCCTCGCTGGTCTCGATCGGCTCTACGGGCTTATCGAGCTCCATGGCGCTCACGGCGTGTGTGCCGTCGATCAGCTTGCCTATCGGAACCGTGACGAAGTGGTGCGTGAAGAAGATGACAAACAGGCTCAGCAACAGAATCTGGATGCCGGTGACCAGGTAGACGCGCGCCTGCATGGCGCGTACTTCGCGATCCACCGGGCTCAGGTCAAGGGCAAGATCCAGAACCCCGAGCACCCGCACATCGGAGGGATGGGCGTGGCAGGCTGCACTGCTGCACGCCGTCTCGTTGTAGATGGGCGTGACCATCACCAGGCTGTGGTGCCCGCTCTTCCCTTCGAAAACGCGCACCCGCGAGTGGGAGTCGATCTTCACCTTGGGCGGCACCCCGCTGTGGCAGCGCGTGCAGGGGTCCTCGGACTTGTCCAGATCCCGCGCCTGGAACGGGTCGGTGGAGAACATCAGCCGGCCGGTCCGGTTGAAGATGCGGATCCGGTCGATGCCCTGTGTGCGGGCGATGGCCTGCATCACCTGGAAGGCGGTCTCGCGATGGTCCCGCAGCATCGCGTGCCAGGTGGCGCTGGTAATGCCGTGCGAAAGCTGGTCCGCCCCGACGATCATGGCGTTCAGGAGCTGGCGTTCCTGGGTCTTGATATTCACCACGCCCCAGACGGCGGCGAGGACGATCACGATGACCGTGAGCGACAGGACGAGTTTCTGAGACAGCCTTTTAGGCACTTCGGACCCGAGTTCTGATTATCCTCCATGGACCGAGGCAGACTTACAGGTCTGAATATCTCTGCATGCCCGTGGAGCGACAATAACCCTGGGAAGGTGACAATGCGAGTGATTGCAGACCTGTGCTTGATTCCGATCGGTATTGGCGTATCGGTCTCCAAGGAAATCGCCGCGTGTGAGCGCGTGCTGGCCGAGGCTGGCTTGAAGACCAGACTGCACGCCTACGGCACCAACATCGAGGGCGAATGGGACGCCGTGTTCGCCGCCATCAAGCGCTGCCACGAGGTGGTGCACGCGATGGGCGCGCCGCGCATCTCGTCGAGCCTGCGATTTGGAACCAGAACCGATCGTCCGCAGACCATGGACGACAAAGTTCAGAGCGTCAAAGACAAGCTGAAAGCCGGCTAGCCCCTCGACCGCGTGATCCGTTTCGCCCGCTTGCTTACGCGCGCGGTTCCGTGCCAGAAGCGAACCTGGCGGTCAGAGCACTAGACCCTGTTACCGAGCCGCGACCGCCAGGGAGCGGTTTAAGCTTTATTCCACTCTGTCGAAGATCACCATCGTGCTGTCGAAATCGCCGCCCAGCCGCAGCGTCACCCCGCGATTCATCAGCGCGGCGCCGGTTATGGTCTCGTGCTTCTCCATCAGCTTCCAGTCGATGGTGCGTATCCGATACACGGCCTCCGCATCGAGTCCGCGCAGCCGGATCGCGGGCGTCGGCCTGAGGAGCTGCTGTGCCTCGAGGAAAGCGAACAGCACCGCCTGGCGTCCATCCTCCGACACATATTGATTCGCCGTGAGCGTGCCCTCGCGCGGAGAGAACAGCCTGTAGAGTCGGCCCTGCTGCACGGTCTCGCGGATGTCCTTGTAGTAGCCGACCATCTGGCCGCCGAGCGTGAAATCGGCATCGGACCAGTGGTTCAGATTCGCGCCGATTCCGAGCGAGCCCATCATGGCCACCAGGAAGCGGAACCTCAGCGGCGTGCTGCGGCCGTTCAGGTTCGGCACGTCGGTGACCCAGGCCATCATCACCTTGGGTGCGTAGGCGGCGCTGAAGCCGTCCTGTATGCGCAGCCGGTCGAAGGCCTCGGTGTTGTCCGAGGTCCACACCTGGTCCACGCGGCTCAGCATGCCCAGATCGACCCGCCCGCCGCCGCCGGAGCACGACTCGATCTCCACGCCCGGGTGCTTCGCACGCAGCCGGTCGATGATCGCGTAAACGTTGTTCACGTACTTCACCCAGATTTCCTTCTGCTGGGCCAGCGGAGCTTCGGGCCAGCCGGGCTCGGCGAAGTTCCGGTTCATATCCCACTTGAGGAACGCGATGTGATTCTCGGTGAGGAGTTGGTCGAGCACGCCGAAGATGTGTTCCCTGACGTCGTCGCGCGCCATGTTCAGGATGAGCTGATTGCGGCCTTCGGTACGCGGCCGGCCCGGGAAGTGCATGGCCCAATCGGGATGCTGCCGGTAGAGATCGCTGTCCGGGTTCACCATCTCCGGCTCAACCCACAAGCCGAACTTCATGCCCAGCTTGTTGACCGTGGCGATCAGCCCGCCCAACCCGTTCGGGAACTTCTTCTGGTTGACATACCAGTCGCCCAGGCCCCGGTGATCGTTCTCGCGCTGGCCGAACCAGCCGTCGTCCATGACGAACAGTTCGACGCCCAGCTTCGCTGCCTTCTCGGCCAGCGCCGTCTGTCCGGCCTCATTCACGTTGAAGGTGGTGGCTTCCCAGGAATTGTAGAGCACCGGGCGAGGATGCGGTGCGGCGCGATCCGGCAGAATCCGCTCGCGCAGAAACCGGTGCAGGATGCGCGAGCTTTCGCCGAATCCGCCGTCGGTGAAACCGGCATAGAACGGAGGCGTTTCGAGCGATTCGCCCGGCTGCAACTGGTAACCGAAGTCGAAATCGTTGTAGCCGCCCGTGACGCTCACCCTCTGATGCGGCGTCTGCTCCACCACTAGCTTCCAGGTGCCGCTCCAGCCCAGCGCGCCGAACCACACCCGGCCGTGTTCCTCGTCCGCCGTTCCGCCTTCGTCGATCGCGAACCACGGGTTGGCTTCATGGCTCGTGGTGCCGCGCCGGCTCTCCAGCACCTTCCGGCCGGTGTGTATGGGCTCGCGCGTGAGTTGCGTTTCGCCGGCCCAGCGGCCCGTGAGATAGCTCAGCCGGTACCCGTCTCCCGCCGGCATGTACCAGACGGCAGACTGCGCCGACTCCAGAGTCACCGGCTGCCCGGTTGCATTGGTGATCTTCACCTGCCGCCGGATGATGTCATTGGCCGGGTACACCTGGTAGACCACGTCCACCAGCAGGTTGTATCCGATGTCCTTCAGCCGCACCGTGAGCGTGTCGGGCCCGAGTTCGTGCGACACATAGCGCAGCGCCACATCGCGCACGCCGTCGCCGAAGGTGGCCTTGAGACAAGGCTCGGCGTATTGCATGCCGCCCCATCCGGGATACTCTTCCGGGCTCTGGCCTTCGCGCGATTCGAAGGATGCGTGGTTTATCACCGTGTGAGCGGGGTTGAAGTCCTCGGCACGGGCCACCTTCCCGCCCCAGTAGATGTTCTGAAGAGCGCCGTTTTCGTTCAGGCCGAAAACGTAGCTGGTGTGAGCGGTCTCGAGGAGGAATAGCTTCGACTCGGGCACATAGCGGACCGCGCCCACAGCCGAGCATCCCGTGAGTGCAACGATAGCGAATGCGCGGAAGGGTTTCATTGG
>CAZBQQ010000036.1:0-3461 GCA_964493965.1 uncultured Solibacteraceae bacterium
GAAGCCGGACGTGGACGTCCGGCGCAGCTCTGGAGAGCCGCCCCACTCCGGCTGTGCGCATTCGGAAAAACGAGCGGCATTGGGCTCAAGCCCGCCCTCCCGATTCACTCTGAAGCGGCTCGCGTAGCGTTACGGTCGGAATGGTGCGGTTTGTTTCGGATGCCGTCGACGCATCCACTTCCATGGCGCGCACCCGTCTGAAAACCTGCAGTAGCTGGGGTACACTCGGGGAAAGTGGAGGGCACATGCGCCGAATTCTGAAGTGGCTCGGCATCGTTGTAGCGGTTCTGTTAGTGGTGGTGATCAGCTTGCCGTTCCTGATCAACGTAAACCAATTCAAGCCCATGCTCGAGTCGCAGCTCTCGACGGCTCTGAACCGCGAGGTGAAGCTGGGCAACCTGAAGCTCTCTATCCTGGCGGGCGAGGTGACCGCCGACGATCTCTCCGTGTCGGAAGACGAGGCCTTCGGCAAACCGGCTTTCATCAGCGCGAAGGCGCTCAACGTGGGCGCGGAGATCTGGCCATTCCTGATGTCGCGGAAGCTGATCGTGACCTACCTGACCATCGACCAGCCGGAGATCGCGCTGGTGCAGGCCCCGTCGGGCTCCTGGAATTTCTCGAGCCTGGGAGGCAAGCGGACTCCGGCAGCAGCGGCGACAGCGCCCGCGGCGGGCACGGCGTCCCCGCCGCTCGACCTCTCCGTGAAACTGGTCAAGATCACCAATGGGCGAGTGAAGCTGGGCCGTACGCTGGGACACTGGAAGCCCCTGATCCTGGAGCAGGTGAACATCGAGGTGCGCGACTTCTCGGCCACCACCGCGTTTCCCTTCAGCCTGGCGGCCAAGGTCGCGGGCGGCGGCGCCGTTCAGTTGGACGGCAAGGCCGGCCCCATCAACCCCTCCGACTCGGCAATGACCCCTGTTAATGCCTCGCTCAAGGTGACGCAACTCGATCTGGTGCGCTCGGGCATGAGCGATTTTGCGCCTGAGGTCGCAGGGCTGGTTTCGATCGATGGCACCGGCTCCTCCGACGGTCTCATCATGCAGGTCGATGGGAAAGTAAAGGTCGAGAAGGTGAAGCTGGCCAAAGCAGGAACCCCGGCTACGCGTCCCGTGGAGTTCGATTTCTCCGCGCGCCACGACCTCAGGAAACACAGCGGCGTGCTACGGCGGGGCGACATTCACATCGGCGGCGCGCCGGCGCACCTCACCGGGACGTACGCCGAACAGGGCGAAGCGATGGTGCTGCGCATGACACTGGCGGGTCCGAACATGCCGGTGACCGAACTGGTGACGCTGCTGCCCGCGCTAGGAGTCGTGCTGCCGGCGGGTAGTAGCCTGCAAGGCGGAACGGCAAGCGTGATGCTGACCATGGACGGTCCTGCCGACAAGCTGGTGACAGCGGGATCGCTGGCCCTGAACAATGTGAGGGTGACGGGCTTCGACATGCCGAAGAAGATGGCGAGCATCGAGAAGCTGGCCGGCATCAAGGGCGGGCCGGATACGGACATACAGACGCTGAGCGCCAATGTGCGGGTGGCACCGGAAGGTACCAGCGCGCAGGACATGAAGCTGCTGATCGAGGCGATCGGCGAACTGACCGGCGCCGGAACCGTGAGCCCGGAGAAGGATCTGGATTTCAAGATGAGCGCGACGGTTCACACCTCGGGCCTGCTCGCGATAGTGGGCAACACCCCCATCCCATTCACCGTCGGGGGAACCTGCGCCAACCCGGTCTTCAAGCCGGACTACAAAGCGGTGGTCAAGGAGAAGGTCAGCAGCCTGGAAAAGACGGGCGAGGGATTGCTCAAGGGGCTGCTCGGTGGGAAGAAGAAGGATCAGTGACTGTCGGATAACACCCGCCTGAGCTCAAGCGCGATGTCGAGAAGCTTCGGGCTGCCGGTGTTGCCTGTGGCTCGGGATCCGCTGTATCACGGACTGGAACCCGAAGATCGCTCCTCCGTGCATCACGACGGCCGATAGTAGCGTGGGGCAGGCGTCCACGCCTGCAGCGGGTCTCCAGACCCGCCATCGTCATTCATATCTGAGCGCGTCAGACGGATCCAGACGCGACGCCCGGATCGCAGGGAAAAGTCCTGCCAGCACTCCCACCACCACCAGCACGGCGCTCGAGAGCGCCGCCGTGCCCGGCGACAGCGCCAGGTGAATATCGCCCTTCCCCGAGGTGTCCTTGAACAGCGGCCCCAGCATCGGCAGCGTGCCCGGCCAGGACGTGATCAGCGCGGCTACTCCGATCCCCACCGCGCCGCCCGCCAGCGTCAGCACCAGCGCCTCAGCCAGGAACTGGGCGCGTATGTGCCAGCGCCGCGCGCCGATGGCCCGCCGCAGGCCGATCTCCCGCACGCGCTCGTCCACCGAGACCAGCATGATGTTCATGACGCCCACGCCGCCAATCCCCAGCGTCAGGGTCCCGATGAATAGCAGCAGCACTTGCAGGCCGATCGTGATGCCGTCGATCACGGGCTTGAACTCCTGGCGACCGAACATCTGAATGGCGCGCTTGTCGCCGGGCGAGAACCGCTGCCGCTTGCCGACGATCTCGCGCACCTGGTCCATGGCCCTGGCCTCCAGGCTCGGCGCGAACGAAGAGAACACCAGCACGCTGGCATAGCGCGTGTCCCACACGTCCGAGGCGGCGCTGTAGGGGATCCAGCAGGAATCGTCGTCGCTGGTGAAGTAGTTGCTGAGCTGGATCTTGGGATCCATCACGCCGACCACCGTGAAGCGAATGCCGTCGATGAGCACCGTCTCACCCACCGCCGGCCGTCCGCTGAACAACTGCTTGCGGAGCTTGCCGCCCAGGAACACCACGCGGCGCCGTTCCATGAGGTCCTCCGTACTGATCCAGCGGCCCTCCGACGGCACCTCGTTTCGGATCGCCGCATATTCGGGATAGACGCCGCGGATGGCGGTGTTGGACAGCCGGTCGCCATACGAGATGGCGCGCCAGCGCACGGTTTCCAGGCTCACCTGCTTGACCAGCGAAGCCTGGTTGCGGATCAGATCCATGTCTTCCTGCTCGAAGCGTATGCGCCGCCCGGTGCGTTCGCCGCCCGCCTGCTCGCTGGTCTGGCCCGGCCAGCACACCACCGCGCTCTTGCCGAACGCGTCGAATGCGCGAACCAGCACGCCGCGAAAACCGTTCCCGTAGGCGATCAAAAGGACCACGGCCACGATGCCCCACACGATTCCTGCCATGGTAAGGAGGCTGCGCCCCGGATTCCGTCGCAACGCCTGCCACGCTTGCCGAAAGATCTCAGCCAGCATAGTTCATACTCCGGCCAAGGGTCCGCTCCCTCACGGTCGCGGTTCGGTGCTCCAGTGGCAGCACGGAACCGCGCGCGTAAGCAAGCGGACATCGGCGCCGTCCGGTCATCCCCCTGCCTCGTATCGCAGCGCCTCGATCGGATCCACGTCGGCCGCGCGGCGCGCCGGATACAT
>CAZBQQ010000036.1:3561-25800 GCA_964493965.1 uncultured Solibacteraceae bacterium
CGTATCGCAGCGCCTCGATCGGATCCACGTCGGCCGCGCGGCGCGCCGGATACATGGCCGAAAGCACCGCCACCGTTCCCAGCAGAGCCAGCGCCGCCAGGCCCGTGGTCCACGTCGCCAGCAGCCCGGCGAAATACTGCGGCATGGGAAGCATGTTGACCAGCGCGCAGAAACCGTACGACACCACCATGCCGAATCCGCCGCTGACGAACACAATCAGCATGGTCTCCGCGAAGAACTGCCCGAGAATAGCCCCGCGCGTAGCGCCCACCGACTTCCGCACGCCAATCTCGCGCGTCCGCTCGCGAACCGCCACCAGCATCACGTTCATCACGCCGATACCTCCCAGGAACAGGCTCACCACACCCACCACGCCCAGGAAGTACTTCATGCCATCGGTCATGGTGCGGAACGCCTTTGTGTCTTCGACCGTGTCCCAGACGTGCGCCGCCTCTTCGTCGTGCGGGTCGAAACCGTGCACGCGTCCCAGCGCGCGCCGCACTTCGAACTTGCAGGTATCGTCGTATTCGAGCGACTTCGGAGTCACCAGGAGCCGGTCCACGCTCCGGCGCTCCTGAGGCGGCTTGTTGGGGAAATCCCGGATCATCGAGCTGAAGGGGATGAACACCTTCGAGACGTCGCGGCCGTCGTAGCTCGAATCCTGGTCCTTCTCCGTCATCACGCCGATGATGGTGTACGGGATGCCCCCCAACGTGACGGTCTCCCCGAGCGCGGCGTGCCCGGCGTAAAGCTGCTTCTGCACGTCGCTGCCGATGAACGCCACCCGGCGGCCTTGCGCCTGGTCGTCCCAGTTGTAGAAGCGGCCCGCGGAGACGGGGATGCTGCGCACATCGGCAAAGGGCGGCAGGGAGCCTGTTACCAGCAGCAGCCCGCTGTTGAACGCGCTGTGGACCAGCACGTTGGTCCCCAGCTCGGGCATCACGTCCTTGCACGAGGCCGCCTCCTGCTGCACGAAGGCGTAATCGTTGTCGTCGAAGTGGATGGGCCGGCCCGCCCGCATGCCGCCGGCCTGCATGCTGGTCCGGCCGGCGAAGAAGATCATGATGTCCTTGCCGAAACTGTCGGCGACCTTCTTCTGCCCGACGCGCAGGCCCTCGCCCGCGGCCACCATCAGCATGATCGAGACGATGCCCCACGCAATCCCGAACATGGTGAGGAACGTGCGCAGCTTATGCGCCCAGAGCGTCCGGAACGTATCGGCGAGCAGGTCGCGAAAGGACATATAACAACTATCAGCTGTCAACTTTCAGCTACTGCAAAATCACCTTCTCGCCTTCCTTCAATCCCGAGATCAACTCGGTCTTCACGCCGTTCGAGATGCCGAGCTTGCACGCCACCTGGCGGCGCCCCTTTTCGTTGGCCAGGTCAGGCACTTCAAGAGACGTGTTGCGCTGGCGGTCGTAGACCACGGCGGACTCCGGCACGAGCAGAACGTTCTTCTTCTCTTCGAGAATGATCTCCGCGTTGGCGCTCATGTTCGCCTTGAGCTCGCCGCTGGGGTTCCGGATCGAGACCCGCACCTCGAACGTGGTCACGTTGTCCTTCTCCACGCCGAGCGGAGAAATCTTGGTGACCTTGCCGACGAACTTCTTGTCCTTGAAGGACTCGACGACAATACGCGCCGGCTGGCTGAGATAGACCTTGCCGATGTCGGCTTCATCCACTTTGCCCAGCACGTACACGTCGCTCACATCGCCCAGCGTCATGATCTTGGTGGCCTGAGAGCCCAGCACCAGGATCGAGCTCACCGCGTCGCCCACTTCCACGTCGCGCGAGAGCACGATCCCGTCCATGGGGCTGACGATGGTGGAATTCCTGAGGTTCTCATCGGCTCGGTCCAGCGTGGCCTGAGCTTCGGCGACGCCGGCCTTGGCGCGTGCAATCTCGGCGCGGCTGACGTTGATGTTGCGCAGCGCGGTCATCTGTTTGTTCAGCGCGCTCTGGTAGGTGCGCTCGGCATCCTCGAGGACGGCCTGCGCGATCAGGCCTTGCGACTTGAGCTGGTGCGCGCGGTCCATGTTGGCCTTGAGGAACGGCAGATCGGGGGCTTCGGCTTCGACCTTGTTCTTCTCGTAGGTCGCCGACGCGGAATCCTCCGCGGCCTGTGAGGCCATCAGCGCCGCGCGCGATTCGCGGACCTGCGCCTGCAGCTCTTCCTTGTCGAGCTCCACCAGCACCTGCCCCTTCTTGACCCAGTCGCTGTAATGCACGAACACCTGTTTGACCAGGCCGCTGGCTTTCGACTTAACCTCGACCTTGGCCAGTGGCTCGATCTTGCCCGTCGCGACCACCGAGCGGGCGATGTCGCCTTTCTCCACCATGGAGAGCTTGGAGGGATCGATCTGGTTGTTGGGCTTCAGCGCCGCCTTCACACCGAAGAACGCGCCCCCCAGGATCACCACGAGGGCTCCCATCCAGATGAAGCGCCGCCGCCGGCGCCCGTTCCTTCTGCCGTTGGTACCGTTTGCCATATGACTCCTTCCGAGCCGCGACCGCCAGGGAGCGGTGCTCCTGTCTTGTAGAGTCATACGAACCAGGGGCCTGTTTGTTCCGCACGAAGTGGCGGCCAGCATTGTCTCTGCCCTGTCCGTCTCGTAAGCGCGCCGAACTTCGGGCTTGACAATAAGTTTTTCCTTATATAAGATTGCACCTATACATGACATCGAACCTCGATGCCGCCTTCTCCGCCTTGGCCGACCCCACGCGTCGCGCGATTCTCGCGCGCCTCGCCCAGGGCGAAGCGACCGTGATGGAACTGGCGGAGCCCTTCGAGATGACGCAACCGGCAATCTCCCAACACCTGAAGGTGCTCGAGAACGCCGGACTCATTGCCCGCCGGGTCGACGGGACGAAGCGCCCTCGTCGCCTGGTTGGGCCCGGCATCGACGCGATGGAACAATGGCTCGCGATGGTGCGCAAGGCCCTGGAGACAAACTACGACCGGCTGGACAAAGTTCTGGCCGCCATGGAACCAAAAAGGGGAAAGGATACGCGATGAGCAAGATGACGCTAAAAACCGAAGGCGATACACATCTCGTTGTGACCAGGCGCTTCGCGGCGCCTCCGGAAGCTCTGTACCGCGCGCACATAGAGCCGGCGTTGATACAGAAATGGCTGCTCGGTCCCGAGGGATGGACCATGCCCGTCTGCATCAGCGATGCGCAACCCGGCGGAAAGATACGCTTCGAGTGGACCAACGGCAAAGGCCGCGGATTTCACCAGACAGGTGAATACCTGGAACTCGAGCCCTACCGCAGGATCGTACACGTCGCGCGCATGCACCTGCCCGACCCGACGCCGGACAACCACATTGAAACGCGTTTCGATCCAGATGGCGCCGGCACCTTGATGACGATGCGCATGACCCTGCCCGACACTCAAACGCGGGCCACCATGCTCGCTACCGGCATGGAGCGCGGGATGGAAGCGAGCTACGTTCGCCTGGAAGACTCCCTCAGATGACGTCGGCGAACGTCTTGCGCAGCTTGTAAAACCAGGCGTGGCCGGCGAAGAACAGCAGCAGGGCGAGCACCCAGAATTTCCAAAGCCCGCCCATCGCCGGCGCGCGCCCTTCGAGCAGAATGTCCCGGTACGCCCGCACCAGCACGAACATCGGGTTGCGCGTCAGTAGCGGCAGCGCCTGCCGGGGCAGCGATTCCACCGGGTAGCAGATCGGGGTGAGGAAGAACCACAACGTCAGCAGGAAACCGTTGATCTGGCCGAGGTCGCGCAGATAGACGCCCAGCCCGGCCAGGAACCAACCCAGCCCCATCGTGAGCAGCACCTGCGGAATCACCAGCGCCGGCAGCCACAACGCGCTCCACGGCACGGCGCCTCGCGTCGCGACGAGCAACACCAGAAACACCACCAGCGCGAACGCCTCCGTGACCAGGGCCGCCAGAACGAGGTTCACCGGCAGGATCTCGATCGGAAACACCAGCTTCTTCACGAAATTCCGGTATTCGAGAACCACCAGCGGCGCGCGCCCCAGCGCTTCGCTCACCGCCAGCCACGGCAGCATCCCGCACAGGAAATAGAGGACGAAACCCGTCCGGCCCGGGTCGCTCCCGAAGCGCGTGTGGAGCACGACGCCGAACACGAAGAAGTACGTCGCCATCAGCAGCAGCGGGTTGAGAACGGTCCAGAACACGCCGCCGAAGGAGCCGCGGTACCGGCCCAGAATGTCGCGGCGCACGAGCGACCGGATCAGCCCGCGGTTGCGCCAGAGGGAGAGCACGGGATACCGGAATGCGCGGCCGACGCCACGGACCATGTTCCTGCGGCCGAGCGCTCCGAGGGTGGTCACCCATTCCCGCACGTCCCCGGCAGCACCTCCGCCGACCTCGGCATCCACCACGGTGAACCGCGCACCGCGGTCGTAGAGCCAGCAGACGTGCTCGCGCATGGCGGAGACAAACGCTCGGTACCGGCCCGGCTCGGGCGGGAATTCCACCCGCACCGCCACCTCAATCGTCTGGCCAGGAACCAGGTCGCGTGCCAGCGGGATGCGCTCGCCTTCCGAAACCAGCGTGCCGGTCTCCGGATCGAAGACCTGGTAGCCGGCGGCGTATCCGTCCTCGGCCTTCCAAACCTCGGCCGTGGTGTTCTCGATCAGCAACCGCACCGTCACGGAGGTCATCGTGGGGCGGACCCCCTGGTCCGCGCGGGTCCCCCTGGACCCGCATCTTGCGTCGCTAGCGGGCCGACGAGGGCGTCGGCCGCGGACCAGGGGGTCCGCCCCACCTCAGGCATAAAGCCACTCCGGATAGCGGCTGCGCACCGGTCCCGACTTCCGGCCCACCGCGTAAATTCCCTCATCGCGCAAATCGGCCGCCAGCCAGTGCCTTTCGAGGAGCCGCCGCACCCACGCCAGCTCGGGCCGAGGCTGCTCGCGGAACGGGCCGGTCTCGAGGCGCACCACCTCGAACCCGGCGTCTGCCAGCAGTTGATGCGCCTCTCGCGGCGCGTACTCGCGGTTGTGGCGCGGCGCCGCCTCGCCCGCAGCCGTTGGCTTGATGTACTGCGGAAACAGCCCTGGATGATACCCCTGGAGAATCGCCGAGATCGCTCGCAGCGAAGCGATGTTCGGCGTCGTCAGCACCAGGTGTCCGCCCTCGCGCAGGACGCGATTGACCTCGCTCAGCATGTGCATCGGGTCCGCCGCCAGGTGTTCGATCAGCTCGCAGCAAAGCACCGTCGCGAAATGCCCGTCGGGATAGGGAAAGACGTCCTTCTCGGCGTCGAACAGATCCAGATCGCACTCGAAGCGCTCGCCCGTAGTCGAAACCACGGAGCGGTGGTCCACCGTCCCGGCCGGCCCGTAGTAGCACCCGCGGACCTCGCCGTAGCCCAGCCTCGGACCCAGCGACGGCGTGATCTGTAGATAAGCGCCCATCTCGAGGATGCGGTCCGCGGGACCGCCCGGCGGGATGATCTCGAGAGTCCTGATGAGCCGCGTCAGATGCGTAGCGACGTAGTCGCGCAACACCGGGTCCGGCGGGACCCACTTGAGGATTGTCTCGGGAGCGGCCCGCGCTGGGGTCGCGGCGGGTCCGCTCGCTGACGCTCGCGGCTCGGTGGGCACGCGGCCCGCTACCACGCATTCCAGAAACTCCGCGTAGCGCCGCGCCACGTGCTCCCACGTGCATTCCCGCTCCACCCAGGCCCGCGCCCGCGTGCCCATGGCCCGAGCCAGATCGGGCCGCGAGACCAACAGGTTCAAAAACTCGAAGATCTCGTCCTCTTCACTGGGACCCGGCGGCACCTTCACGCAGATGTCGTCGGGCAGATCGCGAAACGCGCCCACGTCGGAAACCAGCACCGGCCTGCCCTGTCCCAGCGCGCGAAGCAGACTGCCGGAGGTCTCGCCCACGGTCGGGTAGCGTAGGTTCAGCACCATGTCGCAGGCGCCCATATAGCCCGTGAACTCCGCCATGGGCGCAAATCCCAGCAGACGCACGTTGGCGCCAAGGCCGAGCGAGGCGATCATCGAATGCACCGCCAGGTCGGGGTGCGGCTCGCCCACCAGGATCATCTTCGCGCGCGGCTCCAGGCGCACCAGCCGGCGGAAAGCGCGCAACGATTCGGGAATGCGTTTGTACGGCTTCAAGAAACCGAAGATCCCGACCAGTGGCGCGCCCTCCTCGATCCCCAGCCGGTCGCGCCAAGCCCTGCGGTCGGTGTCCGCCAGCCAGGCGCCGTGCGGGATGCGGGCGAGCGGTCCGCCAAAGCCCGCCGCGCGAACGTGGTCGCGAACCGCGTCGCTGTGCACTACGATGCCGCGTGAACTCTCGATCAGCCGCCGGGTCATGGGCACGCCGTCGTAGTCCGGTCCGGTCTCGAGCGCGCGCACGCGCTCGGCATAGGCCAGGGCCTCGGCGCCTCCCGCGTACTCGACTTCGCGCAGATAGGCGTCCCAGTCGCCCCGGCGGATGGTGGTCTCGGCAATCAGGTGGTGCAGGTTAGCCTCGTGCAGAACCGTGACGCCCGGGTGCGCCAATGCCGCCTCATAGACGAAGGAGTGGCAGGCGTTGTTGCCCACCTGGTAAAGGGCGATGTCGAAGCGGCTGGGATCGAAGCGGGCAGCAGGGCCGTCGAAGATTTCCAGCTCGACCAGGCGGCCGAGCGGCTCTACCAGTGCGGCCGAGTAATCTGCAATGCCGCTTTTGGCCGGCGGCATCGGCGAGAAAAAGGCTACGCGCATAGCGGGGCGCGCACGGGGATCGGCCGGGCTGTGGCGCGCGCCACCTGATGGTAGACCTCGAGCGTCTTCTCGGCGGCCCTCCGCCAGCTGAAATGCGCGGAACGCTGCAGGCCCAGCCGGCCCATGCGCGCCCGCAATTCCGAGTCCAGCGCCAGGTCGAGCATGGCGCGCGTCATCTGGGTGGTGGAGTGCGGGTCGAAGAGCAGAGCCGCGCCGTCGGCCACCTCGCTGACCGCCGAGCCGTCCGAACACGCTACCGGCCTGCCGCACGCCATGGCCTCGATCACCGGCAAGCCGAAGCCCTCGTAGAAGGATGGGAACACGAAGAACTCGCACGCGTTGTAGAGTTCGAGCAGTTCTTCATCGGAAACGAAGCCCGTGAAGTGGATGCGGTCCGCGAAGCCCGATTCGAGCGCCGCGCGGCGGGTGGCGTCGCCGTGCCACCCGTCCTTGCCGGCCAGCACCAGATGGTGCGGAAGCTGCGGATAGGCCCGGACCATCTCCGCAAACGCGCGGATCAGCCCGGTCTGATTCTTGCGCACCTGCAGGTCGCCCACGTTGAGCACGAACGGCGGCGTGATTCCGAACCGGCGCCACACCCAGGCCGACGCCGCCGGGTGGGGCAGCGGCCGGAAGAGGCTCGTAGCGGCGTTCGGCACCACCGCGATGTCCTCTTCATCCAGACCATAGGCGCGCGCGATCGCCCCTCGCGAAAACTCGCTCACGGTGATGATGCGCGCGGCGCGGGCAACGGTCCGCTGTACCGTCAGGCGCAGCTGAAGAGCGCGCGCGGCGGGGAAATAGCTGGGGTGCTCGAGGAAGCTGACGTCGTGCACGCTCACCACGATGGGCGCCGGGCACGCCAGCGGAGCCGTATACTGCACGTGGATCAGATCCGGCCGATCTCGGCGCAACTGGCGCGGCAGATCGTGGCCCAACCGCACGAAAGGATTGCGCGACACACGACGGGTCGCGAAGCCCCGCGGGATGGCGCAGGCGGCCTCCGGCGTCGATACGTAGGCTACGAACTCCGAATCGTCTTGTACTGCAGCGAAGGCTTCCAGCAGGCTGCGAACGTAAACTTCATTCCCAGTCAGATGGCAGCCGATCGCGTGGGCGTCCACCGAGAAGCGCATCAGGTCAACCTCAAGTATAGCGGACGCGGGCGCGAGCGCCTGCGTTGCCAGGAGAGGGCCTTTCGTGGCGCAGGCACTCGTGCCGACCCCCAGGCTAAAGCCCGCAGGCGGCCAGGGCTTCCCAAGCCCGCGGCCAGGTGAATTCGCGCTCCAGAAGGCTCCGCCCGGCAGCGCCCAGACGGAGCCGCTCCTCGGGCGCCGCCAGCAGGCTGGAGACGGCCGAGGCGAACGATTCCGGCGTGTCGCCGAGCAGCAGGTGCTCGCCATCCCGTGCCTGGAGCCCTTCGGCGCCCAGCGTGGTGGATACCACGGCGCGGCCGGCCGCCCAGGCCTCCAGGATCTTGGTGCGCGTCCCACTGCCCGCCAGCAGCGGCACCACCACCACGCACGCCTTGGCCAGTTCCGGCAGCGCGTCCACCACCGGCCCGGTGACCTCGATCCGCCCATCGCCGCGAACGTACTTCGCCACCGCCCACGGGTTCCGGCCCACCAGCCGCCAGCGGAGATCCGGCCACCGTTCCCGCAGCAGCGGCCACACCTCGGAGCGGAAGAAGCGCACCGCCGAGATGTTGGGCTCATACTCGAGGTTGCCCGAAAAGACGATCACGTTCTCCTCGTCAACGCGTGGTTGCTCAACTACCGGCACCGCGTTCGGAAAGACGTGGATTGTGGCGTGGGGCGCGAGCTGCCGCACGCGGCCGGCATCCTCGTTGGAAGCAACCAGCACAGAGGAAAAGCGAGGGATCCAACGGACTTCCAGCCGCCGGACTGCTTGCGCGAAGCGGCCGAACGCCGCCGATTTCGGCCACGTCTCGGAATCCGCCAAGCTCTGGTAGAGCGCGGACTCGACGTTGTGTAGATCCAGAATCACGCGGGCGGCGCGCGGCGCGATCTGTTCAACATAGGGCGCGCACCAGAAGTGCTCGATGATGGCGACGTCGTACCTCTCGCGGCCGAAACAGCGCGAAACCTCGGCGCCGAATCCCTGAAACCTGTCGTTGAGCGGAGGACGGCCGAGGATCAGCCGGCGCAGGTTGCGCACCGCTCGCGCCGCGGGAGCCTTGGAGTGGGCTGGCAGATCGATGGCGTGACCCGTGCTGGGATCGGGCGCACCCGGCTCGCGGAACGTAACCACATCGAGCGCATAGCGCGGCCTGAGATATTCGAGGATAGAGGCCGTGCGCAAGGCGCCTCCCCCGGCCACCGGATAGGGCGCCTCGGGGCTGAGGACGAGGGCCGAGCGATCAGGCGGCAAAGCGGCGCCTCGCTTCTTCGTAGACTTCCCGGGTGCGGCGCGCCGTGGCCCTCCAGGAAAAGTCCCGCGCCCGCACGAGCGAGCGAGCGCGCAGTTCCTCGATCCATTCCGGGCGCTCGCAGGCGGCCTTCAGCGCCTCGGCCCACGCCCCCGCATCGCGCGCGTCAATCCGCAAAGCCGCTTCGCCGCACACCTCCGCGATGGCCGGATCGCGCGACGCAAAGACGGCCGCGCCGCATTGCATCGCCTCGAGCACCGGCAGGCCGAAGCCCTCATAGAGCGATGGGTACAGCAACGCCAGCGCCCCCGAGTACAACTCGGCGAGGCGTGCATCGTCCACGCCCGCCAGCACGCGCGCACCGCAATCCTTGGGGAAGTTCCCAACCAACACCAAGTCGACAGCGTGCTGCTTGCGCACCTCGCGCCACGCGCCCAGAACCGTCTCGACGTTCTTGCGAGGCCCGTCCGCCCCCACGTACAGAAAGTAGGGCGAGGCCGCTGGCGCCTCCACACGCTGGAGGGCGGGCGACGCCGCCTCCGGAACCGCCACGACCCGCTCGGGCCGAAGTCTGAAGTGTACGATGGCCTCGCGCCGCACCGATTCGGTCGGCGTGATCACCATGGTGGCGAGCCCAAGCCGCAGCAGCAGCGGTGTCCGGAAGCGCACGCGCCGCGAGCAGGGGTATCCTTTCCAGGGCGAAAGGTCGTGCAGGGTCATTACGCCCGGCAGCAGGGGCCGGTAGGGCACCTCGAAGTTGGTGCCGTGGTAGACGTCCATGCGCTCCCGCCCGAGCATTCGGTTGAGTCCCCAACTCCACCATCTCCGCTCGATGGCGTTCGAAGGCCCCGGCGCCGCGGTCAGGTTGCGGAGCGTGCACGGCGGCATGGGGAACGCACGGTCCGAAGCCAGCAGAAATTCGTCTTCGGGAAACTCCGCGGCCAGAGCCATGCTCAATTCGGAAGTGTAGCGCTGCAGGCCGCCACTCGATAGCGTCAGCGGCGTGGCATCGAGCGCGACCCTCATGCCGGGGCAAGCTGAAGCATGCCCCACGGCGCTAGCTCTTCGCGAGCCGGTTCAGTTCCAACTCCCGGTCGCGATAGTTGCGGTCGTAATAGCTTTGGTACTCGCCCGAACGGACGCGCTCGACCCAGCCAGTCTGGTCGCGGTACCAGGCGATCGTGTCGCTCAAGCCCGCTTCAAAGCTCACTTGCGGCTGCCAACCCGTCTCCCGCAGGATCTTGTCGCTCGAGAGAGCGTAGCGGCGGTCGTGCCCCGGCCGATCGCGGACGGAGTCGATCAGGCTCTCGTCCTTCCCGGCGGCGCGCAGGATCTTCCGCACCACTTCGAGATTGGGCAGCGAACGGTTGCCGCCGATGTTGTAGATCTCGCCCTCGCGCCCGTGCTCGAGCAACGCGGCCAGCGCGCGGCAATGATCCTCGACGAACAGCCAGTCGCGAATCTGCATGCCGTCGCCATAAACCGGCAGCCGGCGCCCGTCCAGCGCGTTCAGAACCATGAGCGGGATGAGCTTCTCGGGGAACTGATAAGGGCCATAGTTGTTCGAGGCCCGGCTCACCAGCACCGGCAGCTTGTACGTGGTGAAGTAGGAAAGCGCCAGCAGGTCCGAGCCGGCCTTCGATGCCGAGTACGGACTGCTAGGCTGCAGGGGATAGCCTTCGTCCGCCACGAGCGGCTCGGCCAGGCTGCCGTACACTTCGTCGGTCGAGACGTGCAGAAAGCGTCCGATATTGTGAGCGCGCGCGGCTTCGAGCAGCGTGAAGGTGCCCCGCAGGTTGGTCTCGAAGACCGGCTGCGGCGCCAGAATGCTGCGGTCCACGTGTGACTCGGCGGCGAAATGCACGATCGCGTCGGCGGGAAACTCGTCGAGCAGCGAGTTCACCAGCGCGGAGTCGCAGATGTCGCCGCGCACGAAACGGTACCTCGGGTCGGCTGCCACCGGCTCCAGGTTCTCTAGGTTCCCGGCATAGCTGAGTTTGTCGAGATTGACCAGCGAGATCGCGCTTTCCCCCGAGAGCATCAGCCGGACGAACGCCGACCCGATAAACCCGGCGCCGCCGGTCACCATCAGCCTCATAGCATTAAACCGGGGACAGTATACTCATTCACCGATTTCGTCTCTGACTGGGTGGCAACACCCAAAAACGAGCCGACAAACCCGGCGTCATCGCTGACCTGTGGCTTCATCGCCCCTCCGCAAGACTGGCGGCAGCTCGCCCGACCCCCGATTTCAGAACTGACTGGGTGGTAACACCCAAATCGGGGAATGAGTATACTGTCCCGAATTTAATCTTCACTTGTGCTGGGTCTCCCAGTCGTAGTTGATCGACGGATCGTCGAACGCCAGGCGGCCCTCATCGGCCGGATCGTAGAAACGGTTGGTAGCGTACACCAGCAAGGCCGGCGTCAGCCCGATGATCTTGTACCCGTGCCCCACGCCCGGCGGAATCAGGATTTGCCAAGGCCTCAAGGCGCCCACATACAGCGTGTTCCGAGCGCCGAAGGTGGGCGAACCGAGCCGCAGATCAACCAGCGCTACCTGGAACATCCCCTGCGCCGGGCTCCACACATCCGTCTGCCGCAGGTGATAGTGAAAGGCCTTGATCGCTCCGGGATAGCCGAGAGCCGCCGAGACCTGCGTTTCCGCCGCGGAGAATTCGGCCACGAGCCCCTTGCCGATGCGCAGGAGTTCGAGAAAGTAGCCCCTGTCGTCCGGCCACAACTGGTGCGGCACGACGCGCACCCCTGCGATCAGCAGAGACGAGTCCGGCTCCCGGATCAGCGAGCCGATTCCCTTTTCACAGCAGGGAAAAACGAGCTCGATCCCGCCCGCCGCGGCAATCGCTCCGGTCATCGTTGCAAGACCTCGGCGGCCACGGCGACAGTTTCCGCCTGGCGCCGCATCTGCGCCACCAGGTTGCCCGCGCGCAGCAGCGAGTCGAACGTGCCCGCGTCCGTCCACCATCCTTCGAGAAACGAAAACTCCAGCGATTCTTCCCGGATATACGCGTTATTGACGTCGGTGATCTCGAGCTCTCCGCGGTCGGAAGGAACCAGCACCCGAACCTTGCTGAACACCGACTCGTCGTACATATAGATGCCCGTAACCGCGTAGTCCGACTTCGGCTGCTTGGGCTTCTCTTCGATCCCCACCACGCGGTTGTCTCGCAGCTCCGCCACGCCGAAGCGTCCCGCGTCGGGCACCTGCTTCAGCAGGATGCGCGCGCCCGCCGCCTGCTTCTCGAACGCCTGCGCCGCCTCGCGGATCGAGCCCTCGATGATGTTGTCGCCCAGGATCACGCAGATGCGCTCGCCGTCCGCGAAGTGCTCGGCCAGTGCGAGTGCCTCGGCAATGCCGCCCTCGCCCTCCTGGTAGGCGTAATTCAGATGCGCCAGCCCAAACTGCTTGCCGTTGCCGAGCAGCCGAAGGAAGTCGCCGGCGTTTCTCCCCCCAGTGACGATCATGATGTCCCGGATCCCAGCATCCACAAGTGCCTGGATGGGGTAGTAGACCATCGGCCGGTCATAGATCGGCAACAGATGCTTGTTGGTGATTTTTGTCAGCGGAAGCAGACGGGTCCCTGTTCCGCCGGCCAGCACAACGCCCTTCATCCTCACCTCCGGCGCAATAACACTCAATGATACATCGTTTACCGGAGGGGGAAAACGATCGGGCCCTTGGCTGAGACGGCAGGATCCATCAAGAGAATGGGTTCACTACACGGACCTGCCCGTACTGCTGTCCGTCGTTCAGATCCTCGGAATAGACGAGGCGCGCTCCCAGAGCCTCCGCGGCGGCGAGAATCGCGGCGTCCCAATAAGAGATCGCAAAGCGCTGGGAGAGCGCCACGGCTATTTGTACCAGCTCCCGGTCAATGGGCTGGCAGGGAAACGCCGCCCACTGCTCAATCCATTCCAGAGCTTGGGCGGCGGACAGCGGACGCAGTGCCTTCTTGACTACGGTGACAAAGAACTCCTGCAAGACCTGAGCCGACGTGCCGAAGTCCTCCGATTGGATCAGGTCCAGTGCGCGTTTCCGCTTGAGTTCTTCCTTGCCCGTTCCAATCGCCGCGTATACCAGAACGTTGGTATCGAAGAAGACCTTAGCGTTCATGCAGATCTTCGCGGGTCCAGGTCTTCTTGCCGAGCCGCCCCTGGGATTGCTTGCTCAACTGCCGCAGCCTCGATCGAGCGCGTCGTGCGCGGTCCCGATGCCCGGCGAGGTTCGTCAGGTACTCACGCACCAGCGCATTGACGGTGGAGTCGCGCTCGGCGGCATGCCGGCGTACGGCAGCCAGAACGTCGTCATCCACGCTGAGGGTGATGTTCTTCATATACACAGTATATGTGTAACTGTGTAATGAGACAACGACCTCCCGCGGCCCCTTCCTAGTGCAGCACCCGCCGCTGCCGCAGGTACGCCGGCTTGTCCAGATCGTCCAGCTCTTCCACCGGCGGCAACGCCGGAGTGCCGTTGGGCGGCTTGGTCTCCACGGCCACCGCCACCGGCTCGGGCACCGCGACTGGAACAGGAACCGGCGCCGGGGCCTCCGGCTGCGACTCCGAAAGCCAGCCGGACTGGGACGCCGACTGCTCCTCGACCGTCTCCATCATCTGCCCGCGCTCAGGGAACCCGCTGGCAATCAAGGTCACCTTCACGCTATCGGCCATGTCCTCGTTGAAGGTCAGTCCGAAGTTGACCTGCACGTCGTTGCGCCCCGCCGCCTGGCGGATCATCTGGCACGCGTCGTTCACCTCGTGCAGCCCCAGGCGCGCCGAACCGGTGACGTTCAGCAGGATGTTGCGCGCCCCGCGGATGCCGGTCTGGTCGATCAGCGGGCACGAGATCGCCTGCCGCGCCGCCTCGATCACGGCGTTGTCGCCGCGTGCGGTCGCCGTGCCGAGGACGGCGTAGCCCATCCCCACCAGCGTCGAGCGCACGTCCGAAAAGTCCCGGTTGATGAAGCCCGACGTGGTGACAATCTCCACCAGGTCCTGCACGGTCCGGCGCAGGAAGTCGTGCCCCATCTTGAATGCCTCGAGGATGCTCGTGCCGCGGGGCGCCAGCGCCAGCAGCCGCTCGTTCGGGATGGTGATGACCGTGTCGACGTTCCCAGCCAGTTCCGCCAGTCCCGCTTCGGCCTGCCGTAAGCGCCGCTCTCCCTCGAAAGCGAACGGCATGGTGACGATCGCCACCGTGAGCGCGTTCATTTCCTTGGCGAAGCCCGAAACGACGGGCGCCGCACCCGTGCCCGTTCCGCTCCCCATGCCCGCGGTGACGAACACCAGGTCCGCCCCCTGCAGGAGTTCCGAAATGCGCTCGGTATCTTCCAGTGCGGCCTGCTTGCCGATCTCCGGATCCGCCCCTGCGCCGCGCCCCTGCGTAATCTTGCAGCCGATCGCCAGTTTGTTCGGTACCGGAGAAGCGCGCAGCGCCTGGATGTCCGTGTTCATGACGTGGAACTCCACGCCTTCGAGGCCGCTCGCCATCATGTGCGCCACGGCGTTCGACCCGCCGCCACCGACGCCGATCACCTTGATCCTCGCCGCCGACGCGACGCCTTCGTCTTCCATCTCGAATTTCAGGTTCATAGAATCCTCGCCGGCAGTCCGCTACCGGAAGATGCCTCCAAAGATGCCGGTCTTGCGCCGGTCCAGCTCGGCCCGCAGCTTGAGCCGCGCCGAGTACATCGCCAGTCCGGCCACCGTGTTCCACACCGGCGTTTCGATGTCCTTCGGCCAGTCCAGGATGCCGACCGGAAGCCCGATGCGCGCCTGGCAGCTCAGCACCGTGTCCGCGATATCGCACATGCCGCTCAGCCGCGAGCCGCCGCCCGTGAGCACGGCGCCCACCAGAACCTCTTCCATCCCGATCCGCTCGAGCTCCTTCTGGACGTACTCGAACAGCTCGACGGCCCTCGCCTCCAGAATCATGTTCAGCTCGCGCCGCCGGGTCTCCCGCGGGGCCCGCCCATTGGCCGACGGTACCTCAATCAGGCTGTTGTCGCCGGTCAGGCTCACCATGGCGCAACCCTGCTGTTCCTTGATCCACTCGGCGTCCTCGGTCGAGACCAGCAGGCCGTGCGCCACATCCGTGGTGAAGTGGTCGCCGCACACCGGCAGGCTGCAGCAATAGATGAGCACCTCGCCGAAATAGACTGCCAGGTCGGTGGAGTGCGCTCCGATGTCGATCAGCGCGATCCCTTCCTCGCGGCCGTCCGGCATGATGGCCGCATAGGCGCCGGCCACGGGCTCGAAGACCGTCTCTTCCACCAACAGGTGTGACTGGTTGGCGGCGCCCACCAGGCTGCGGTGCTCGTGCGCGGAAGATGTGACCAGGTGGACGAACACTTCCAGGCGCGAGCCAATCATGCCGCGCGGGTTGCGATAGCCCGGCCGCCCGTCCACGGCGAAGTCGCGCGGGAACATGTGCAGCAGCATCTCGTCTTCCTGCAGTTGCACCCGCGCGGCGCGATCCATCACCTTGTTGATGTCGTTCTGGTCGATCTGGCGCTGAAAGCCAATCTCCAAGCCGCCGCGCGCGTTCGAACTGGCGATTCCCGCGCCGCCCAACCCGAATACCGCCGAGCCGATCGAAACCTCGGCCTCGGACTCCGCCTGCGCCAGCGCCGCCCGGATCGACTCCGCCACCTCGTTCTGGTCGGTGACGCGGCTCTTCTTCCACCCCTGTGACGGCGCTTCGCCGTGCCCCAGGAGCTTGACGCTGGCGTTCTCGAGCAGAAGGATGGCGCAGCGCGTCCAGGCGCTGCCCACGTCAAATCCCGCCGCAAGGACGTGCTTAGTGGCCATCGGCGCCTCCGTTCTGAGCCGTGATTCGGTCGTCCAGGCGCAGGTCGAAGGTCCGCGCGCCGGGCGCCCGCCGGACAATGTCGGAATAGTGGTCCATGAAGTTGTTCATGCGTTGAAGATAGTTTCGATTGCCGAGCAGCAGCCGCACGGCGCGGCCCTGCACGACCTCGATGACCACCAGATTGTCCGGGTCGCTTACATCGACCTCCGAGATCTGGCCGGCGTAGCCCGGCACCTGCCGCATCAGGCCCACCATCGCGCCCGCGCGCTCCCGGCGGACGTCGCGCGGCTGCTGGCGCGTGATCCCCGCCAGCACCGGAAGGCTGAAACGCGCCTTCTCCGGCGCCCGCAGAATGACCCCATCGGCGTCCACCAGCGCGGTCTCTTGCGCCAGCACCACGAAGGCCACCGGGCGCCGTTCGACGATCGTGACCGCCAGCCGGTTAGGCCACAGCCGCGACACCGTGGCGTCCCGGACCCAGTCGATCGCCATCAGGCTGCGCCGCCGTTCGGCCAGCGGCACCAGGTACACGCTGCGGCCGGAATCGCGCGCGAACACGCGTGTGACCTCGCCGCGCGGCGCGTATTGGAGCCCGGTGACGCGAAAATTCGCGTCCCTCAGGATGAAGCGCAGGTCGCTCGCCAGGAACTGGTCGACCTGATATGCGCCGGCAATCACCGCCAGCACGCCCACGCCCACCCCGGTCCAGATAAGGATCCGGCGGAACCGGGCCCGCCAGCCGGGTCGCCCCTCCGCTTTGGCGCGCACGCGCCGCGGCGCCGGAGCCGGCGGCTGCGACCCCACCGATGGCTCCTCCGGCATTTCGAGTTCGAGCTGCGCTGCGTTTCTCTGCGCCATCTCAACACCCCGCCTGCAAGCGCTCCAGGATGCGCTCGCCCGCCTGCCAGACATTCCCTGCGCCCTGCGTAACGATCAGGTCGCCTGGGCCCGCCGCCGCCAGTGCCGCTTCCACCGCGCGGTCGATCGTGCCCACATACTCCACCGAGCGGTGGCCGTACGCACGAATGCGATCGGCCAGAACCTCGGCGGTGACGCCCTCGATTGGTTTCTCGGAAGCGGCGTAAATGTCCATCAGAAATACAGCATCGGCCTGGTAGAAGCAGCGCGCGAAGTCGTCCATCAGGAACTGGGTGCGAGAGTAGCGGTGAGGTTGGAAAATGACCAGGATCTTGCGGTAATTGCACTGCCGTGCCGCCATCAACGTCGAGCGGATCTCGGTGGGATGGTGGCCGTAGTCGTCCACGACCGTGATGCCACGCGCCTGGCCCTTGATCTGGAAGCGGCGATCCGGGCCGGCAAAACTCGCCAGCGCCTCGCGCACCTGATCGGCCGGAATCTCCAGTTCGCGCGCCATGACCGCCGCGGCGGTTGCATTGAGCACGTTGTGCGCTCCCGGCACGTGCAGGCGGAACTCGCCCAGGTCTTCGCCCGGCGCCCGCAGCCGGAAAGTGCTCGCCAGATGTTCCGCCACGCACTCCGTCACCTGGAAATCCGCCTGCGCCCGCGTGCCGTAGGTGATGGTGCGCCGGTTCACATCAGGAAGGATGCGCTGCACGTTCTCATCGTCCAGGCACAGCACCGCCGCGCCGTAGAACGGTACCTTGTTGACGAATTCGGTGAACGCCGCGCGAATCTCGTCGATGGAAGCGTAGTGGTCCAGATGCTCGCGGTCAATATTGGTGACGATGGCGTAAATCGGGGAGAGCTTCAGGAACGAACCGTCGCTCTCGTCGGATTCCACCACCAGGAAATCGCTCTGGCCAAGCCGCGCATTCGTTCCGCCGAAAGCCTTGAGCTTGCCGCCCACCACAACGGTCGGGTCCTGCCCCGCGTGGCTGAGGATGGTGGCCAGCATGGAGGTGGTGGTGGTTTTCCCATGACTCCCCGCCACCGCTATCCCGAACTTCAGCCGCATCAGTTCGGCCAGCATTTCGCCGCGCGGGATCACCGGGATCTGGAGCCGCCGGGCTTCCAGGACCTCCGGGTTGTCCTCCCGCACCGCCGAGCTGATCACCACCGCCCGCGCCAGGCCGACGTTCGAGGCCGCGTGCCCCTCGTAGATCCGGGCGCCCAGGCTGGCCAGGTGGTCGGTGGTGGCGGTGAGCTTGACGTCCGAGCCGCTGATGGTGAAACCGAGTTCAAGCAGAACTTCGGCGATGCCACTCATGCCGATGCCCCCGACGCCCACAAAGTGCAGGTGTTGGGGCTTAAGAAACATCTTCGTCAACGCTTCACCCTGTTTCGCGGAAGCCGCCGCAATAAGGCACACGGAGAGCATGAAACCCGCCCGCTCCGGCGCCCCCTCCACCGCCTTCTCGATCCGCGGCGAAAAAACATTTCTTTATGCTATTGTTTCGGCTTCCGGCTCTCCTGTCAACCAAAATCGTGGGGCAGGCTTCAGACGTCGGAATCCAGCGAAAACCGTGGGGCAGGTTGACAACCCAATGCCACTTCGTTTTCGCAAGACCGGGCAGAAACCGTGGGGCAGGACTCCAGTCCTGCAGCGGGTCTCCAGACCCGCCTCCGTCCAACTCCCTGAAACCAAGGAAGCCGGACGTGGACGTCCGGCGCAGCTCGGGAGAGCCGCCGCATTCAGGCTGTCCGCATCTCGGAAGACTAAGTGGCATTGGGCTTCAGCCTCCCCAATTCCTCCAGAATGTCCGCCGCGCGCGCGGCCGCTCCCGGCCGTGCAAATTTCCGCGCCGCCTCGCCCGTTTTCTCGATCGCGCCCGCCTCGCCGGCCAGCGCGCCGACCTCGTCGAACAGCCTCTTTCCCGTAAACTCGCGGTCCGCCACCATGCGGGCCGCCCCCTCGCGGGCCAGTGCCTCGGCGTTGCGCGCCTGGTGATCGTCCGCCGCGAACGGAAACGGCACCAGGATCGCCGCCTTCCCGGCCGCCGCGATTTCGGCTACCGCGCCGGCGCCCGACCGCGACACCACCAGGTCCGCGGCCGCGAACGCCGCCGGCATGTCCTCGATGAACGGCGCCACCTGGCCCTCCAGCCCGCTTTCGGCAAACTCGCGCGCGATCTCCGCGTACGCCTCGCGGCCGGTCTGGTGCGTCAGGCTCACCCGGAACCCCGCGTTCCGGAACAGCGGCCAGCTCTCCCGCGCGGCGTTGTTCAGAGTCCTCGATCCGCGGCTACCGCCCGTGATGAGCACCGCCAGCGCCTCTCCGCGCGGCTTCGGCCGGATCGCGAAAAACTCGGGGCGCACGGGAATGCCCGTCAGCTCGGCCTTCCCCCGCGGAAAGTAGCGCGCCGTCTCTTCGAAGTTGACCAGCGCGCGCCTGCTCACCCGCCCGATCCACCGGTTCGTCATCCCCGGCACCGCGTTTGGTTCCATCAGCACCATCGGAATCCGCCGCACCACCGCCGCCAGCACCACCGGGCCAGCCGCGTACCCTCCCATGCTGAAGATCGCCGCCGGCCTCGACCGGCCCAACCGGCCCACCATCCGCGCCGTCGCCACCGGCAACTGCACCAGCGTTCGCAAAGTCCGCGCCAGGCCGACCCGATTCAGCCCGCCGATCTCGACAAACTCGATCGCAAACCCGGCCTCCGGCACCAGCTTCGCCTCCAGGCCCGCCGCCGTCCCCACAAAGAACGGCTCGTGCCCTCGCGCCTTCAACTGCCGAGCCACCGCCAGCGCCGGAATCACGTGCCCCCCGGTGCCGCCGCCCGCCATCAGGAACTTCATCGGGAGGGCCGCTCCAGATTCCCTGTCATCCCGCCTGCTCGCTCACGCTCAACAGCAGCCCCATCGACGCCATCGTGCTCAGCAGCGAGCTGCCTCCGTAGCTGATCATCGGCAGCGGAATTCCCTTAGTCGGCGCCATGCCCAACACCACGCTCATGTTCATCAGCGCCTGCACCACCACCATCGAGGTGACCCCCAGCGCGAGGTATCGCCCGAAATCGTCCGGCGCCGCCCGCACCAGTTGCAGCCCGCGCCACAGGACCACCATGAACAGCGCCACCAGACCTGCGCAGCCCACCAGGCCCAGTTCCTCCCCCACTACCGCATAGATGAAATCCGTGTGCGCCTCCGGCAGATACAGCAGCTTCTGTTTGCCCTGCATGAGGCCGAGCCCGGTCAGCCCGCCGCTTCCCACCGCGATCTTCGACTGCCTCACGTGATAGCCCGGATCGCGGTTGTAAGAGGACTGCTGCATGTACGCTTTGACCTTCGCCCCCCAGGCGAACCGGTCGAGCGTCGTGTATTCGGGATCGAAGAAACCGAAAATGCGCACCAGCCGGTACGGTTTCACCGCCACCGCGGCCACCACGCCCAGCGCTCCCACCAGGATCGCCATTCGGATGTACTTCTTGTCCAGGCCCGCTACGTAGAACGCGATCGCCGCGCTCGCCACCAGCACCGCAGCCGTCCCCAGGTCCGCCGCCACCACGGTGACGGCGAGCAGGCCGACCGTGATCAGGCCGCCCGCCAGCGTCCGCGGATTGTTGATCTTCTTCGCCCGCTCGGTCACGAAGTAAGCCAGGAACAGGATCAGCGCCGGTTTCGCGAACTCCGACGGCTGTATGCCCACCGGCCCCAGGCGCAGCCAGCGGTGCGCGTGCCCATCGAGGAAGTAGACCAGCACCAGCAGCGGCAGAACCACCATGATCCCGGCGAACGCGCAAGCCTGGTTGTTGAGCCTGCGGTAGTCGAGGCGCTTCAACGCCATCATGGCCACGAACCCGACCACGGCCCACGCCAGCTGGCGGTAGATGTAATAGAGGCTCGACCCGAACTTCTGCTGCGCCACCACCGACGACGCGCTGTAGACCATCACCAGCCCGAAGCACACCAGGACGATCACCACCCAGAAGAGCACCCAATCGGTCCGTACACGCTGTGCCATATCAGCCTCTCGACTCCAGAGCCCGCACAAGTTCCTTGAACACCCGGCCGCGCTGCTCGTACCCGGTGAACTGGTCGAAGCTGGCGCAGGCCGGAGCCAGCAGGATGGTGTCGCCCGCGGCAGCTTCGCGCCAGGCGGCGCGCACGGCATCGGCGATCGTGCCCGCTTCGATCAGCCGCACGGCATCGCCCAGGTGGGCTTTGATCTTCGGCGCCGCGGCTCCCACCAACAGCACTGCTTTCGCTTTTTGGCGCAGCGGCTCGCGCAGAACGGTGTAGTCGCTGCCCTTGTCCTTGCCGCCCAGAATGATCCACAGCCCGCCCGGGAACGCGTCGATGGCCTTCTGAGTCGCATCCACATTGGTGGCCTTCGAGTCGTTGTAGAAATCGACCCCGTCCAGTTTGCGGACAAACTCGATGCGATGCTCGACGCCGGGAAAGCTCTTCACCGCCGCCGCAATCGTTTCCAGCGGAACCCCCGCCAGATGAGCCGCGGCCGCCGCCGCCATCACGTTCTCCACATTGTGCCGCCCGCGCAGCGGAATCTCCGCGACCGCCAGGAACGGCGTGCCGTCGTAGAAAACCTGCCGTGAATCCGCATACATGCCCGGTTGGCCGGCCCGCTGGAAGCTGAACCACACCGGAGTGGCGCGCGTGCGCGAGGCGTAGCCGACGCAAGTCTGATCGTCGGCGTTGAGGACGGCGAAGTCGCCCTGCTGTTGCGTCTCGAACAGGCGCCCCTTGGCGGCGACGTAATTCTCGAAGGTGTGGTGGCGGTCGAGATGGTCCGGCGTCACGTTCACGCATACCCCGATGTGCGCGCGAAAACGTTCGATAGTTTCGAGCTGGAAGCTGGAGAGCTCGAGGACGTTCCACTGATCGGCCCGTGAACTGCCCACCATCGCCGTCACCGGCTTCCCGATATTGCCGCCCACCTGCACGGGCACGCCCGCCTGCTCGAGGATGTGGCCGGCCAGCGCCGTGGTGGTCGTTTTTCCGTTGGCCCCCGTGATGCCGATGGTGTTCCCCTCGAGGAACCAGCCCGCCAATTCCACTTCGCCCAGCACCGGAATGCCGCGCTTCCGAGCTTGCTGCAGTTCGTCGATGTCGGCGGGCACGCCCGGCGAGATCACGATGGCGTCCGCGCCCGCGAACGCCTCCGCGGATTGCAGCGCGAACGGCACGCCCAGCCGCTCCAGCGCCTCCGCGACGCCTTTCAAGTCCGCGAGCGGTTTCACATCCACCGCCGCCACGCGCGCTCCCCGCGCGGCCAGAAACTCGGCCACCGCCAGCCCCGAAGCGGCCAGCCCCGCCACCACGACTTTCTTTCCCGCAAGTTCCAAAGTGTTGTGCCCTACCTCAACTTCAAAGTCGTCAGCGCGAACAGCGCCATCACCAGGCCCGCGATCC